>DATFDJ010000065.1:0-34684 GCA_035252115.1 Nitrospira sp. | reverse complement strand
AGTGTCCTCTTTCGCGTTGCCCGTCAGGCAAACAAGGAGCTCACCGACTCGTCTTCGTGAATGCGCCGGATCGCTTCCCCCAGCAACGGAGCGACCGACAACTGGTGCAACTTGGTACAGATCTGATCTTTGCCTTTCAGTGGAATCGTATTCGTCACCACGACCTGCGTGAGACAGGACTGCTGGAGCCGCTCGAGTGCGGGCCCGGACAGCACCGCATGGGTACAGGCCGCCCAGACCTGTCTCGCACCCTTGTCCTCGCACGCCTGGGCGCCTTGGACAATCGTGCCGGCCGTATCGATCATGTCGTCGAGAAGCAGCGCGCTCTTACCCTGCACGTCGCCGATGATGTTCATGACATGCGCCTGATTGGGGCCCTCGCGTCGTTTGTCGATGATGGCGAGATTGGCTTGCAACCGCTTGGCGAAGGCACGGGCCCGCTCCACACCGCCGGCGTCGGGCGAGACGATCACGAGATCACTGACTTTCTTCTTGGTGATATAGTCCAAGAGGACGGGCAGCGCATAGAGATGGTCCACGGGCACATTGAAAAATCCCTGGATCTGTCCTGCATGGAGATCCATGGTAAGGACGCGATCGGTGCCCGCCGTGCTGATGAGGTCGGCGACGAGCTTCGCTGAAATCGGCACCCGCGGTTCATCCTTGCGATCCTGCCTGGCATAGCCGAAGTAGGGGATGACGGCGGTGATGCGGTTCGCCGACGATCGCTTCAAGGCGTCGATCATAATCAGCAACTCCATGAGGGAGTCGTTGACCGGCTCGCACGACGACTGGACGACGAAGACGTCCGCTCCGCGCACATTTTGCTCGATCCGGACGCGAATTTCCCCGTCGCTGAACGACGCCACTGTGGCATCCCCGAGTTTCGCCCCGAGATAGGCGCAAATCTCGTGGGCGAGGGCCGGATTCGCGTTGCCGGAGAAAATCATCAGTTCTCGGCTCATCGATTCCCTTTACACGGCCATTGAACGCGGTTGCGGAATCTTGAATGCGTACGTGGTTCTTCTCGACGGCGGGCGTCGGTGGGCGTAAATTTGAACCCGCCTACCTCTCTTCGCTGCACGCTGTTGAGGAAGCCAACTGAGGGACAGCACTCTAACGGAAGGAACCCGATCTTGTCAACCGAGGCCGAGATAAACCATACGATACTATTGGGCAGTGAGCGGGCCGGAACAGGTCGACACGACAAAGGTTTTGATGCGGTCGCGGCCGGCGAATGAGCCGGCTGCCGCGCGTGCGACACCTTCATCCTTGAATATGCCGAACACGGTTGCCCCGCTCCCGGACAAGAGGGCCGCTTCGGCACCCGAGGTTAGGAGGGCTTGCTTGATATCGGCCAATATCCCGTGTTTGGCAAAGATCGGCGTCTCGAAATCGTTTTCCGCGGCCTCTGCCACCTGCTGCCAATCCATTTCCAACTGCCCGTCCAATCGCTTCTGCAGTTCCGTCAACGGACGGACGCCTTTTCGTGTGGCGGTTAATTCCTGATACGCCCACTTCGTTTCGATGCTGAATCCAGGGTTGACCAAGACAGTCCATCGTCGTTGACGCAGTCTGACCGGCTTGACGTTCTCTCCTCTGCCAGAGACGACGGCGGACGGAGCGAACAGAAAAAACGGCACGTCGCTTCCGAGTGACTGTCCGATCTCCGCCATCTGGGCTTGAGACCAACCCAATTGTAAAAGCCGGTTCAGGCCTACGATTGTCGCGGCTGCATCGCTGCTCCCTCCTCCCAGCCCGGCTCCCATCGGAATCGTCTTTTTCAGCCCAATGTCCAGCCCGACATCCGCACGGGCCCGATCCAGCACCGCACGAGCCGCCCGGTAGACCAGATTGCCGTGATCTGTGGCCAACTCTTCCGCATCGCATCGAAGCTGGATGTCGCGAGTCTCATGGCATGTTTGCAATTGGATCTCGTCTTTGAGCGCGACCGTTTGCATGATCGACCAGAGATTGTGGTAGCCGTCAGGACGACGATCGAGAATTCGAAGGATGAGATTGATTTTGGCGGGGGCCGAAACGGTGAGATGGGGAGATGAAAATTCTGCTTCGGATTCGGAGGCGGGATTAGTCACGACCTCCTTTTATAGCATACTTCTCCAAGCGGTAGCGGAACGACCTGGTGTTGAGCCGGAGAAGCCGGGCCGCTTTCTTTTTCACCCATCGGGATCGTTCCAACGCTTTCACGAGGAGATCCTTCTCGATGCCGTTGATCAACGCTTCGAGATCCAGTCCGTCATCCGGAAGATCGGCAGGGACGCCGACCTGCGATTGAGGAGCCATGGCATGGTGCAGCCACCCTTGCACATCGGCATCTGTTACCGGAGAGCCGCCGCAAAATGCCACGACCCGTTCCAGCAAATTTTCCAGTTCCCTGACGTTCCCGCGCCATTCGTGACCCAGCAAAACATGCATCGCTTCGGAGGTGAGGGTGGGGGCCGGCTTTCCGCTCTCCTGAGCGAATTTATCGAGGAAATGGCTGACCAGCAACGGAATGTCCCCCGTCCGGAGCCTCAGAGGCGGCAAGCGAATGGGGATGACGTCCAACCGATAGTACAAGTCCTCGCGGAAAGAGCCGTCCGCCACCGCCTTCTCCAACTCACGATTCGTGGCCGCGATCACGCGCACATCGACTTTGATGTCTTGATTGCCGCCGACCCGGCGGAATTCCCGCTCTTGAATGACGCGCAATAGCTTCACCTGGATCGCGGGCGTCGTGTCGCCGATCTCATCGAGGAAGATCGTCCCTCCGTTGGCGACCTCGAACAAACCGACCTTGTTCGCCACGGCTCCCGTAAACGATCCTTTCATGTGGCCGAACAGCTCGCTTTCGAGCAGCGTTTCGGGAACCGCGCTGCAATTGACGGCGACAAACGGCATGGCGCTGCGCGAGCTGTTGTAGTGGATCGCCCGGGCGACGAGTTCCTTTCCCGTCCCACTTTCGCCGCAAATGAGCACATTGCTCTTCGCATCGGCGACTTTGCGCACGACGTCGAATACTTTCTGCATGGCTTCACTCTGTCCCACGATCTGCGCGAACGACGACCGGCTCGCCATCTCACGCTTGAGCAGCATGTTTTCGGTGGACAGCCGCCGCTTCTCCAGCGCATTGCGGATGATCAGTTGAACCTCATCGACCTGGAACGGTTTGGTCAGATAATCATAGGCGCCTTGTTTCATGGCTTCGACGGCGGAGTCGGCCGTCGCAAACGCAGTGACGACCAGTACGACGGTCTCTGGCGACGACGATTTGACCGCCTTGAGGACATCCATGCCGTCGGCTTTCGGCATGCGAAGGTCGGTAATGACCAGGTCGAAGATCTCCTTGTTGACTTGTCCGATGGCTTCTTCCCCGTCCGAGGCTTCGATGACGGCATACCCGGCACGTTTGAGCATGATGCTCATCACTTCGCGGAGGCTTTTTTCGTCGTCGACGACTAAGATCTTTTCCACGGCGTCAGTCCCTCATGCCAGAGTCTCACTCCCTCTTCTCCGGAGCACGGCAAACAGACCACGAATCGGGTTCCCTGGTGCGGCTAGCTCTCGACCTTGATCCATCCTCCATGCAGATCCACGATGCGGTTCACCGCCGCCAAGCCCAATCCCGATCCTTCCTTCTTGGTCGTGAAGAAAGGAAGAAAAATCTTGTCCAGGTTCTGTCTGGGAATTCCTTCTCCCTGATCCTGAAACGCGATCTCGACAACGTCCCCTTTCCGCCCTCCCACGTCGACATGGCGGCATCCGGTCGCGATGGTCAACTGGCCTCCCTTCGGCATGGCCTGAAACGCATTTGTCGCGAGGTTCCAAAACACCTGCCGTATCTGGTTCTGGTCGATCTTCGCAATCAATGTTCCCGCCGCCAGTTTGGTGGCGATCGAGATCATGGGTCGCGTTCGAACTTCATGTTGGATCAGATCCAAAGTCTCGGCAAGCACTTTGTTAATATCGTACTCGGCAAGATTCAATGCGGGCGGCCGGGCGTATTGCAAAAATTCGGTGATGATCGCGTCGAGCCTGGTGGCCTCTCTGATCGCGATGTCCATCAATCGACGGTCCGTCTCCTCGACCGGCGTTTCCGTCCGCAGCATTTGCATCGCCCCGGCCAGCGCGCCGAGGGGATTTCTGATTTCGTGAGCCATGCCCGCGGACATCTCGCCAAGATTGGCCAGCCATTCCTTGCGCCGCATCTCCTCTTCCATGTCTCGAATCTGAGTCAAGTCTTTGAAGACACCGACCAAGCCCGCCGGTTGCCCTTGCTCATGGAGCGGGGACACCGTCATGCCTAGGACCAGACGGTTGCCGTCGGCTCGTTTACATTCCACCTCGAACCGGGTCATGGCCGGCCATGTGCCGAGGTCGCAGTCGGCAGCGGCGTCATTCGGATGCCAATTGAACACTTCCCGCCACGACCGACCCATCACGAGATCGAGCGTGTAGCCCGTCGCCTCTTGGGCAGCGGGATTGAACGACGTGATCGCCCCTCGGGCATCGGCGGTAAACACCCCGCTGCTGATGCTTTGCACGATATTTTCATGGAAAGCTTGTAACTGGTTCAGCCCTTGTTCTTTTTCGCGCAACGATTGGTCGGCCTGCTGCAACTGATCGGCCAATGTACCGCTTAAGAGTCCGACGACGAGGAGGGCCAGCGCGTATATGCCGAAGGTCTGAAAGGTTTCGGGAGCTTCCAGATGACTTCGGTTGATCCACCCCCAACTCTCCGCGATTCCATAGAACTGCAGATTCGTCACCGCTCCGAAGAGGATGATGCACCCGCAGGCCGCGTAAAGCCCCACGCGCTTCCGAGGCACCAAACTCGCGATCGTGACCGTCATGATATAAAGCACGGCAAATGGACTTTCGACTCCCCCGGTGCGGCTCACCAACACGGTCTCCAGGGCGAAATCGAAGGCGACTTGCGTCCAGAAAAACGCGGTAAGGGCAGCCGAAGAGTTGAGATAGGGCAGGAGAAGGACCGAAGGAATTGTCAAGCCGTATGTGATGACGATCAACGCATAATACGTTTCGACCTGCCCGCCTCTCGTAACTTGGAACACCAGGGAGAGCCCGAGCAGGAGGGTGACGATTGTCACCCGAAAGGTCATCAGCCATCGCAGTCTGGTTCGCAGTTCATCCATGCGAACGGTCATCCTGCCGAAATGTTACAAATGATACTGATGTGACGGAGGAATGATGGACGTGACCGGCAAAGATCCGGACGGTATTGTATCGTGTGACGGTCAGCCGACAGGGACTCAGCAGCGGCCTCTATGCTTGTCGTACATTACCCAATCGCGGACGCCATCGTGAAGATCGGTAAGTACATGGCGATCACGATGAATCCAATGATCGTGCCTAGAAATACCATCATCATGGGTTCGAGCAGGGAGGTGAGCGAGGCAACGGCCTGATCCACTTCGTCCTCGTAGAAGTCCGCGATCTTTCCCAGCATCGCATCGAGGGCTCCCGTGGATTCACCGACCGCGATCATGTGGGTGACCATTTTCGGGAACGTCTCGCTTTTCGCCAGGGGTTCGGAGATGGTCTTTCCCCCGCTAATACTGACGCGCGCATCCATCAAGGCTCCCTCGATCACCTTGTTGCCGGAGGTCTTGGCGCAAATCGTCAGGCCGTCCAACAGAGGCACGCCACTGGCCAGGAGTGTTCCCAGCGTACGGGTGAACTTCGCGACAGAAGCTTTCCGGATCAAATCACCGATGATCGGTGCTTTGAGGAGGAGTTTGTCAATGACGATTCTGCCATTGGGTGTCGCATAGTATTTCTTGATTCCAAATATTCCGGCCGCCATCCCTCCGAACACGATGTACCAGGCACTCTGAAAAAAGTTGCTCACGTCGATCACAATCTGGGTCGGGCCAGGCAGTCCCACTTTTCCTCCGGACATCTCGGAGAACATTTTCGCGAAAATAGGGATAACCCATACCATCAGGACCGTGATGACAATCACCGCGACGCCCATGATGGCGATAGGATACACCATCGCGGATTTGATCTGGCCTTTGAGTTTCATGGCCTTTTCAATGTGCTTGGCCAACCTGGTTAAAATGGTATCGAGCAATCCACCGACTTCTCCGGCATGCACCATGTTGACGTACAGATCATCGAACACTTTGGGATGGCGCTTTAACGCGTCCGAGAACGTGGACCCCGCTTCGACCTGCGTCTTGACTTCTCCGACCGTTTCGCGCAGCACTTTGTTTTCGGATTGGGTCGACAGGATTTCCAAACATTGGACGAGTGGAAGACCGGCATTGATCATAGTCCCGAACTGCCGGGTAAACACCACAAGATCCTTGTCCGTGAGACCGGAGCCGAAGCTGATGTTGAAGCCGCCCTTTCCCGCCTTTTCGTCGAGACTGGTGACGACAATGTTTTGCTTTCGAAGTTGATCGACCGCTTCATCGCGGGTCTTGGCGTTCAGTTCACCCTTTTTCACCGCGCCCGATCGTGAGCGTCCTACATATGCAAAAGTCGCCATAGGTCTCCCGCCGGCTGATTGGTGCAGGCTTTGGACGAGAAAATATTCTGGTAGAGATCTTTACCAGGCGAGTCTACTGACGGTTTCACAACCTGTCAAACAAATGCAGGATCTGCGCGGCCTCATGTTATGCGGACTCTTCTCACACGGGCACGACCCAAGCAAACACTGACGCATCATGGTCCGACCGACCCAACTCGCTTATAGCCCCGATACAAATAATGAAATCCCGATGTCACGGTAAATACCACCATTCCAAGTAAGAGCGGATAGAGATAGCCGAGTTCAATATGACGCGAACTCAAGAATATGACGAGCAATACATAGGTCAATTGGAGAAATGTCGTTCCCTTTCCCAGGAAAGTCGGTGTGATATCGATGTCAGTGTCCGTGAGCTGTGCCACAGCCGTGCCCAACAGCAACATCACATCACGGCTCACCACGACGATCGTCACCCACGATGGAATCACATGCGTTGTCGAGAGCGTGACGAAGCCGGACGTCAGCAGCAGCTTATCGGCGAGTGGATCGAGAAAGGCTCCGAGCCGTGTCTTCTGATTCGCCGCTCGAGCGATGGTCCCGTCGAGCGCATCGGTCACCCCCGCGACCAACAGTACGATGAGTGCATGATCGTACTCCTCATAGATCAGCAACCCGATATAGACCGGAATGAGAAGGATGCGGAGCAGCGTGAGACTGTTGGGGATATTCATGCTGTTGGAGCAAGCCCCGCCGCAATCGGCGCGAAATGATAGGAACGCCTGAAGGACTTGTCAATCTCTTGCAGTTGGCAAGGAACCTCTCCTATACTGACACCGGTTCATGATCTGAGAGGGCGCCATGAGTTCCCTGACATCGCTGTTCAAGAAGGAAGGACTGGTCGAAAAGCATCAGATCGAAGGTGTAGATCCGAGCGACCGCTACTTCAATCGCGCCATTCTGGTGAATCGCACCCCGTCCGGATATGCCGCCAAAGTCATGTACGAAGCACTGACAGTGGAGAGCCAATCACATCCGACCGTTTCCACCGCGGTGACCGAACTCGTCGACAAGCTACAGCATCTGGGCTTCCGCCGGTTGAGGACCAGGGCTAACTTCAAAGGCGCGAAGTACCTCGCGGAGAAAGAAACCTGGGTCGAGTACCCGGATCCTTCCTGACATTCGTTACACGCTTTTCATGCATTCCTCCGCTACAAGATCGTGAATCGACGGCCTGAACTCGCGGATTTTTTCGTTTCTCCGAGTTGGATGGACTCGATTGGATAAGAGCACAACCTCGAGGTCGCGTGCCGGGTCGATCCACAGCGATGTGCCGGTATAGCCGAGATGACCGAATGATTCCGGTGAAAAATACCTTCCGGACGATGAAGGTGTCGATGGAGTATCCCATCCCAACGCCCATGTGGAATCAGGGACTTCTTCCCCGCGCGCGGTGAAACGCCGCGCAACCGCCGGGTCCAGAAAGGCCTTTTTGTCCTGACACGCTTGGAGCCACGCGCCAGAGACGGCGAGAACCGATTCAGCGACTCCAAACAGTCCGGCATGTCCCGCGACTCCACCTAGCGCCGCCGCGTTTTCATCATGCACCTCCCCTTGGAGCAGGGTGTTTCTCCACTCATCATATTCGGTCGGTGCAATACTGGTCCGATCGAGACCCGAGACGGGAGAGCCATGCCGCTCCGGTGAGAGGGGGCAATACATCAGGGAGCCGGCATGAAGAACAGATGCGACGGCTTGCTCATACCATCGATCCAGCGTCAGCCCGGTCACTCGCTCGATCATCGCCCCAAGCAGAATAAAACCCAGATCGCTGTAGAGGCTCTTCGCTCCTTTCTCATAGATCAAAGGTTCCTCGCCGATGAGCTGCACCGCGGCCTCTCGGACAGACGTCGGCATCGCATGAGCCGGCGAAAGCCCCTTGGCAGCCAGACGTTCATACAGCGGTCTCCATCCGGGCAGGCCGGAACTATGGGTGAGCAGGTCTTTGACGGTCGCCTGTCCGATAGCAGATCGCTCCAACTCGCTCAAGACACGACACACGGGATCTTCAAGACGAAGCGTGCGGTGCTGCACTAACAATGCAATCGATGTCACCGTCACCAAGGGTTTGGTCAACGACGCGAGATCATAGAAGGTGGAAGGTCGGACGAACGGGCTGTCCGGTCCGTAAGACAATCGTCCAACGGGTTGGATGTATTGCATCCGCGAACGGAAACGGACGGCGAGTACGGCGCCCGGAAACACACCATCATCCACAGCCTTCTGCATTGCACGCTGAATCGCGGGAGGAGCCGTCATGAGAGAAATGGAGCGGAGTCGGAACAGACGCGAGCCGAACCGGGGAAACTGGATGCAGCGGTGGTTCGGTCTCGACTAGAGAGCCGTGCTCGATTGTCCTTCGAGGTTGTCTTCGGACGTCGAAGCCGCATCGGTAAACGCTTCCTGTTCTTCGACCTCCAGCATCCGTTCGAAGGTCCGCAGCGTGGCGCGCAGCCGCTCGACCATGAGGAGTCGTTGTTTCTGAAGGGCGGTCAAATCGCGTTGCGTATTCGTCAATTCCACTCTCGCTTGCCGCAACATTTCGCCCGCCTTCAATTCCGATTCCTTGACTACCAGCTCGGCCTCGCGTTGGGCGGCGCGTTTGACGTCTTCCGCCAGCGTCTGCGCGGAAAGCAGGGTGTTGGAGAGAGTGACCTCCGTTCGTTTGAGCTCGGCAACCTGCTGTTCGAGAAACACGATCTTTTCCCGTTGAACGGCATTGTCGCGGTTCAGCAACTCGACCGTCTCGGCAAGCTCTTCCAAGAACCGGTTGACTTCCTCCTTGTCGTAGCCGCGAAACCCAACCTTGAAGGTCATTTGTTGAATATCGAGCGGTGTGATTTTCATGGCATCCCCCTGCATCCTCAATTCATGCGGACCGCGATGTCTCTCAGCGTCTGAACCAGAGCAATCTGCAGGAATGTAATGGCGAGAATGGCAATGATCGGAGACAGATCGATGCCCATGCGCCAACCGATCCAACTTCGGATCGGCGCCAAGACCGGCTCCGTCACGCGCTCCAGAAATTGAACGATCGGATTCCAGGGATCGGGATTCACCCATGAGATAAGCGCTCGGGCAATGATGATCCACATATAGAGCCACAACGCCGTATCGAGCACCGTGGCGACCGCTTGAAGAATGTTGCCGCCGATGAACATCAGCGTCCCAACTCCTGAGATCGTCTGGTCGCCGCTTCCACGGCCCCCATCAGTGTAGCACGGAAGCTTCCCTGTTCAAGGGCATGCAGGCCGGCGATTGTCGTTCCTCCCGGCGACGCGACTCGATCCTTCAGCTCGGCTGGGTGCTCGCCGGATTCCAGTACCATCCGCGCGGCACCCAAGACGGTTTGCGCGGCCAAGAGTTCCGCTGTCTCGCGGGACAACCCCATTTTCACGCCTCCATCGGCCAGCGCCTCTATGACTAGAAAGACATATGCCGGACCGCTGCCGCTGAGCCCCGTCACCGCGTCCATCAATCGCTCGTCAATGACAACGGCGCGACCGACAGCTTCGAAGATTGCGCGAGCGGATTGCCAGTCAACTTCGGACAGACTCGTTCCCGTTGAGAGAGCCGTAACGCCATCGCGCACCACCGCCGGCTGGTTCGGCATCGCACGGATCACTTTGTCGGCGGAAGGCGCTTGACCTTGGATACTGGCAATGGTCACTCCCGCAACAATGGAAATCGTGAGGCGCCCGGCAAGGCTCGAACCGATTTCCTGCAAGACACCGGGCAACGACTGCGGCTTGACCGCCAACACCACGATGTCGGCCCATTTCACCGCTTCCCGATTGTGCTCTCCCACCCGGATCCCGAAGCTCCCTTTCAGTCGGTCGCGCCGCGAGGAAACGGGATCGGTGGCCCATATCGCTGTAGGACGGCATAATTTGCTCACCATGAGCCCGCCGATGAGTGCCTCCGCCATCAGTCCGCCGCCGACAAAGGCGATTCGCTGCTCGGTCACGTGCGGCGCGCTCCGAAAATCGCCGTCCCGACGCGCACGATGGTCGCTCCTTCTTCAATAGCGACTATATAATCGTCCGACATTCCCATGGAGAGCTCGTCCATCGAAATCGCGGGAATGTGCAACTGAGACAATTCTTCCGCCAGTTCTCGCATCCGGCGAAAGTAGGGCCTGGCCCGTTCCGCCTCGTCGACCTGTGGAGGGATCGCCATCAGACCCATCACCTTGATATGAGGCAGTTCGCCGACTCGCGGAAGAACCGCGCTCAACTCTTCTATCCGGAAGCCGCCCTTCGCCGCTTCTCCGCCCACGTTCACTTCCAACAACACCGCCTGCCGAACACCGGCTGATCCGGCGCGGCGGTCGATCTCCCGGGCCAGTTCGACACTATCCACCGAATGGATCAGCTCAAACTTCCCGACAATGTCGCGGACCTTCCGCCGTTGCAGCCGACCGATAAAATGCCATCGCAGAGGCTCCTCCCGCAAGGCTTGAATCTTCGGAAGCGCTTCCTGCAATCGGCTTTCTCCGGCGAATCGCAGCCCCGCGGAAGCCGCTTCACGGATCGCGTCCACGGGAACCGTCTTGGTCGCCGCCACGAGACGGACGCAGCCAGCCCTGCGTCCGGACACATGCACCGCTCGATCAATGCGATCCAGGACAAGCTGGATACGATCGGGGATGGCACTCTGTGCACCGTCGTCCATACCGGCGAAACAACGAGCGTCGCATCGCGACGGAACATGGATGTCGGGGGATACAGCCAATCTTAGTGAGACAGCAATGTAATGCCGCTGATCATCGTCCCGTTAACGCGTCCATCCCGCCGATACGAATAAAACAGTTGGTCCTGACAGATCGTGCAGAGGTTTACAGTGGTGATTTGTCGACTTCCGATGCCGATCCCTTCAATCTGGCGGCGAATCAGCTTCTTGAGATCCAAATATGCCGCCGTTCCACGCTGATCGTGGATGACCAATTGCCAGTCCGACCATGCTTGTCGCAGGGACGCGAGGATCGGTTCGTCCACCTCATAGCAGCAAGAACCGGCCGACGGACCGATGCTGAGGCGGAGATCCGCCTTCGTAATCTTGAAGCGGTCCATCAACATGCCGATCGTCTTCGGAACGATCCCAGCCACTGTTCCCCGCCAGCCGGCATGAATCGCCGCCACAGCCCGGCGACGGCGATCGTAGACCAGCACGGGCACACAATCGGCGGTTCTGACCGCGACCGTTACGCCGGGCTGATCCGTGATCAGTGCATCCCATCCCCCGTCGAATCGATCCGCCTCGGTCAGGGGGCGGTCCACGACCAAAGCATCGGTTCCATGAACCTGTTTCACGGAGAGCAACCATTCGCGGCCGCTCTTCCCCTCCGTCCGAACCGGCACACCGACATCGAACGTCACAGAGTCGGCATGCGCCCGAGTACCGAAAAAATGCCGGATACCATCCCGTTTCGACGCGAATGCCGGCACCGTAATGACCGAGGCGCTCACCGTCTCACCTTATTCTTCTCGACAGGTCAGGATGCGGATGAGCCTAAATGAAAAAGGCTTTTAAACTATCCGCATGCTCAGTCGGCTTGTTTGCGTAAAAAGGTCGGCACATCCCACTCGTCATCGGCCACGACCGCAACCCGGTCCATGGATTGTGTTTGTTCACCCATGCGGCGCAAAAACGTCGGGCGATCCAAATCTTTGTGCGGTCGTTCCGCGACCGCCGCTCCCATGCCGTTCAAGACCTGCTGCGCCACACGGGCTGTTCTGCTGCCTGCCGCAACCGCCACCGGCGCCGCCTGCTCTTCCCGCTCGAAGCCGGTCGCGATCACGGTCACGACCAGATCGTCGCCCATGTCCGGATTGATGACTTGGCCCACAATGATGTTCGCCTCGGGATCGGCGGTTTGCTGAATGATCGATGCCGCCTCTTCGATTTCGTGCAACGACATGTTCGGCCCGCCCGTGATATTGAGCAGCACGCCGCGCGCGCCCTCGACGCTGCCTTCCTCCAGCAAAGGACTGCAGATGGCCTTCTGCGCCGCTTCGATCGCGCGATTGGTCCCCCGCGAGACGCCCATGCCCATGACCGCCCGCCCCGTGTGAGACATGATTGTGCGCACGTCGGCAAAGTCCACGTTGACGTGGCCGGTCGTCGTAATCACGTCGGCGATGCCTTGGATCGCTTGACGCAACACGTCGTCGGCAACCTTGAACGCTTCAAGGAGAGGCGTTGCCTTATCCACAATCCCGAGGAGTCGTTGGTTCGGAATAATCAACAGGGTATCGACATGGCGGCGCAGATCTCTGATCCCTTCGTCCGCATGGTGCATCCGTCGGTGGCCCTCATATTGAAAGGGCTTGGTCACCACTCCGACCGTCAGGATACCCAGTTCTCTGGCGATGCTCGCGACGATAGGCGCCGCACCGGTTCCTGTTCCCCCTCCCATGCCGGCGGTCACGAACACCATATCGGCGCCTTCGAGGCACTCGCGGACCTGATCTTTACTTTCCAGCGCCGATTCCTTTCCAATCTCCGGCTTCGCTCCCGCGCCCAGTCCTCTGGTGCGCTCAGGTCCCAATTGAACTTTGTAGGACGCGCGCGACCGGTCCAATGCTTGAAGATCGGTGTTCGCGGCGATGAAATCGACGCGGGCCAACCCCGATGCAATCATCGTGTTGACAGCATTGCATCCGGCCCCCCCGACACCGATCACCCTGATTCGGACCGGGGAAACGATATCTTCCTGGAATGAGAACATCGGGGCACCTCCCTTGGAATAGCCGCGTGGCGGTCCCGCACCGCGCGCGCCGGTTAGAAAAACTCGAACACCCAGGACTTCATGCGATCCAACACTCGACTCAGCGGCCGGCCGTTCCGCAAACCGGAGGCGACCATTTCTTCCGTGTGGCGCCGCGCATGCAGCAACAGACCGACGCCGGTGGCGTGCATGGGGTTGCTGACAATATCCCGGAGACCGCCGATTCCCGATGGGGCGCCCCGTCGAGCGGGAAGATTCAACACGTGTTCCGCGGCATCCGGCATCCCTTCAAGCAACGAGGTTCCTCCGGTGATGACGACACCTGCGCCCAACATGCCCTCGTATCCGGCCCGTGCGATTTCCCGCCGAACCAGTTCAAACATTTCTTCCACACGCGGTTCGAGAATTTCTGCAATGTCCCTTCGCGTAAACGTTCGCGCCGGACGATCCCCGACCGACGGGACTTCGACCCGCTCATGACCGTGGACGAGTTCCGTGCGCGCCAAACCGTGCTGCACTTTGATCTTCTCGGCCTCGGTCTGCGAGGTGAGCAGTCCGATCGCCAGATCTTTGGTCAAATTCTGGCCTCCGATGGGAAGGACTGCGGAGTGCCGGATGCTTCCGTCGAGGTAAATCGCCAGGTCGGTCGTCCCGCCGCCGAGATCCACCATCGCCACGCCGAGATCACGCTCTTCCTGGCTGAGGACCGCCTCGCTTGAGGCGAGGGGCTGCAGGATAATGTCGACGACATCGAGTCCCGCGCGGTTCACACTCTTGATGATGTTCTGGGCAGAGGTCACGGCGCCGGTGATGACGTGCACATTGACCTCCAGGCGGTTGCCCGACAGGCCCAGCGGTTCGCGCACGCCCTCCTGTCCGTCCACCATGAATTCCCTGGGCAATACATGGAGAATGCGGCGTTCGTGAGGAATGACGGCCAACGTCCTGGCGCTTTCGATGGCGCGCTGCACATCCTCCCTGGTCACTTCGGCCTTTTTCAGTGCGACGACCCCTTTGCAATTTTCCGCGGAAATATGGTTGCCGGCGATGCCGGTGTAGACGGAATTGATCTGAACCGCCGCCATCAACTCGGCCTCTTCAACCGCCTTTTTGATCGATTCCACCGTGCTCTCGATGTCCACCACCACGCCCTTGCGAAGGCCGCGTGACGGGCTGGACCCGACCCCGATGATGTTGAGCGAACCGTCCTCGGTGATTTCGGAGACGATGGCGCAGATCTTCGTAGTGCCAATGTCCAGTCCGACGAGAATGTGATCCCGCTTCGCCACGACGTCACCCCCTCTCTCGAACGATCACGCGATTGTCGTACCGTAAATCGACTTCTCCGCCTTCGCGCTTTTTCCCGTCGAACGCGCTGGATCTGAACACGGCCTTCACCATTTGGAACCGACGCCATTGCTCCACTACGGATTCTTCACCGAACTGAAACCGAAGACCTCTCGTTGAGGCGACGAAGCTCAACGGGTTCGAGACATCGATCTCCACCCGTCCTTCGACGCTATGGGCCATGGCCTTGGCCAGTTCGATCGCCGACCGGATGGTGCTCTGGAGACGTCCGTCGCCTTGCAACAACGGCTTGGCGTCGGCTCCGACCACAAGAGGCAAGGTCGGTTCGTCCTGCGCACCGAGGCGCGCCAAAACCACGCCTTCGTCATCCGTCAGAAAATGATCGGAACCGACCCGGACGATCGCGGCGGGTTTTCGCTCCAGGATAGTGATTCGTAGGGTATGGAGAGGCAGCCGCTCCAGCGTGGCCTCCTTGATCCATGAGACACTCCGAAGCCGTTCGGCCAGATACGACAGACTGACTTGATGTAACGCGATGCCTTTTCTCAGCGCCAACCGGTTCAGGACGTCGTCTTTCGTCACATGGTGCACCCCTTCGATTTGGATCTCCCGTATTTCCAAGCCACGCTGAATCAGCGGCCCAATCTCACGGATTGCGAAGGTCCCGCCCCATCCAATTCCTGCAATCCCGGCGGCGATGACGGCACGGGATGCGATCCGGCATCCAAGTTCCATTCTGCGCGACCGCCGGACTTGTTGGCGTTCTTCATCTGCCTGACTCGCTCGCAATCCCTTCCAACGATTCGAGCGGTAGGCAGCGGCCTTGGCCTTTCGCTTCTGTCCGAACAGCCGGATCATGCGACCGTCCTCGTGCTTCCAAGACCCATCTGTTGGGCTCTGGCTATCGCCGATTCGAGAATACATTCAGTCAGCCGCTCGTAATCGAGCCCGGCTTGGGCCGCTGCCATCGGCAACAGACTGGTCTCCGTCATGCCGGGCGCCGTATTGATCTCTAGGACATAGGGACGGCCTCGCGGGGTGATCCGGAAATCCACGCGAGCTGGGCCGGCGCATCCCAGGACTTCGTATGCGCACAGCGCCAGGGTACGGAGTTGTTTCGTGACCGCCGCCGACAGCGGCGCGGGGCAAAGATATTGCGTCTTCCCCTTCTCATACTTCGCGGCGAAGTCGTAGAATCCGCCCGGTGCGACAATCTCCACAGTCGGCAAGACAAGAGGACGTTCGTCTTCGCGGCCGAGAAGGGAGACGGTGACCTCATGTCCCGGAATGTACGCTTCAACCATGGCTTCACGATCGTATCGGTGTGCCAATGCCAGGGCCTCGCTCCACTGAGAGGGCTTCTTTACAATCGTCACGCCGATCGTGGATCCTTCGGAGGCCGGCTTCACCACCACGGGCCAACGCAATTTGGCTGCCCGTAGAGCCGAGACACTGGAAATCTGTTCTCCTCGGCGGATGACCGTTCCGGCGGGAACGGGAATCTTGTGCGCAGCCAGGATGGTCTTCGTCGTCACCTTGTGCATGCCGATCGCGCTGGCATGGACTCCCGACCCGGTATATGGAATTCCCAGCGTCTCGAGGAATCCCTGAATCGAACCGTCTTCCCCTCCCGGTCCATGCAACGCAAGAAACGCCACGGCGATCTTGTGATCGCGCATGTCCTCAGCCAATGAGGAGCCGACATCGATCTCCACCGCGTCGTAGCCTCGGCGGCGGAGCGCCCGATGCACGGCCGCGCCGGTCCGCAAGGAGATATCGCGCTCCGACGATTGTCCTCCCATCAACACGCCGATTCTGGCCTGTGTGAGCAGGGGTCGATCCGCCGTCATGGCTACGCCTCTCCGACGATTTTCAGCTCGAGATCCAACCGCACGCCGAACTGCCGCTTGATCGCCTGCCGGATTTTCCGAATGAGCGCGATCACATCGGCCGCACTCGCCTGCCCACGGTTCACGATAAAATTCCCATGTTTGAGAGAGACCTCGGCATCCCCGACCCGCCATCCTTTCAAACCGGCCGTTTCGATCAACCGGCCGGCAGAGTCCTTCACGGGATTCTTGAAGACACAGCCGGCGCTCGGCATCGCGAGCGGCTGCGTGTCCTTCCTATAATGGAGATAGTCTTTGACCACCCGTTCGATCTCTTCCCGAACCCCTTGCTGAAGTTGGAGCCACACTCCGACCACGATCCCTTTCGGCAGATGAGCCCTGCGATAATCGAATCGAACGACCGAGGCGGGCAGGTCCTGGACCTCGCCGTTCATCTTCACGATTCGGACGGCCTTCACCGAATCTTTCATCTCCCCTAATCTCGTACCGGCGTTCATCACGACGCAGCCACCAACGGTTCCAGGAATGCCGGCGGCCCATTCCAAGCCGGCGAGCGACCGTCTGACCGCGTGGCCGATCACAGTCGGCATTCCTACACCTCCCTCGGCATAGAGCACGTGACCCGGCTCCTCTTTGATGGCACGGAGCTTGACCAAGCTGATCACGATGCCGCGTATGCCTCCATCACGGATGAGGAGATTGGTTCCGCCGACGACGAACAACGGAACCTTCGTCCGCCTCGCTTGCAGGACGAGCCGGCGGACATCTTCGACATCCACCGGTTCGACGACGGCATCCGCCGGTCCGCCGATCCTGAACGAGGTGTAGCGATCCAACGAGGCATCGAACGAGACGGTTCCTCTGAGGCCCGCCACCGCCGCCCGCACGTCTTTCTTTGTGAACGTCGGCGCTCCCAACCGTTCTCCGCCTTTCGTCTCTTGCTCTTTTTCATCGCATCAAACGCCCGGACCCAACCTCGCCAACAAGCCCGGTCCCGTTTTCCAGATATCTCCGGCTCCCAAGGTCAACACGAGGTCGCCTGGTTTCACCTGGGAAACGATCTGATCCACCAACTGCTCCTTCCGTTCGACGAACGTGACGGCCGGATGGCCCGCAGCACGAATCGCTTCCGCCAATTTCGCGCCGGACACGCCGGGGATCGGCTGCTCGCTGGCCGCATAGATTTCCGTCAGAAACAACTGATCCGCATCCTCGAACGCCTTGGCGAAGTCATCCAGGAGATCGCGGGTTCTCGTGTAGCGATGAGGCTGGAACAACACCACGAGCCGGCGATCGCTCCATCCCTGTTTGGCCGCGCTCAACGTCGCTCTGATCTCCGTCGGATGATGTCCGTAATCATCCACGACCATGATGCCGTTGGCTTCTCCCCGCAGATGGAATCGCCGCTCCACACCGGTGAAGGCAGCCAGAGCTTTTCGGATGAGATCCACCGGCACGTCCAACTCCACGCCGATCGCGATCGCCGCCAGCGAATTCGATACATTATGGATACCGGGAACCGAGAGGCGGAACGGCCCCAGGTTGCGTCCACGGAAAAACGCGCGGAATTCAGAGCCCCACTGCTTCACCATAATGTCGGTCGCACGGAAATCCGGCGTCAGCCCGTCCCGTTCTTGCAATCCATAGGTGTGATATCGTTTCACGATCTTCGGAAAGATCGTACGCAGCCGTTCGTCGTCGGCGCAGAGCACCGCCAGACCGTAAAACGGGACCTTGTTGATGAACTCCAAGAAGGTCTCGTTGATCCGTTCCATGCTGCCGTAGTGATCCAGATGTTCCCGGTCAAGATTCGTCACCGCGACGATCGTTGGAGAGAGACGCAGGAACGAGCCGTCGCTCTCGTCCGCTTCCGCGACCAGCAAATCGCCCCGACCCAGTCGCGCGTGGCTTCCTAATGCATTGACTTTGCCTCCGATGACCATCGTGGGGTCGAGGCCGCCTTGTGCCAGGACATTGGCCACCATCGAGGTCGTCGTTGTCTTGCCGTGGGCTCCGGCGATCGCCACGCCGAACTTCAATCGCATCAGCTCGGCCAGCATTTCGGCGCGCGGGATCACGGGGATCTGCTTGCCTTTGGCAAATATCACTTCGGGATTCTGCGGCGAGACGGCCGATGAAATAACCACGACCTGGGCGTCGCCGACGTTCGATTCCCGATGGCCGATGAAGATGCGTCCACCGAGTTCCTCCAACCGGCGTGTCGTGTCGGACGCCTGAAGATCGGAGCCGGTGACCTTGTAGCCGAGCGTCAACAGGACCTCCGCGATCCCGCTCATGCCGGCTCCGCCGATCCCGATCAAATGGATCTGCTGCGTCTTGCGAAACATCGGCGCCCGCCTCAGCCCGCCGACCGACTGTGAAGGATTGAACCCTTGACGATTCTTGTGACCTGCAGCATCAGCGTCCCGCTTCTCCAATAGACTGGTGATCATCGTGCTGCTCTCCCATGAGTGCGTAGCATTCGCGGACGATAGCTTCGGCCGCGTCGGTTCGTCTCAATGCCAAGCTGGCCGCCTCCATCATGTGCAACCGACCCGGGTCGTCCAAAATCCCGATCACAGTCTGAGCCAGCTTCGTCCCAGTGAGCTCGGCCTGCGGGAGGAGGACCGCTGCGCCGGCCGCTTCCATCACTTGGGCATTCTTCGTTTGATGACCGTAGATCGCGGTCGGCAGTGGGATCAGCACCGCCGGCTTTCCACACGTCGTCAATTCTGCGATCGTCATCGCGCCCGAGCGAGCCACGACGAGATCGGCCGTGGCAATCGCTGCAGGCATGTCATAGATGAACGGTGTCACCGCGGCAGTCACGCCGGCGCGTCGGTACGCGTCCGAGACTCGGGCGTGGTCGGCTTCACCGGTTTGGTGGGTGATCGTCAACTGTGGATGTCGCGTCAGCATCTCGGACAGTCCTTCGAGCATCGCACTATTGATCGCTTTCGCCCCCTGACTGCCGCCAAAAACCAGCAGGTGCGCCGAGCCGGTCCGTCGATCTCCCTGTCGCCCCCGACCGACTGCCTCGATAAACCCTCGACGGATCGGTGTGCCCACCACGCGAATTTTGCCGGGATCGAACGAGACCGCAGCCGACTCGAATGCCAGGAATACTCTCTGCGCCACCGAACCGACGGCCTTGTTCGCCATGCCGGGGTTCGCATTCGGTTCCAAGATGACTCGCGTCACGCCGCTCATAGCCGCAGCCACGATCATCATTGGACTCGTATAGCCGCCCACGCCGATCACGAGCGTGGCCTTTCGCGACCGGATAATCCGCAGGCATTGCCAGAGACTGAGCGGCATGGCCCATACACCTTTCACCGCACCCCACAACCCAGTGCCCATGACCGGTTTCGCATCGATCAACGCCAGTTCGAATCCCTCGTGAGTCAGCACCTTCGATTCGAGTCCGCGCGACGTGCCGACGAACAGGATCCTGACGGAAGGCTCGCGGCGGAGAAACTCGTGTGCCAACGCGACGGCCGGGTACAAGTGACCGCCCGTTCCTCCTGCCGCAATCACGATCGTCATCAATGATCCGACTCACCTCGCCCACCTTTGGATCCACCCGCGTGCCGGTCTCGTGAAATGCTCAGCAACATCCCGACCCCCACGAAGCTGACCACCAGGGAAGACCCGCCGTAACTGACGAACGGCAATGTCAATCCTTTCGTCGGCAATAATCCCGTCACGACCGCAGCGTTCACCAATGCCTGCAGTCCGATGAGCAGCGTGATGCCCAACCCCAGAAACTTGCCGAACGGCATCCGGGCCCTCGCCGAAATCAGGAATCCACGCCACACAAAAATCGCGAAGAGGACGATGACGCTCGCCGTGCCGGCCAAACCCAATTCCTCGCCGACAAGCGCCAGCACAAAATCCGTGTGCGCTTCGGGCAAGAAAAACAGCTTCTGCTTGCCTTCTCCCAACCCCACCCCAAACGGGCCGCCGCTTCCGAATGCCAGAAACGACTGTGTGATCTGAAAACCTGCATCCGATGCATCCTTCCAGGGAGCCAGAAAGGTCATGAGACGTTGTCGTCGGTAACTTGATCCCAACACCAGCACGAGTACGGCCGGAATTGCACAAAGGCCGAGCCCGACGAGATGTGGAAGACGCGCGCCGGCCAGGAACAGCATCCCAACCGCCACCAACCCGATGACAACCACCGTCCCGAGATCCGGCTCCAGCAAGACCAAGCCGCAGAGCACGCCGATCACGACCAGCGCGGGGACCAGGCCGGATCGAAACATCGTCACCTTGTCCGCCTTCTTCGTCAGATACGCGGCGAGATACATCACCGTCACGAGTTTCACCATCTCGGCGGGCTGGATTGAAATCGGCCCGGCACGCAACCAGCGCCTCGCTCCCTTTGCAGCCATGCCGATACCAGGCACGAGCACCATCACAAGAAGAACCGACATGCAGAGAAGGATGGGAATTGACAGTTTCTTCCAGAGGCTGTAATCGATGCGTGAGATCAGGTGCATGAGCAGAAAGCCGAATCCGAGCCAGGCGACCTGCCGTTTCAAGAAGAATTCCGGATCCTGAAAGCGGTTGCCGGCGACGATGGCACTGGCGCTGAAGACCATGACCAAACCCAGGAGCGCCAAGGTTAACGTGACGAGGAGCAAGGTGTGATCCATCGCGACCCGTTGCTTGGCCGATCGCTGGCCGGCCATCGGCCAAGGCAGCGACAAGGTTCCTGCGGATTTTGAGGCCATCGCTCAGATCCACTCCCACCGGCCCATATTGCTCACGCCGGCAGAGCACACACCGCCGCCTTGAATTGCCGTCCACGGTCCTGGTAGTCCGTAAACATGTCGAAGCTCGCACAGGCCGGTGAAAGCAATACGACTTCGCCGGCGACGGCGCCGCGCGACGCCAGTTCCACCGCCTCCTGCAACGTCGCGGCATCGCTGATCTCCGTCACTCCGCTCCACACATTCCTTAGGATGGGAGCGGCCTCGCCGATCACGATCACCCGCTTGACCCTGCGGTGCACCGCCTCGGTCAACCGCGCAAAATCTCCACCCTTGTCCCGCCCGCCGGCAATCAGCCAGATCGGATTGTCGATGCCCTCCAGCGCCTTCAACGTCGCATCGACGTTCGTCCCTTTCGAATCGTTCACGAAACGCACGCCTCTTCGCTCTCGAACCAATTCCAGCGCATGCTCCAGTCCGGGAAAGGTCGTCACCACGTGCCTGATCACCTCGACGGGACAGCCCCACACCGAGGCGTACGTGGCAGCCGCCATCACGTTTTCCACGTTGTGATGGCCCAACATTCGGATCTCGTTGCGCCGGCAAATTTCCTGCCGCTGGCCCGTCACCGTCGTCACGATCAGATCCCCTTCGAGATAGGTTCCTCCATCGAGATCGTTTTCTATGGGCTGTCTTCTGGTGAAACCCAATCGCCGGGCGGACACGCGCTGCCCCATCTCGGCAACTCGTTCGTCGTCGAGGTTGAACAGCGCGAAGTCGGTCGTCGTCTGGTTCTCGAAAATCCTCCGCTTGGCGGCGAGATAGTGATCGAGAGAGTCGTAGCGGTCCTGATGATCCACCGTCACGTTGAGAACAGACGCGATCCAGGGATGAAAGCGATCGATCGTTTCCAATTGGAAACTCGAGACTTCCACGGCGAGGTAGTCGTACGGATCCGGTTGACCTTGTTTCATCGCCCTGAGAGCCGTCCAAGCTGCTTCGCTCAGCGCCGTGCCGAGATTGCCGCCGACGAAGGCACGCTTGCCCTGCGCTGCCAGCATCCTTCCGATCAATGTGATCGTCGTGCTCTTGCCATTCGTGCCGGTCACAGCCAATATCGGCGCAGTGAGAAACCAAGACGCCAGTTCGAGCTCGCCGATCACTTTGATCCCGCGGCGACGCACCCGTTCGAGCGCGTCCATGCGATACGGCACCCCCGGGCTGATGACGATCAAATCGGCGGCATCCAGCGACGATTCATAGTCGGCTCCGACGGCGACCCGTACCCGGCTGCGGTCGATGTTCACGAGCATGCCGCCGAGGTCGCGCGGCTCCTTGCGGTCGGCCACCGTGACCTGAGCTCCGGCTTCCTGCAAAAGCCGGCAGGCGGCAACGCCGCTTCGGGCCAGTCCAATTACCGTGACGCGAGCGCCCGCAAGATCCACGCGATCGATTCCCACCATGTTTATCACCGCAGCTTCAACGTGCTGAGGCTCAACAGCGCCAACAAAATGGCGATGATCCAGAGCCGCACGACGACTTTCGGCTCTTCCCATCCCTTCATTTCGAAATGGTGGTGGATGGGGGCCATGAGAAAAATCCGTTTGCCGCGCGACTTGAAGGAGACGACCTGAAAGATGACCGATACGGCCTCGATGACGAACACCCCCCCGACGAGGAGCAGCAGGAGCTCGTGTTTGCTGATGACGGCCACCGTGCCCAGCGCCGCGCCGAGCGGCAAGGAGCCGACATCGCCCATGAAGACCGTTGCCGGATACGTATTGAACCAGAGAAATCCCAAACTCGATCCGAGGATCGCCGCCGTGAAAACCGCGATCTCTCCGGCTCCTTCGATATGGGGAATGAGCAGGTAGTCGGACATGATGCGGTGACCGGCCACGTAGGCCACGATGGTATAGGCGAGCGCAGCGATCATGATGGGTCCGATGGCCAGTCCATCCAGGCCGTCCGTCAAGTTCACGGCGTTCGAACTGCCGACGATGACGAGCACGACGAACACCACATAGAACCAACCCAGATCCGGCATGATGTTCTTGAAGAACGGCACGCTGAGTTTCGTCGTGTAGCCAGGGATAAAATAGAGCGCGACCGCGATGACCAGCGCGACCGCAACCTGCGCGGTGAATTTCTGCGTCGCCGATAATCCTTTCGATTGCGTCTTGATGAACTTCAGATAATCGTCGGCAAATCCGATCGCGCCGAATCCCAGCGTCGCGATGATGACGAGCCATACATAGGCCCTGCTGATATCGGCCCAGAGCAGCGTCGACAGGAGGACCGCGAAAATGATTAACAGCCCGCCCATGGTCGGCGTTCCGCTTTTGGCCAGATGGCGCTTGGGTCCGTCGTCCCTGATTTGTTGTCCCAGCTTGATTTCCTGAAGTTTCTTGATGAGCCAGGGGGCCAGGACAAACGCGATCAAGAACGCCGTGACCGCCGCATAGATGATGCGGAAACTCAGATAGCGGAAGACGTTCAGAAATGAATATTCCGTGTGCAGTGGGTAAAGCCAGATGTAAAGCATGCACCCCTTTTGGAACCGCCCGACGCCGATCCGCTACGAGGCTTGTCTTGTCACGGCTCTCATACCCGTCAGTCCTTGCACCACTTGTTCCATCCTCATGCCGCGAGAGCCCTTCACCAAGACGACATCGCCTTGCCGGACAATCGTCCGAACCAGTTCTGCTGCAGCGGTGGCGTCGGGGACCTCGACGATCAACGACTCCGGCATGCCGGCTTTGCGGGCTCCTTCCGCGATCTCGCGTCCCAGCGATCCGCAGGCGACCAACCGGGATACTTGCTTGGTCACGAGAAACTGTCCGATCTCACGATGCATGGCCCGTGAATCGGCGCCGAGTTCGAGCATGTCGCCGAGCACCGCCACCCGGTCCCGTGCCGGGCTCCACTGCATGAGCAGTTCGATCGCCGCTTTCATCGAACCCGGATTGGCGTTGTAACAGTCGCTGATGACGTGAACGCCGTGATGCGTCAACACCTGGGAGCGCATCGCCGCGGGGCGGAATTTTGCCAAACCCTGCGCGATCGCCACGCCGGACAGGTTCAATGCGTAGCCGACGGCGGCAGCCGCCAAGGCATTCGTGACGTTGTGGCGGCCATGGACCTTGATCGTGACGAACGTGTGACGAATCTTCCCGGGCAACTGAAGATGAAAGGCCGTTCCCTCCTTGGAATCGGACCGCACCTGCGTCGCACGCACGTCGGCCTTTTGAGAAAGTCCGAAAGACACCACGCGACAACCAGCCCGGGCGGCGAGATAGTCGAAGTACGGATCGTCGGCATTGAGGATCGCGGTGCCTTCGGTGGGCAGCACATCCAACAATTCGGCTTTCGCCTGCGCAGATCCTTCCATGCTGCCGAAGAACTCCAGATGATCGGGCCCGATGTTCGTGATGACCCCGACCGTCGGACGCGCAATTTCGCAGAGTCTCGTCGTCTGTCCCTGCGCATCGACTCCCATTTCAACGACGGCTGCTTGGTGACGGGGCGTGAGGCGGAATAGCGTGTGAGGGACGCCGATTCGGTTGTTATAGTTACCTTCGGTCTTTAACGTACGCCAGCGCTGCCCCAGCACCGCCGCAATCATATCCTTGGTCGTCGTTTTTCCGTTGCTGCCGGTCACCGCCACCACCGGCATGGCGAATCGACTCCGGTGGTGCGTCGCCAATTGTTGGTACGCAAAGAGCGGATCCCGCACGCCGAGCAGAAAAGGAGCGGAGCGACCGACCGTCTTTTGCCCAGGCGGGAGGCAATACTGATCCTGCACGATGGCGCCGATCGCGCCTTTCGCAAGGACGGCCGGGACAAACTCGTGTCCGTCGAACCGCTCGCCTTGCAACGCCACGAACAGGTCGCCGCGTTTGATCGACCGTGAATCGGTGCTGAGGCTCCTGATTCGTCGCTTGGCAGACGGCGACGCCTCGCCCGCCAGAACCTTCACACTGATGACTTCCCGCAATTCTTCGACCGTAAAGAGCGCCATTGAGGTCTCGCCCTGTCCCCATCTCCCACTGTGCGGTAGATTCACGCGCAATTCCTCAACTGCTGGATCGCCTCGCGAGCCACCTCGCGATCGTCAAAATGAAATTTCTTCGTGCCGACGATTTGGTAATCTTCATGCCCCTTGCCTGCAATGAGGACCATGTCGCCTCGACGAGCCAGACGAACCGCCGTCGCAATGGCCTCTCGCCGATCGGCGACGAGGTGGTACTCGACCCGGCTCCGCCGCTGAAGCGCTTCGCGGACGCCGATCTCCACGTCGTGCAGAATCGCCGCCGGATCTTCGGTTCGCGGATTGTCCGACGTGAGGATCACCACGTCGCTGTATTCCACCGCCACCCGGCCCATCTTCGGCCGCTTTCCTCGATCGCGGTCGCCGCCGCACCCGAATACCGTGATGACGCGACCGCTTTTTAACGACTGCGCCGCGGACAACAGGCGCAGCAAGGCATCTTCGGTATGCGCATAATCCACGACCACGGTGAAGTCCTGTCCTGCCATCACTCTTTCAAATCGACCCGGTACGTTGTGCACCAGGCCGACCGCCTCGCGAATCTGATCACTCGTCGCGCCGGCATGGAGCGCGACTCCGATCGCTGCAAGCAGATTGTAGACGTTGTGCTCGCCCACGAGATGGCTTTCGACGGGAAAGGTTCCAGCCGGCGTCGCGACGTGAAACGTACTGCTGCCCATGGAAAGCTTGACACGCTCGGCCTTGAGGTCCGCTTTTCCGGCAATCGCATACCCCCACACCGGGACACGACAAGAGGCGCGGATCTGCGGGCCCCTGGCATCGTCCATATTGACGATTGCCCGCTGTCCGGACTTCCGTCCCCGGCCCAGCTCCGTGAACAGGCGCAACTTCGCTTGGAAATATTCTTCCATCGTCTGATGGAAATCGAGGTGGTCTTGAGTGAGATTGGTAAAGACTGCGACGTCATATTCACAGCCGGCCGTACGATCCAACGCCAGGGCGTGGGATGAGACTTCCATCACCGCCGAGTCCAATCCGGCTCCCTCCATTCTGGCCAACAGTCGCTGAAGCTCCAGGGCACCGGGAGTGGTGTGCGAGGCCGGTATCGTTTCCTGTCCGATCTGATATGCCACGGTGCCGATGAGCCCGACACGGCGGCCCATCCCTTCCAGGAGCGCCTTGCTGAGATACGTCGACGTCGTTTTACCGTTGGTGCCCGTGATGCCGACGGTCATCATCCTGGCGGAAGGATCGCCGTAGAAGCGGCTGCCAATCAGACCCAACGCCTTGCGTGAGTCTGACACGCGAGCGAACGGGAGCGATCCGCTCTCCACGGCAGCCTGAGCTACGACAGCCCCCACGCCAGCCTGCACGGCATGTTTCACGAAAGCATGGCCGTCCACTCGTTCACCTTTCACGGCGACGAACAAACCTCCCGGTCCTGCGACACGCGAGTCATCGGTGACCGCCCTCACCGGCTGGTCCAGGTTTCCACGTCGTTCGACAACCTCGACCCGACCCTGTAGGGCGGACAGGAGCTGTGCCACCGTAATCCCCCCAGATTCAACTCGCTCCATTACACTCTCCCTGCCATGGCGATCTTTACGTCGCTGTCTCGAGAGACGCCCAGGTAATTCAAGACTTGCTCTGCGACGCGCCGAAAGACCGGTGCTGAGACTACGCCGCCCCAGGCTTCTCCCTGCGGTTCATCGATGACGACGATCATAGCCAGACGCGGGGCCTCTGCGGGAACATAGCCGACGAATGACCCGACAAATTGTGTGGCCGAATAGGTACCGTTCCGGGGATCCACCTTTTGCGCGGTGCCGGTTTTCCCGGCGACGCGAAATCCCGGGATCGCGGCCTTTGTTCCCGTGCCGCTCGTCACGACCCCTTCAAGGATCGTCGTCAGCGTTCTGGCCGTGTCGGGCGATACGACGCGCCGTCTGACTTGCGGCAACTGCTCTTTCAGCAGCACGCCTTTTTGATCCCGGATTTCGGATACGAGATAGGGCTTCATCAGCACGCCGTTGTTCGCAATGGCAGAGACAGCCGAGATCATCTGGAGCGGGGTCACGCCGATTTCCTGTCCCATTGAAATGGAAGCCAGCGAGCGCTTGCCCCATTCTTTCGGCGATTTCAAGAGACCGCCGACCTCTCCCGGCAAATCGATGTCCGTCCGCATGCCAAAGCCGAAGGATTGAAGGTAACGATAGAGACGTTGCTCGCCGAGCGCCATCCCGGTCTTGGCCGCCCCAATGTTGCTCGACTTTTGAACCATTTGAGCGAAGGTCATCCATCCCATTTTTTCGTGGTCATGGATGGTCGTATTGCCTACAATCATGCGCCCGTTTTCTCCGAACAACATCGTACCAGGCATCATGACTTTGTCTTCGAGCGCGGCCGCCGCGACGATGACCTTCATCGTCGAACCCGGCTCGTACGTATCCGTCAATGCTCGGTTTCTCCACCGGTCCGGCGTAAGGGCCGCCACGGCATTCGGATCGAATCGCGGGCTGACCGCCATCGCCAGGATCGCACCTGTCTGGGGTTCCATCACGATAATGGTCCCGGCTCTGGCATGAGTGCGATTGACGGCATCATCCAGTTCTTTCTCCGCAATGTATTGGATCACCTCATCGATGGTGAGTGTGAGTGCGTGCCCCTGGGACGGCGGTTTTTCAGCCAACCCTTTGGGAAACACCGTGCGGCCCAACGCATCGCGCTGCAGGATGGTCACGCGTTTCTCCCCGCGAAGATGAGGCTCGTAGCGCCGCTCCAATCCTTCCAAGCCCTGTCCGTCCATGCCAGCAAAACCCAGGACGTGAGCGAGCAGGGGCCCCTTGGGGTAGAATCGTCTCCCTTCCATGACGATGCCGATGCCGTCGAGAGACAATCGCTCCAGACGTTGACCCTGTTCCGGCTCCACCTTGCGGGCCAGCCAGACGAAGCTGCGGTCTTGCCGCAATTTTTTTTCGAGCTCTTCGCGACGTACATGAAGTACGGGGGATAACGACCGAGCCGTCGCGGACGGACTTTCCAGGGCGGTCGGCACGCCAAACACAGAGGGCACTTCGACATTCATGGCCAACACTTTCCCGTGCCGATCGGTCACCGCGCCTCGCGCCCCCTCAAACGTAACGGTCTTCTGGTGCTGTCTGTCGGCTCTCGCCGTCAACTCCGCAGCTTGCAATACTTGCAGATTCACCAGGCGGAACAGAATGCCGCCGAATCCGGAAAGCAGAACAACCAACATGAGATACCGCCGACCGCGAGACGGTCCTGTGGCTCCCGCCATTCTTACTCCCTCATGTGACGGGCAACTCGAATCTGATCGATAATTGGAGAAGCCGGCCCCGACGTATCAGGCTGCTGATGAACCATAAAGACCTGTCCCTGTTGGGCCGGATTCAATCCCAGTTTTTCCGTCGCGATTTTTGCAATTCGTTCCGGTGCCGTGAGCGCCGAGAATTTCACCTGCAATTGATCGCGCTCGCGTTCCAACAGCACTTTTTGGCCCTTGAGCCGTTCCACTTGATATCCGAGGCGAACGACATCGACTCGTTCCCAGACAAACACGAACACCAGGCACAATCCGCCCACCGTCATAAGGGTTTTCATGCGGCGATCTCCTGAGCCCGACGTTGGGCGATACGCAACTTCGCGCTCCGGGACCGTGGGTTGCGTCGTGCTTCCTCCCGTGCAGGCAATTGCGGCTTCTTCGTCAGAATGTCGAGCTTGGTAGCCGACAATGACCGGAATGTTCGCTTCACGATGCGATCCTCCAATGAATGGAAGGAAATCACGCACAGTCTTCCCCCGGGCGCCAGCATGTCCGTGGCGTCACGAAGCGACGTTTCCAGATGTTCGAGCTCCTGGTTGACGGCAATACGCAACGCCTGGAAGGTACGCGTAGCGGGATGGATCCGTCCGCGGCGGTAGTGATTCGGTACAGCACGGTCCACGGCGGAAACCAATTCTCCCGTAGTGAGAATCGGGCGACTTTGACGAGTTCGGACAATACTGCGAGCAATGCGCCGCGAGTATCGCTCTTCTCCATATCGGAAGATCATGTCGGCTAGATCCGTTTCGTCCGTACAGCTCAAGATATCCGCCGCAGTCCGGCCTCTTGTCTGGTCCATTCGCATGTCGAGGGGCCCTTGGGTTTGAAAGCTGAATCCCCGAGACGGTTCATCGAGCTGGGGCGAAGACACACCAAGATCGAAGAGGACGCCATGCACCTCCGAGATGCCCCGATCCGAAAGATGTCGTTTCAGATCCATGAATTGCCCGTGGACTAGTTGGAGGCGAGATCCGAATCTCGACGCTCGTCTTGGGTCTGATTCAATTGCCTGTAGATCACGATCAATTCCGATCACCACGCCGTGTGGGGCGCTCACCTCAAGAATTCGTTCTGCATGCCCACAATATCCCACCGTGCAATCAAGAATGACGGCCCCTGGGAAGACCCCCAGGCCTTGCAGCACCTCATCCAGCATGACAGGCGCATGCTTCCGACACGGGGAATTATTTTCTCCATCATCGCCCACTTTCTCCCACTCAGCGGCGGAGTATACTCCTCGCCAAAGACTTGTCAATAGCAAATTCATGGGCTTATGAAATTTTTTCCCGGCCTGTTCTTTTCCACCAAGTCAGACTCTTCTGACACCGCCAGAGAGCAGTTATCCACAAGAAAAAGACGGCCATTCTATTCACTGTATGAATCGGCCGCTACTAGGGATTGTGCTAGCCCTCAACGGAGCAAAATGAACCCCGAAGCGGGAACTTGGCTGTCTCATAATCTGAGCTAAGCCAAAGAGCGTTATCTAGCGATGTTCGTCGCTTATTTTGACGACGGAGAATCATACAAGTGAATCGCCAGTTGTCTCTATTGAAGCAGTACTGGCAATGGCTTCGGCGTGGGAACATTCATGGCTGGAAGTAAATTCTGGATGATGGCGTACGTCCGGAACGAAAGATTCATGCAATTACGAAAGAGCGAACGGGTTCAATTTTTCATGTTAACGCAAGAAGGATTGGGTGGTTTAAGTACAAAACACCACCGCTTATCTCGCTAACAGGAGAGAAGTGCAAAAGAGCATATTGTGCCGGCAAGTGCGGCAACACCGTTACGTCCTACTCAAGTTCACTTTGTCCCTTTCATTGACAAGAGACTAAGTCGGATCGAAAATAACCTTATGAATATTTCAAACCAGGTCTGGCGGGTTCTCTCTGCGTTCTGTGCGATTCTGATTTTTCCCATCCTGTCGTTCTCTGCATCACCCATCTTTTGGTGTCCGGACCGCAAAAGCGACCAGCAATATTCGGCAAAGGCTGAGCCGGGATGTGTGCCTCTGGCCGAGAAAAAGGATCGTGCGAACTCCGGTGAGAACTCGACGGCCGAACAATCGACGCAGGATTTCAAGATCGAAAATCTCCAGAGAGACGTATCGGAGTTTCTAAAGAAGTACCGTCACTTTTTAGACTGCTGCAAGACCGATTTAACGGAGCTGAGACAAGTCCAAGAACTTGGAGAAGAAGTCGATGCACTCCTTGCATCCGCACAAGCCCATCTCTCCAATTATTCGGTTGCCTCGCGCGGCATGATGCTCCGCGAGATCATTCCGCCCGTCGCAAAAGCACGTGCAGATCTGGCGACACTGCGCGCGAGACTGGAACGGCTCGGGGATGCATCGAATCGCCGCGACAGCGGCGACTATGGAAGCGCTGGACGCGAAGCAGCCGTAATGCGAGAGATAGAAGAGTCGATCGACCGAGACATCCGAGCCCCGCAACTGCCTACCGGCCCGAAAACAGGAGCCTCAATCGGAGTTGCGCCCGCTGCAGGACCGGGCATAGGTAAAACTCCAAAGTCAGGCACTGCGATCGGCAGTGAGGGAAAGACAGGGTATGAAATTGGCGTTTCACCCAGGAACAGCTCGGATATCGGAGCTTCTGGACCGACGGGGTTCGCGATCGGCGGGACCGGGAAAGCGGGACCGTCCATCGGAGAGTCGACATTCAATAATGAAGATTCATCCGGCGTAGGTTCCTCGCTTCAACGCTCGACCGTCGGATCCACACTCTCGGACTCAACCGTGGGGTCCACTTTAGGACCTTCAGCGGTGGGATCGAATCTCCAAGACTCTTCCGTCGGCTCTTCCTTCGGAGGCTCTTCAGTCGGCTCCGGTATCCAAGCCCAATAACTACACAATTGCAGACTGCGGTGCGTTGGAACGGCATATATTATATTCGTGCCGTGCTGCCACTCATCACCTGCGAGAGCAGCATCTATCTCGGACAGTATGTTGAACGTTTCTCGAACGCCGCAGAGGCCCCTGCGGCGTAGTTGAGTAATCCGTTACTTCTTCAGCTTTCTGTTAACGGCGGCATCGGCTCCCATGTTTCTCCACCATCCCGACTTCGGTAGAGGCCGCTGCCGTTGGTTCCTGCATAGAAAAGCTTCGGATCCGTGGCGCTTTGCGCGATGGCACGGACGTTGGTCGTCGCAAAACCGTTGTTCATCGTCTTCCATGTCGCTCCGCCATCCTCGCTGCGGTGCACACCGTCGCGGCCTGCAATGTAGAGCACGCCTTCCTTGGTGCGATCGAGCAACATGGCGATGATCATTTGATCCTGGAGCGACTCCGCTATGCGGGCCCAGGACTTTCCTCCATTGGTCGTCTTGTAGAGTCCGGCGAGTGTGGCCGCATACACCGTGTCCGGATCGAACGCATCGACATGAATCGACGTGACGTTCAGCGCACGTGACGTCTTCACCATATCCGCCGGCACGAGTCCATTGTTTACCTTTTGCCAGTGCGCCGCTTGGTCCACGGATTTGTACACGCCGCCGCTGGTGCCAGCATAGAGCACCGACGGTCTGGTCGGATCCATACACAGCGACACGACCATCAACACCTCTTTCATTCCCTCCATCTTCTTCGTCCAATTCTCGCCGCCGTTTTTCGTCTCGAACACGCCCATTGTGGTCGCGAGAAAGATATGGTTGTTGTCCACCGGATCGAACACAAATTGATTCACCACTGACGAAATAGTGGCGTCATCCAGGCCGGAACGCATTGAAGTCCACCGCTGCCCGCCGTCATGGCTCTTGTAGACCGCATCGCCTTTTGTGCCCGCATAGATCGTAGCAGGATAGGTAGGATCGACCGCCATCGAGATGACGCGCGAGTGGCTCATCCCCTTGGACAGATTCGTCCACGTCCGGGCGCCGTCTCGTGTCTTATAAATATAATCGTTCGTCGCGACATACATGATGTCCGGATTCTTCGGATGGAGTTGAATAACGACGATGGGATCGCTGCGATTACAGCCGACCAAGCAAGCAGTGAGCAGCAATAAAGAAAGGAGCAGCTTCATGAGAGGGGTTGGGGCTCAACTCACTATCGATAATTGGTAAATTGTAAATCGATTCCAAAGTCTCTGCCTTTCAACAGTGCAATCGCGGATTGCAGTTCATCTTTACTCTTGCTCTGCACCCGCACTTGCTCGCCTTGGATCTGCGCCTGCACCTTGAGCTTCGAATCCTTGAGCGTTTTCGAAATATCCTTGGCCTTCTCAGACGCCAATCCGCTCTGGATTTTGGCAATCTGACGTACGGTCCCGCTCAATGCCGGTTCAAGGGCGCCGTAGCTGAACGCCTTCAGGGACACGCCGCGCTTGACGCATTTCGTCTTGATGATGTCCTGCACCGCCTTGAGCTTGTATTCGTCGTCCGAGACCACAACCAATTCCCTCTCTTTCTCCTTCAGCGCAATTTCCGTCTTCGAGTCCTTGAAATCGAACCGCTGATTGATTTCCTTCGTCGCCTGATCGAGCGCATTCTTCAGTTCCTGCATGTTCACTTCGGACACGACGTCGAATGAGAATTGATCGGCCACAATTTTCCCCCTTCATAATTCGGCCATGTTCAACATCGCTTAACAGCAGCCCGTACCGTTCGGCAACCCGAATCCCCTCGTGTCATCGTCATGACATCCTATGACCGTCTGCATCCGTCCACTCGATCCGCCGCCCGCCATCACAACGACTTCGGTACTCGTAAATGGTTTCTTCAAAACCACATAGCCATACCACTGCCTCAGGCTGTCGCTCAATACGATCAACGCAAGCACGGCGACTACGCCGACGAGCACCGCATCGAGATACAAGGCAAAGGCTTGTCCCGTATCAGACGCGGCGGCCTTGGCCAGGAACATGGTGAACATCTCATAGGACCCGATCAGCGTAATCAAGCCGACGAACAGCATGGGGACGGCCGTCACCCAGAGATAGGACGACTTCCACATCTTGATCAGCACCGTCGTTCCGATGCAGAGCGCCAACGTTCCCAGAAGTTGATTGGCCGCCCCGAACATCGGCCAGATCGTGGAAATACTGCCGGCCCCGATCAAGTAGCCCCACGACACAACGACGACACCGCTGCTCATCAGCACCCCCGGCCACCAATTCATGCGACGGAGCGGTACATACACCCGTCCGGCCATTTCTTGAATGAGATACCGAGCTACGCGAGTGCCCGTATCGATCGTCGTCAAGATAAAGAGCGCTTCGAACACGAGGGCAAACTGGTACCAATAGGCCATCAATCCCGACATGCCGGGCAAGGCGGAAAAGATCGACGCCATGCCGACCGCCAGCGACACCGCTCCGCCCGGCCGCCCCGCCACATCGACCTCGACCAACTTGGACAATTCCCCGACCTGCGCCGGGGCAAAACCCATCCCGCTCAGAGCATCGGACCCGAGCGTCGTATTGATGGCGAGGTAGTCGCCGGGAATCAACACGGATGCCGCAATCAAGGCCATGACGCCGACAAAACTCTCCAGCAACATCGCCGCATAACCGACGACGGCTTGAGACTCCCGCTCGACCATTTTCGGCGTCGTGCCCGAGGAAACGAGTGCGTGAAAACCCGACACCGCGCCGCAGGCGATCGTGATAAAAAGAAACGGAAAAAGTGTGCCGGGGATAATAGGTCCGCCGCCGTGAGCAAAGACCGTGACCCGCGGCATCTCGATTGTCGGCGCCATCAGCATTACGCCGCACCCGAGCAACAAGACGACGCCGAGTTTCATGAACGTGGACAGATACCCGCGCGGCACCAACAGCATCCAGCCAGGCAACACCGACGCGAGGAAACCGTACCCGGCCAAGAGCCATACCAAGGCCGGCTTATCGAGCTCAAAGAGCCACGCATAGGAGGACTGCGCGACCACGCGGCCGTATAGGACGGCGGCCACGAGCAGCACCACGCCGAGCACCGAGACTTCCACAATCGCCCTGGGACGGAACTTCTCGAGATACACACCCATGATAAAACCGATGGGAATCGTCATGGCGATCGTGAAGGTCCCCCAGGCGTTGCGATACAGCGCATTCACCACCGCGAAGCCCAACCCGGCCAACGCGACGACGACGATGAAGAGCACGGCCACCGCCGTCGCCGTGCCGGTGATAGGGCCCAACTCGTCCTGCGCGATTTCA
>DATFDJ010000064.1:0-21482 GCA_035252115.1 Nitrospira sp. | reverse complement strand
TTCTTTATCGCATGCCGAACATTGCCGGCCTCAGGACCGGACGGCCTCGTGAGCGAAGCCCGCAAATCGGGTGAAGTAATCGGATCCTCCGACATGGTAGGTGTCGTTGTGGTTGGCGCCTTGGATCACATACAGCGTTTTGGGAGCCTTCGCCGACTCGAAAACCGCTCGGCCCAATGGTAACGGGATGATGTCGTCGGCGCTTCCATGAATGAACAGCTTGGGCAACGAGAGGTGCGGCAACCGATCGATCAATCGAAACTGAGCGCCCAAGAGCCAATGCAGCGGAAGTCCTCCATAATGGAACTTGGCGACGGCTTCGACCGACGGGAAACAGGATTCGAGCACCAGTCCGGCCGCCGGCTTGCGAACCGCCAACTCCCCCGCCACGGCCGCACCCAGTGATCGCCCGAACAGGACCATGCGCTCCGGACGAATCCTCCTGGTCTTCGTCAGATACTCATGCGCCGCGACCGCATCGTCATACAAACCCTCCTCGGAGGGACGTCCCTGGCTGCGACCGTAGCCCCGATAATCGAAGATAAATACCGACAGTCCGGATCTGACGAGACGGCTCATGTTGTCGAGCCGGTTGATGATGTTGCCGGCATTGCCGTGACACCACAAGACGACCGGATGATCCGCCGGCCCTTCCACATACCAGCCGAACAGCTTGAGCCCGTCGCTCGACGGAAACCAGATATCTTCGAGTGGAAGGCCGCTGGCCGCACGCCAGTCTTTCTGCAGCCAGGGACCCGGATGATAGACGAAGAGGGAGTCAAACAAACCCATAAAATGGTACAGTCTCAAATCGGCACGGCATCTCCTAAAAACGCAACCCCACCCCGACCAGTCCGTAGTGCGATCGAAAATCCACCGCCAGGCCATCCCAGTGGTAGTTCGCAGAGAAATACCGGTACTCACTAAAGGCAAACACCCTCTGTGTGAGGATGAATTGAAGACCTCCGATGTATTGGTATGCCAGGGCATGCGCCGTGTCGAAATCATTGTCCTTCCGACCCGCAATGTTGGGATCCAAGAGCGCGCTGCTGGACCACCCGGCCCCGATGCCGATATAGGGCCGCACGAGCTCACCGGGATACCGCGCGATCAGGTTCACCATGCTGTTGAGAATCAGCATATTGGATCGCGCCGTCCCATTATTCCCGTTGGGGAAAGACAGCGCACTGCTGTGTCCGTTGGACTCGAGCTCGAGCCCAAGCATCCGATGGAGGAAGTTGGGAAACAGCGCGATTTTGATCCCGGCACCGAAACCCTGTTTGATCGAGGCTTCGACCGTCGAACCTTGGTTGAAAATTTGCCGGTCCTGAGGCCAACTCCCAAGGGCGTAGATGCCGAGGTCGATATCTCCGAATTCTGCAGCCCGCGCAGGGAACGACGTCAAGAGGCAACAGACTAACAGACACACCAAACCGACCTTTGACATACAGGAGTAAAGGTATCATGGATGAGCAGAGGATCGAAGGAGAAGAGAACGAACGGGTCTCCGGGAGGAAATCCCGGAAACCCGTTTGGTTGCGGGGAAGGAATCAGCTGCCTTTGACGATCGTGCACCATTCGCCGATGATGCCGAGAATATTCTTGGCGGTATGGTCGATGTGGGAGACCGTCGTGATTCCACCGGCAGCCTTGGCAGCCGAGACGCTCGCATCACCGGTCGCGACCCAGCCCAGAATCGTCTGACCGCAGGCTTTACCTTCCTTGGTCGCTGCCGTCGCCGTGGTGGCGAACATGCCGTACTTGACCTCAGTGTAGATGATACCGGTCATCGGCGACGCAACGGGCATACAACCGGCCAGCGTGATGCTCACGAGGCTGATGATCGCGAGGGACAATAACACGTACGCCTGTTTCTTCATGGTTCCTCCTTTGTAAGGTGAATGTAGGTAAATGGGGGCTGCGACGATGGGACCTCTTCTTAGGAAACACCGCGCGGGAGTATATTAGGACTCGTTTCGGCTGTCAATTTGCATGAACCCTAGGGGCACTGCAAGGCTGGTGCCTTCATCAAGGCCAATGCTCAAAAGAACGCCTGGAGCGCGAACCAGACATCGTTGTCGTGCTCGCGGTGATGGTATTCGAGCCGAAGCACCCAATCTCTGGCCAACGTGTATCGCTGGCCGACGAACCACCGGACAGCGTCCGACTTTTCACCCAGCGCGTATTTGAAGTAGCTGCCGGTCGCCATGAACTTCAACCGGTCGGTCACATCCATCAACATGCCGCCCGTTCCCCCGCCGCCGACGCGATGCCGCTCCTCATACGCCGCGCTATAGTTCGCCTCGGCTTCGGCAAACGCGAAAAAGACCTCCCGGTTGAGCCATTTCGACTCCACCGCCGCGCCGATCCCGCCGTCGGCGACCCCGTTGCTGCAGAGTTGACAGGTCCCGTGCTTGATCGTCTGCATCCCCACATTGAATTTCCAGGACGGGACGCGGAACACCGAGTCGATCGGCGACAGCGAGATCATATCGACGAGGGTCGCACGTTCGATCCTGGTTTGATCGGCACGGTTGTAGTGCCGGAGCGTCACTGAGGCGAGCTCGATCTGCGCCCCCGGCGTATAGCCCGGCTCGGGATCGAGCAAGTCATGATAACCAGCCCGTATCGAGAACTCCTCGAATGTGTCGTTGTTCCGCCAGCCGCCCGCGAGCGAGGCGCGGGACGTGTCGTGCCCGATCTCCAGCTGTTTGGCAAACGGCGCCACCGGAAAATCCGGCGAAGGAATGCGCAATTGACTCCTCGCAAGCAGGACATCCCGGTTGCGATCCTTCCACTCCGGCGGGGGTTCTTTGGTCGTGTCGATGCGATAGCGAAGATAGTCGGACGCAAGATCCAACAGGAAGGCTCGTTGACCGCCGGTCAACCGGACGAATTCAGGATCCTCCCGGGCACTCCGATCCCAGGCGAGCCGTTGAGCCAAGGCTCGCTGATCGGCCGGCAGGGATTCCCGCTTCCGCTTGATGACGGTACTGCGCGAGGGCCGGTAGGCCACATGCGCGATGAGCCCCGGCTTGGAGGCGATGCGCCGCACGGTATCGGCGGGAACGGTCCAGAGCAGAAAGTCGTCGGTCAGGTGGAGCGAGGGATCGGCATAATCCAAGAGAGCCAGCAGGTGATACGAACAATTCTCCTTGAAAAAGAAATAATCGAAGTAGGCGTTGCCCAGTTCCCACGCGTGCATGAGAACCCGTCGCACCTGCGCTTCGCTGAAGTTGAGACGATACTCCCAGATATCCCGATTGTCGATGTCCCGATATTCCTGCACTTTCAAATAATAGGGCGGGGTCGTGAAAAATCCCTTGTAGCCGCCGAAGATGCCCTTGATCGGATACAGCGGGCCTTCGCCCGGCGGGACTTCCGCCGCGTAATTGATGGTGTACGCCAGGAGCCGGGTCTGGTCGGTTTGGCCTTTTCGGTCTACCCGGAGGAAGGTGTGACCGAACATGGACGCGGGGTTGTTGAGAAACGCCGAGGCGAAGATGAGCGTAATGGACTCGGCATTCAGTTCGTTGAACCACATCTCGAATCGTTCGCAGGGCAGCGGCGGCAGCTCGCGGTCATCGATGGCCAATTCCTCTTTCAGCCAATGGTATCGCGCGATGAAGGCGCACTGGGCCGGTTGCTTCGAGCGGCCGACAGGGTCCTCGGAAAAGAACTGCGTCAGTGTGGCGGTCAGTTCGGCGGCTGGATCGTGTTTGCCCTCGGAGGCGAGAAAGAACTGGGGATCGTCCGCTTCACTGGTGTATCCGCCGAACAGTCCTTCGCGGTAATGCAACAGCACATGCCATTCACGGCGCTCGGCCAGGCGCATGGCATTGGCGCGGGCGATCAACGAGGACAGGTAGGGATTTTGCGGCGGCTCGGCTGCGTTGGCGGGAGATTGGAGGGCCCCGAGACAGACAACAAGATAAATCCACCAGGAAAGCGGGCGCCGAAGACCCGAGGGGGGCTTCAGCGTGAATGCCGAAGCCCCCATCGGTGATCACGGAGCGGAATATTTGGCCAGGACGGGATGTGCGGTAATTGCGTCATTGAGCGCTTTCACCATCGCGACCGAGGATGTCTCTCCGGCGTCCATGAACGTCGTGTAGCGGTCCTGCGCCATCGCAAAGAACGCCGGTTGCTGCTCCTCCGGCACGCCCATGAGCGTCGCGAGCGACGCCAGATGCTCCCCGCTTCCCTGCGCCATGTCTTGGGCGACGTTCTCGAAATTGATGCTGGCGAACATGTTCACTTTGTGCTCGGCCCAGACTTTTCCATTATTCTTACAGCCGAAAATCCCAGTGGTAATGCCGAATGCCTGCCACGGAAGAATGGTGTTGTTGGTGGTCGAAATGAGGAGTTGCGCGCCGACGGTGTTGGTATCCGTTTTCGAATCTTGCCAGGCGACTTTCCCAAGGCCGCAGCCGGGGCCCAAGTCAGAAACACCGCTCGCGAGGGCAATTCCGGTCTGCATGGCGCACAGCATCGCAACGATCAAAACCCAGACTTGTCTCTTCCTCATGAAACTCCTCCCGGTTAATTCAGGATGGCGGAAGCCCTCCTGATTCTCTGATTTATACAATAAAGCGGAATGAGTGACTAGAGTGATTTCCGTTTCGTTCCATAATAGTCCGGTATGGTCTTCCCGGCCCGTTCAATTTCCGACTGATGAGGCCGATGTCGGCGTCATGGATTGCACCGGGACGCCGAGCCGCGCGTCGGAGAGCGCCCGATGCACCAGCTCCGTTCCTTGGTGGCCCGATTCGACGAGAGACCGATAGGTCGCCTGCGTCGCCGTGGCGAACGTTCCGCGGTCTTCCGCCGGCACATCGATCAGCTCGGCGAGGGACGCGAGATGTTCTCCGCCTCCCCGCGCCATGTCTTCTTCTAAGCTTGCATAATTCATTTCAATAAACAGCGCAGCCTTTTGACTGTCCCAAATCGTGCCGTCGTTGCTGCAACCGGACGTGCCGGACGAAATGGCAAAGGTATAACTCCCGGTCACGTTCGTGGAAGCGATGAAGACTTGAGGCACGATTTGCTTCTGACCTTTCCACCCGTCCCACAGCTTCTTGCCCAGCCCGCATCCGGGGCCCGTATCCGGATTACTGAGCGCGAGGGCGGCCGCGGCGTGCCAGTGACCGATCACGATCGCAATGAGGACGGCCATGGTGTTCTTCGACAGGGTCACGGTGGAGCCTCCTTGTTTCCGGCGCCGAAATCGACAGTCGCGGAACGGCATGTCTACGCAAACTATAGCGGAATCGAGCGGAGAGAAGCGACCGCGATTCGTTCACGGCTCTTTCAGATTGCTTCCGCACGGTCGGTCAGCGGAATGAGCCGGGCATCGTAGGAGGCTTTTCGGAGAAACAGCAGACCAAGTCCTCTGGGCAGGGTAAAGCGCTTCGGACCGGCCGAACCGGGATTGAACAGGAGCATGCGACCTCTCCATTCGATTTTCGGCTGGTGCGTATGGCCGAAAATACACACGGCCGGCCGTTCGCGGGCTAAGAACGCTTCGGCGTCTTTACGAATTTTCCCGCTCTCGTACACGACGTGCCGCACGGCGACGCACCGGCCCGCCAACCGGACGACGGTTTCGGAAGGAAACCCGATCGAATCGGCATCATCGACGTTGCCCGACACCGCGATCACCGGCGCAATGCAGGCCAACCGTTCGATCACGGAACGATGGCCGATGTCGCCGGCATGAATGATCCGATCCACTCCCTTGAAATGCCGGACAATCGCCGGGTCGAACAGCCCATGGGTGTCGGCGATCACCCCGATACGAAGCGACTGCGCCATGGCGCTCATGAGCCGGGCAGCGACTGCTGCACGGTCTTCCACTCGAAGGTAAAGGGCTCGGGGACCTGCTTGGGGAGCGCCGCCGACTCCGCCTTCAACCGGGCAGCTCGAGCCTGGCTCATGGGGTGCGTGGACAGCAGCTCGATCCGATCCTTGTCCTTCTCGGACAAGCGCTCGAAAAATCGAATGATGCCGTCCGGGTCGATTTTTGCCCGATGGAGTAATCGAAGCCCCGTCACATCGGCCTCCGTCTCTTGCTCCCGGCTGAACCGCAGCGTCAACAATTCCACGCTCAATTGCCGGGCGAGTCCGGCCACCCCCTGTCGATCGCCGAGAATGATCGACAACGCGGCGAAGAGCCCCAACTGTCTGACGATGCGCTCCATCCCATGGCGTTGCAGGACATGGTTCAACTCGTGACTGAGGACACCGGCCACCTCGTCTCCACTCTCTGCTTTCTTCATCAGACCTGTAAAGACCACGACGTACCCACCCGGCAGCGCGAAGGCGTTCACCGCGTCGTTTTTGACGACCGTCACCTCGAACTGGTAGGGGCTGTCTTTGAGACCACTCGTGAGCCGTCCAGTCATCTCCTCGACGGCGGAGACGGCCGGTCCTCCTTTGATGACCGTCTGTTGTGCAAGGACATCGCGATACGCCGTCTCTCCGAGCTTCTGTTCCCATTCGATCGGGATGCGGCTCACGGCCATGTCCACCAACAGATCGGAGCCGAACCACAGGAAGAGTCCGACTGACAAGATGGCAGCGGCCGCCGCCGTCCAGACCATGCGATGTCTGGCTCGCATGCGCCGGACGCCGGCGGCCACCGTCTCCAGATCCCTGGTCAATTCATGAGGGGCATTCGCACGAAATGTGGTAATGACCGCGGGGTCTTTCACATACAGAGTCCGTTTCACCGCCTCTTTGCCCCACGTCACCACCAGATGATCGTGGTGGAGACCGCCGGCTGACACGGAGAGATCGTGAAATTGCACGAGGCTCTCGGGAAGCTCTTCCGATTGACCGTTGAACCGAATACGGAGCCCGGTGGGTTCGACTCCGACGTGGCAGGGCGCGCCCGTCGCAGGAAGCGCTTCGCCGAAGCAAAGGGCGTTGGGAGAAGCGTCCATAGCAAGATGGTCAATGGTCATCAGTCATTGGTCACTCTCCGAACGCCGCTCTTCTCATACATTGACTGATGACCAGTGACTGGTGACTTATCACTCGCTGACTGGAATGAACTGGCGTATCCAGTTGCCGAACCCGCCGGGATTGCGGCTTTGGATATAGACGACGCCGGGTCCTCGGAAGCGGCAGACAAACCCTTCACCGGAAGTGAAGCTCGCCACCCAGCCGGCGGCGGCCCGCTCGATGTGATACGACGTGGTCGCCGACCAAGCGACGAGGTGGCTGTTGTCCACGATGTACTCCTGGTCCGGCTTCAAGTCGATCCTATGAATGGCCCCGAAGCTGTTCAACACCAGCGTACCCTTGCCGCTGATCTTCAAAATAAAGAAGCCTTCGCCGCCCAACAAGCCTCGGCTCAAACTCTGCATCTGGCTCTCGATCTTTACCGTATCGGCGCCGGCGAGGAAGCCGTCTTTCTGGACCATATATTCATTGAGACCGTCCAGTTCCATGATCACGATTTCCCCGGGAACCGTGGGCGCCAGCAGCACTTCGCCCGCCCCGCGATTGGCTTTCAGCGTTTGGAAGAAAAATTTTTCTCCCGTGAGGAGCTTGCGCGACAGGGCGCCGAGAAATCCCCCTTCCATCTTGCTTTCGACGTCGATCGTCGGCGAGGACGCGACCATCGCGCCGGACTCGGCCTTCAGTTGTTCACCCGCCCCCAATTCGATCCGCACCATCGGAAACGCCCCGGGGTAAAGCACCTCGCTTCTCATTCGTCTTTTTCTCCTTTTATCCGACCCACGAATATTGCAATGGAACGCCGAGCGCGCGACTTGTGCCGAGGCTCGGGCACCGTACTGCTGAGCCAATGCGGTCGTGTTCCACGACGCGAGCACTGTTCGATGGTCCGTTGACGCGAAGCGCCAGCGGACCGAGTTGCAGAGCCGAGCAGAGGTGAAGCATCGTACGGTCGAACTGAGGCACCGGAGCGCGCGGGCGTTCCATTGCTGGAAGCTCTATCCCGCCACCCACCCATACATTCGCCGGCTCGGCTCCGGTCCCTCCTCGAGATAGCTCATTCTGATCTTCCCGAGATAATCCTTGGGAACGGCCTGCCGGGCCGCGGCGACGTCCACGCCGAACAATCGGGCCGCATTGAGGCCGAAAATCTTGGCCTTCACGTCCCGCGTGAGCGTTTGATAGCGGTGTTTTTCTATCAATCCATCGGGCATCTCGAAACGGCGGAACGCCTCGATCTGCCATTGCGGCGTCCCGTACCAAATGGAGTCCGTACCCCAGAGCACATGATCGACGCCGAAGGCCTGCATGATCTGGCCGATCAAATGAGCACACACGGCGGGATGGGCGGTGACGAGCTGCGCGAAGGTGGAACCAAGCTCCATGTAAATGTTCTGCAGGCCCGACTCCTGTTGTTTCATCCGGCAAAATTCCGTCGTCCAGGGAATCTCGCCCGTCTTCGCAAAGGCTTCGTCCACGGACGAGGCGCTCTTGAACCCCGAATGATAGACCAGAAAATCGATGTCGGGAAAATCCTTCGCCGCTTTGATGAGATCTTTCGGATGATTGTATTCCGCGACCGGCCCCAGCGGCAGACCCTTGTGGACACAGACTCGTTTGACGTTCAATTTCCTGGCCTGCTCCAGCATCGGGTACGCGATCTTCTCGTCGTCCATCCACCAACCCCGGTCGAATCCCTTCGGACAAGAACCGGTATAGCATTTCCAGGCGTCGATCTTGAGCTGCTCGACCTGCAGCGCCATGAAGTCAAGGTCGGCCGCGCCGAGCTGTGGCGTCGCAAGACCATGGGCCAGCATCCGCTGCGAGCCGGCCACCCGATTGATCTCATCGCGAATGTGGGCCATTTCCTTCGGCGGGACGACGGCTTCCTGCGGATAGGGCCCCGGCGGCGTGCTGATTAAGCCGATCGACGTCTCGCTGTCCAAAAAGACTTCTTTCACGAAGTTCCGCCACGAGAGATCGTCGATCGTCCCGCGATCGGCGGCCAGAGCGGGGTTCATTCCGGCCTCTCGTATCCGCCGCCTCAGCGACAACAATCCCTGTTTTGACACCGCTCCTTTCCGCTTGTCCTCGGCGTCCGTGGGATCGTAATGAGACCCCACGTAATGCGTCTGGACGTCGAAGATGAAAAACGGCTCACCCTGCTGCTCTGCAAATGCGGCGGCTTCGAACATCTCCGGCTCGAAGACCTGAAAAAATCGTCCGAAGACGGAATTCATGGCCAGCAGCGCCGCGGCCGTCGCGCCCGTCGTTCGAAGGAAATCGCGGCGGGACAACCCCAGGCGTTGGGCCGCGCGCGCCATCCGAAGCTCCGTTTCCATCTCCACGCGCCGCTGATTGCCCGTTTGAGGAAGAGGAATACATTCTTCGTTCGAGACGTGTCGTGTGGGAATCGGACTTGGCGAAACGCTTCCTTGCCGAAATCGGCGCAACCATCGCGGTCCACTTGGACGTGGCATCGTGTCCTCCGACGGTGAGAAAGATGTCGTCAGATTCTCGGGAATACCGAGCAGCCTGTCAAGCCAGCGGGGAGGAGGAGGTCACGGTCCCGGCACATGCCCCCGGGAGCGGGGGAGAACAGGCGCGTTCGGTCTCTGATCGGGATGCTGCTCGAAATATTCTTTTCTGAGCTGCCGCCGCATTTCTTGACGTTCGGATGGCGACATGTTCCGCCACTGCTCCCGCATCGCCTGCCGGCGTTCCTGAGGCAGCGACTGGAACCACTGGCGCGCCTTGCGGATGGCTTCCTGCTTTTCGGGAGGTAATTGTCGAAACCGCTCGAAGCGCTGACGCAGTTGTTGCTGCTGTTCCGGCGGCAACTGCCGCCATTCCTGAAAACGCTGACGGGCTTGTTGCCGCTCCTCCTGATTCATGTTCGACCAGAGGCGTGCACCGTTCAACAGGCGCTGCTGCCGCTCCGGGGAAAATTGATCCCATTGATCGCTGAACCGGTGCAGCACGTCCTGCTCCTGCTGATTCAAGCGGCTCCATGGAACCGCTTGTGCGTCCGTCTCGGCCGAAACCGACCCGGCTGTCGCCAAGAGGACGAGCAAGCATCCGAACAGGGCGATCATGGCTTGCTCCCTTCCCGTGCTCGACTCGAGTCCGGCTGCGGCGCAGGCGCCTGGTCGTCCGGTTGCCGCTTGTTCATTCGATCCTTCGGTTCCTGCCGAGTTCTGGGTGTATTCCCCACCTCCTGGTCCGGAAGCTCTTGAACGTTGAAGGGATCGACCCACTGCGGGCGAGCATGTCCCGTGCTCCATGACCCGAGAAATTCGAGAAAGTCCGCATCCGGCTGGACGGGAGCCTCGGGCACAGCCTCGGCGCTCAGAGCCGACAGGACGATCGCCGCCGACAACTCGACCATCCGTCTACCCGGTCTGATCCGCATCCACCAACCAATGGTAGAATTCGAGATCTTGGGCCAGCTCCACATTTTCGGCGGATATCACGAGTTCCATATCTTCGAGGAAGGGACCATGGTGATTCTCTTTGGCCGGCTGTTTCGTCCAGAATAGAATTGCCAACGCGATCACTGCCATCACGGCCAACCCGCCGCCCCATGCCAACTTCCATCGTGGAACGACGCCGGCAGACAGCGCGGCGACTCGGACGCGCTGTAGCCGTAAGGTCGTCGTCCGGTCAAGGTCTTCCACACTCTGATCCAAGAGACGCTTGGCGTGTGCGCGCAATTCCCTATCGTCTTGTGGGTCACGGTCCGACATTACCAGTGTTCCCCCAATAGCTTTCGCAACGTGTGCACGGCTCGGAAATAATGCGTCTTCACGCTTCCTTCCGAGCAACCCATGGCTCGGGCCGTTTCCGCCACGTCCAATTCCTCCCACGCCCGCAAGAGAAACGCCTGCTGTTGACGCAGCGGCAGCGTCCGCAGCGCCTGCTCCAGCGCAGCCGTCGCCCGCTTCGCGGCCAATTGCTCGTCGCTCGCGACCTGAGCCGTATCGGGAACGGAAGCCAGTGGATCTTCTTCGTCATCCTCGCCCGATTGTCCAAACCATCGCCGCCATCGGTGGCGAACTTTCGTCCGGCGATACCAATCACGGATGCGGCTTTGAAGAATAGTTTGGAACAGCGGCCCCCACTCCGATTCTTCACGCCTTCCATACCGTTGAACCAATTTGAGCATGGCGTCCTGGACCAGATCCATCGCTTCGTCTGGATCCCCGGTGGCAATATGCGCGATCCGGAACGCCCGGCGCTCGATACCGGCTAGGAATCGGTCAAGGGCCTGGGCCTGGTCCAGCGTCGTGGTCCTTCCGCTCAATATGAGTGCGTCCGTCGTCCGACCCGCCGCCAGCATGACTGGGATGGCCGACATGGTATCACCCGGTCATCGTGAGATCGGCACACCGATTGGGCGAGTGATTGTTCCTGCAATTGGCATGGCCGTCAAGGGCTTCTCGCCACAGACTGAAAGGAGACACAACGCGCCACGTGGGACGGCATACGGTCCAAATCAGGCCTATCGACTGTATTTCCTCATCTGAAGTAACGTGATGACACAGGTGCGGTTGACAACCTCAGTTGGGACAGACCGTAGGTTGGCAACGATATACAGGCACCGAAGGGCGGCTTTATCGCTACTTGGAGAGGTGTTTCGCTTCGAGGGATGACGGCTGCTGGGCCGAGGATGGAATGGCAACGACCACATCGAGACGGGGATCGCCCTCCTGGTCTTTTCCGTCTCGACCGACGCTATAGAGCAAGCGTTTCTGTTGGTTGACCAGCATCGGCAGACCGGTAAAGGGATCGTAATAGGCTTGTCCAGCCTTGGCCAGACGAGCCAAGACATCCCCATCCTGAGGACCACGGCGCACCCATGCCTGCAAGCTCGCAAGGCGTAACTGCGCATCGATCTCCACCATGCGGCCGGCGTACGGATCCCAGGAAGGCAGCGGATCGATGCCGATGACATGCTCGATGGGATTGGCCAAATAATCGATGACGCTCGATGCCGAAGGACGCATGAACTGAGCCGGCTTCGGCAAATTGGCATACCGACCCTCGGCAAATGCGCGATTCGCCGCGTCGTAATACTCCGCATAGGCGTTCGCTCGTCGTTGCACCGGAAGCGGCATCGCGGCGGCCAGCGATATGTGGATCGGACGTTCCTCCGTACGGTCTTTCTTCAACTCCGTGTTCACGTTGCGCGTGGCCCACACAAAATGACTCTGCATCGGCCACCGAACCGACAATTCGACTTGGTCGAGCGGACGCACGACTTTACTGAGCCGGTTGATCGTATTCGTGTCGGTGTCCGGACGCATCAGAAGACCCGAGGCCAGGAGTGTATTGTCTTGTACCGCCGTCGCCGCGAGCATTTTCATCATCAATGTCTTCGACTGACTCAACGCAATCCTCCAGGCTTCCATATCCTTTTCCAGGCGACCCACGGCGGTGGCGGTGTCCTGCGTCAATCCTTCCAAGAGATACAACCGATGAGCAAACAAGATGCGAGGACAATCCGGACTCAGCATCTGTCCGAACCCCCAGTCTTCGAAAGGCATCGATAGCCACTGTTGGTACCGGCCGAGCGACGTCGGCTGCTGTGCGAGGACCGACTTCATGGTTCCCGATTGGGCCTTCAGTTGAGCCAGCGGGTCGGTGTCTTTGAACCATCGGTCGATCACCGTGAACGACGCGCTCATGCCGCCGGCGCCTTTCCCGCCATATCCCTCCATGCAGACCTTCGCAGCCAATACATCGGCGTCGGTCGGTTTCCGCTCGTAACCGGCCTGAACGGCATCCTGGCTGGCAGAAGCATCGAACCCCATCAGCAGAAAAAACCCATTCTTCCTCGAATCGATCATTTGCCGTTGAGGCGCCGTGGTGAGACTTTGATATCGCTGGGTGGCAGGCTCCTCCAGCACTATCCAAATCAGCGCGACGATGCCGACGCCCGCCGCCGCGGCAACGGCAAGAAGCACAACAAGACTGATGCACATTACGACAAACGCTTGAGTCGTGGAAAAGCCCGAAAGAATGAGTGAGGTGACGGCCTGGCGCAGCCGAGCCAGGCGAGCGGCAATGCGCGGCCTGGGTTTCGAGATCGTGAAGCGCTCCGTGGTCTTGATCGTCTCTCCATGCCCGCCAAAAAGCACATCCACGGCTGTCGCGGCCGGAGAAGAGGACGGTTCGGCGATCTTGTAGAAAGAATCGGCAGAGGTTTCTTCCCACACAGGAGTCGGTGTTGCATCCGTAGCGGCCCCTTGATCCAGCAAAATCGAATCGGTGGCTTTTTCCCATTCGGGTCTCGTATCGTTCGGTGCCGGAGTCTCTTCCGGTACGGCAATCGTCGCAGATGTATCGCCGGTCGATGCCCATCTGGTCGAGAGACTTGAAGCCCGTTCTTCTCCCGATACGGACATCGGTGTAGAAGCGCCGGCGGTTTCCGCCGGTATTTCAGCCGGCTCTTTGTCCCATTGATGTTTCTTCTTACTTGGACGATGCGACTGAACCGCCACTTCTCCCGTATTCCAATGACTGGATTGAGGCGAAGAGAATTGTGCCGGAGAAGCAGCATCGGATATTGGGCCAGACCCCGTCGCGGACTGGGACGGTTCTTGAGTGGCTGACGGCTGAGGAATCGACATTGCTTGTTCGACCGTATCTGGAATGGTGCCCGAGGTCGGAGGAGCTGTGCTTGGCAGCTTTGCGGCAGCAGGCTCGAGTGCAGGGGTGGGGATGATCTGCTCTTCCACGACCAGTGAAAAAGACGGAGGTGCCGGCGGAACGTATTCGGACTCGGATGTCGCAAGATAGGTTTCTGCGGCGGTAGGCACAGAACATTCTCGTTCAGTTCGACCTGGTTTTAATACCGCACTCGGCTCAACTGCCTCGCTACTGATTGCTGACATGTCCTCAACGGCAATCTGCTCAGTCTGCTGATCCTGGTCGGATACCGACGGAGACAACACACTGGTTGAGAACGTATCGGTTTGCGGAGAACTGCCGGCGAAATTTTCAGCGGTCTCCGGACCATGAGAACTCTCAAACGGTTGATTCAATTCTTGCGCTGTAGTGGGCTCTGGATCCTTGACGGGCATTGATGCACTCGGCGCAGTCGTTCCGACGGTGAATTTCCAAGCGGAGTCGAATATTTCTTTCCAAGAGAACGAGGCGGGCGATGAGGCGTCCGGCGAGGGCGAGGCAGGCAGAGGTTCGGAAATCGACTCTATAGGCTCAGGGGTGGCATTTGCCTCTGAATGTTCCACATGCTGAGCGTCGGTTTGTACCGGCTCAGCCCCACGTTCTTCCGGAACCGCTGCCGTAGTCGTATCAGAGGAGATCTCCACGTTCACTGGGATCACTGCTGGTGGAGATAGGGGCATGCTGACTTCCGGTTCACATAGCAGGATGGACGGAGTCGACGCGAACGTTTCAGCGGGTGGTTCTGATTTTATAGTCGGTTCCGGCTCGACAATCTGAAGGGCGGGGTCAGCGACGTGTTCCCAGGGCATCCGAGAAAGGACAGGCGAGGATTCTCCTGAAGCATTCGACGCCGTCGAAATCTCTGGCGTTGGATCAACGAGAGCTTCATGGCGGGTGACGTTTTCGAAAGACGGCTCACTCACTGCTTCGATACTCTCTTCAACTGCGAATGGCGGTATCTGTGTCGCAGGAGCTATTTCGAAAACAGGAATGCCTGAGACGGCTGTGATTATGAGATGTTCGGGACCAGACTCATTTTCAGGAAAGGACTCTCCGGGCGGCATGGAATCTGAACGGGCTTGCTCGGACAAACTCAATGAGTCCAATGAACCGCCAAAACAGTTGGTGTCTGTGCCTTCAAACTCAAGTTCAACGGAAGCATTGGCTGGAGCCGGAGCGGTGGGAAGCTCGTCAACGTGCTCCCACGGCATGATGTCCGCCGGCGGCAGGGTGCCGGTGTCCGAAGAAAGAGCTCCCCCCTGCAGCGAGGTTTTTGCGTCAGCTCCGTGATCCGGCAGCGGCTTCTGCGGAAGGCGGAATTCACCGGTTTGGAAATCAAAGAGGGAGGCAAACTGAAATGCGACTGGGCTGGCCGGGGCTAATTCTCGTATTTTTGCGTAGAATTGAGACGGCTTTTTCGGGTTGTCCGGGTCCGGATCTTCGATTAATATTTCGATCGCCTTCCCCAGTTCCCCAACAGCAGCCATCGCATCGCCCTTTTCCTCGTAGACATGGGCTAACAGTTCGAGGAACGGAATGCACCGGGGGCCAGCGGCGAGATATTCACGCAACAAGGATTCGGCGAGCCAGTAGTCCTGCCTCCCGATGGCTTCATTGGCAAGCGCTTCAAAGGCTTCTCTCGCGGTCACCAGGCTGCCGAGCCGCAGGTGCAGGGTGGCAAAGAGACGGCGGGCTTCGATGTTCTGTGGATCGAGGGCGAGCAGTTCCTTCAGTGCTGCGGAGGACCGGCCGTATTTGCCGGCATTCATGTGAGTGATGGCTTCTTCAAGGAGGGCGCTCTTCTTACTGTAGCCGACGACACCCTGTCTATGCCTGGCGGCGGAGTTCTTCTTGTCGGCCTTGTGGGAGGAGGCTCTCTTGTCAGTGCGCACGCTTCAACCTTAGCAGACGCCGTGGAGCGCCAATTGGCTCCCTTGGCTGGCGAGAGCCTCATCGTGCTTTGGAATGATTCGCAAATCTGTACGAGGAAAGATAGGCAAGCCAGTGCAATCACGGTGCCATTTTGACACCGACTGCAGCATAAAATGGGCTTTGTTTCTAACCAGTTAGCGTCGCGCTTTTTTCTATTCAGACGTCCTTTCATTGCAAAATTGGACAGGGTCGCCGAGAATGGCCACGCCTCTTCCACACAAGCGAGAGATTGAGCGGCAATATTGGCAAGTTTTTCGTTAATCGTCAGAAGGTTGTGTCACCAGATTGCTTGTGGTACCGTCTACAAATCCGCACCATTGACACTCAGAGGAGACTCCTTCGGGTCACGTCACAGGGCAATGCAATTCTTTTCTCTTACGCCGGTCAGTCCGCGCCATGTCAGGACGGCACTTTTTGTGTTTGTCTTCCTGCTTGGTTGCACTTTTCCGTTTCAAACGCAAGCTCAGATAGGACCCAACGCCGGTCGCGTCAGCCTCGATTTCAATGAAGTCGAGCTGTCGGTATTCGTTCGTTTCATCAGCGAACTGACCGGGAAGAATTTCGTGCTCGACGACACAGTCAAGAAAGCAGGCGGCAAGATTTCGGTATTCTCTCCCACCAAAGTCACCCCGGACCAAGCCTATAGTCTTTTCGTCTCGGCCCTCGAAGTAAGCCGACTGGCGGTCGTTCCCAAGGGACCCGTCTATCAAATCGTGCCGATGGGAGAACTTCCGCCCGAACGGGGAGTATTCGTCTACAGATTGAAGCATGCCAACGCGACCGATCTGGCCGCAGTGCTGACTAATCTGGTGGCCCGCTCTCAGACAGTGGCTCAGACCGCGCCCGGCGCCCGGCCTCCGATCAGGCCGCTGACCGAGTTCGAGGCTCCCGTCCAGGTTTTCGCCGACAAGGCGACGAATTCAATTATCATCAGTTCAACCAAAGCCGCCTATGGTCGACTCGCATCCGTCATCCGCGACCTCGACACCCGTCGCCGACAGGTCTTTGTCGAGGCGGTGATTCTCGAAGTCGAAGTTGACCGTCTTAAACAAATCGGCAGCGATCCTGTGCAGGCCATTGGAGTGGGAAAAAGCGGGTCCGTTCAAGGAATCGCGGGGTTCAATACGGCCCCGGAAAACATTGCGTCCGTCGCACAGACCATCAGCGGCATTGCAGCAGGTGCCACGACCGGCGGAGCGATACCGGTGCTGAACACGATCAATGTACGGGCATTCCTCCAATTCCTTCTCAGCCTCACTGACACAAACATTCTCTCGACTCCCCAAGTGCTGGCCGCAGACAATCAAAAGGCCAAGATCGTCGTCGGAGAAAACAGGCCGTTTCCCACCGGTCAAGCTCAGGGCATTACAGGCGGCACACTGGTCACCATCGAACGGAAGGACGTCGGCGTGACGTTGGAACTGACGCCACAGGTGCTCGAGAACGATCTGATCCGCATGGAAATCAAGCAGGAAATTACGGCCATCGAGAACAACGTGGCTCAGACCATCGGCGTGGGAAACTCCAGCGTGCCGGTCGGTCCCACGACGACAAAGCGTTCGATGGAGACCACGACCGTGGCCCGTGACCAGCAGACGTTGGTGATCGGAGGGCTCGTGCGGGACAACATCACCTTAACCGAAACGAAAATTCCGCTCCTCGGCGACATTCCGTGGTTGGGCTGGCTCTTCAAATCTCAATCCGTACAGACCGAGAAGCTGAACCTTTTGGTGTTTCTGACACCGACTCTCGTCAGAGACGAGGTGGACATGGTCGAACTGAACGCGAGAAAGGCGACCGAACTAAGCACGCTCCAGCGTGAAAACCGCATCGAAGAGTCGACGAGGGTCAAACAGGAAGTTCTGGAAAAACTCGAACGACACACTCCCGCGCTCCGTCCGTCGCCTGCGCCGACTGAGCCAATTCCCACTCCTCCCAATACCGTGCGCCCCGAATAAAGGTATCTGCGTTCCGCCCGCACATCATCGAGATCATTCTTTTCCAATACCAGACAGTCACGGCAGAGGACAACTTGTCCTCGCGAGAGGGATCTCACGGGACCGGACCAGGGAGACTGGCGAAACAAATTGAAGGCATTCACTGCATTGCACGCATAGAGTGCATCGGTATATGCCTTGCAGCGACTAGAAACTGTCTCTTGGTAAACAAGGGAGGTTTCTATGAGACGCACGACTCATTTCATGCTCTGTCTTTCGCTGTCTGTATGGGCCGGATGTAGCCATACGATTCCCCCCAGCCAGACGCAGCCGCAGCCGCCGCCTCAACTGGGCAAGGTTCCTCCAGTCATCCAGCCGCTCTCCGCCGGTGTGAAACAGGCTCAAGCTCCTGAATCGCTTCTGCCGGTCACATTGACCGCCGATCTCACAGCGGTTCAGCAGGTCATCCAAACCGCATTTCCTGAACGCATCACCGAGAAACAACATGCCCTCGCCGACGACTATCGTTGGCGATTCATCAGGGAAGGCGAGCCGCAGGTGCAAATTCAGGACGGGCTGGTAAAGTATCGCGCCGTGTACCGCGGTGAAATCGAATCGGCGGCCGCGCGAGCCTGTAGACTCGACCCGCTGTATCCCGTCATCGAAGGGACGGGCCGGCTCGCATTGCGGGAACAGGACCAGGGAATGCTCGTCACGCTGACCGATCCTCGAACCTCGATCGACCTGAAACCGGAAAGCGACGACAAGTGCAACATGTTCAACATTCCGGTAAAGGATCAGCTTGCCGAGCTGTTCGAGAAGGAAGCCCTGACTCAGCAGATTGCACAATCCGTCGAGCAGGCGGGCTACGTCATCCCGCTCAACCTGGTGTGGGAACGGCTCCAGGAACCGATCGCCGTCAGCCAGGCGAACGCCCAATTATGTTTGTACGGCAAAGCACGGGACTTTACCGTCGGCTCGATGAAAGGCCCGGCGCAGCACACGACCATCACCGGTATTGCGAGACAAACTCCTGTCGCGCTCTTCCAGACACCGTGCCGGCATCCTGGCGGCACACCGGCGCCGATGAAGATCCACATGGACCGCACCGCCGTGGCGGCGCAAGAAGGTCAACCTTACAAGATCCTTCTCACGGTCCCCGTGCCGTACGCAGTCTTGAATCAGCAACTGCAAACAAAACTCTTCCACCAGCAGATCAAGCTTCCCACGACGTTCGGAGGCAACGTACTCATTGAACAAGCGTCCGCTTCGAACGTAAATGGACGCACGCTGGTGTCCGTTCAAACCAGCGGGGATATCAACGGGACGTTGTATTATTGGGGCACACCACATTTGGAGCACGAGGGCAACGTCATAGCCATCCCCGATCTCCAAATGGCCAATGAAACAAAAATGGCGCTGGATGCGGTGAAACCGGGCTACTGGCAGATCGTGGATCGCGAGTTGAAAGGGCGGCTGCAAGAGGCGGTTATGCTGGATCTCTCGCAACGGCTTGGTAACATGAAAAGCGCGTTAAGCGGCCAGCATAAGACCGGAGGCCTTGCAATGGATGTTCTCGTGGCCAAGCAGGAACCCGCTCAAGTTACATCCACCAAGGATGCTCTCGTGGCCGACGTCGTGCTTGAGGGCACGGCCAGCGCGACAGGTCAGTTGCCCATCAGGCGCTCGTCCACCGAAGCCGGCGCACCCAAACACCAGGCACCGGCGGACAGCCAGTCCACCAAGTCTGCTCGCGTTCCCGAGGACCGACCAACCGATGGAGCCGGTGATTCTCGATAACCTCTCTCACGGGGCTGGACGACCCTGTCCAGCCCCGCCTCCTTTCATGCAACGAAAGATTGTGTAAAGGTCATTGTTCAGCACAGCGAACAGCGCATAGATATATGTGCGCCACATGACAGTTGTCTTGCCTAGGGCACAGGAAGACTGTGAACGGCGAACCAGATACGGGCAACGGCATACGGATTGGATTGCGGGGATGGCAAAATCGCGACTCAGAACGAGAGGCGGACAAGAGAAAAAAGGAGACGTCAGAAGGGAATACGAATGCCCATTTGGAATTCATTGGGCGCGAGGTTCTGTCCGAAGAGACTCCGCAGATGAGTATCCGATTGCGAAGAGGTACCGGTGTTCAACGATCGATCCAGATCCGAAGTGTAGCCGTTACTGAATCCGGCTCCCAGGTAGGGCATCAATGTCGTGCCTCCGACCGAATAGCGTCCACTAATCGAGGGAATGTCTCGAAATACCGTCATGGACTGGTTCTGGCCCGGCATCACAGCCGGTAACTCCGGCGCAACGATGGAGCTTGAAGGCGCCGGTATCCCTCCCGCCGGGGCAAGTGGGGTTGCTTGACCGCCGACGAACATGCCGCTCTCTGCACCCGCGGCCATGGGAAACGACACTGCCAACAGCATCACCGTCAGTAGAGCGGCACGGCGTTCCATGTCTTCTAGTCTCCGTTCCGAAATCCCATCATACAAAGACCGACCTTTCACATCAAGAGTCATTCAGTCCCCATCGGGTCCATCGACCAAAGGACCAAGCGCCTCCACTAGGGGCTTCCCGCGTGGACCATTTTGTCCCAAGCCGATACAAAGGGTTGCATGGCAATACATCGAAGGTTATCGATAGGCCAGCGCACGTCGTTCATCAGGCAACCGAACGGCCATTCCATCGACATGAAAGGCGTTGCGGTTGCATTGGCATTTCTAGCCGGGATATCGTGGCTCGCCGGTGGTCAGGACGACAAGGCCGCGCAAGCTGTGTCGTCGCACGAGCCAGCCGGCCCGGTTCATGTCGAATCCATCCAGGCCAAGCCTGAAGTCCGCACGGAAAGCGGCTCATCTACTGAGACTGTGCCGTCGCAGTCTCACTCGCGGGTCAATGATCCGCCTCCGGCAAATGATCCACTGACAGAAACAACTGCGCCCTCGTAATTGCGTCGAGCAGCACCTGTCGTTCTGCTTCCGTTTTCTTCCACCGCGGGGTCCGATTCACAAATGCTTCGGCCGCCTCGGCTAACGCATGCAATGTGTCACCTGCATCCGCCGCGAGTCGGACAGCCTCGCGGGCGCCTCTCGCTGTCCGGTTTCGCCGTGAATAGATCTGCGGCGCAACCGGGTTGTCTTTCTCCAATTCGGGTCGTCTCGATCTTGCCATGGTGCCTCCTCATCTGAACCGCTTCACTGTACTAGATTCATGACCCGGTTGGCAGCTCGACGGCGGATGATGAGAAAGGGGAGTAGAATGCCGCATGGCCCTCTCTCCGCTCCTGCGATTCGGCACCTCACCTGGGCGTACGAAGGATGGAAAGTCGATGTCTATCGACAGACTTACGCCAAAGCCGATTCATGGGAGAGGCGACCGCGCACCCGGTGGCGCAGGCCGTCGGCGAAGGGCGGCGCGCTTATGTGCTCGTGAATAACCGTACGCAAGGCCATGCACCGGGTACCATGAAGGCGCTGTATCGATTGCTCGCCGACCACACGATCGGCCGCCCCTGTGAAGCGACGTGTTGCGGCGGTCTGCTTTACGCAATGGTGCAAACCCGGTAGGGTACGGCCGTGGGAAAGATTTTGAATTTTGAGGTTTGAGTCCTGAATTTGACTGCTACGAACCGGGTATGCGATGGGACCATCGGCCTCGAAAGAGTCCCTCTGCCAAATTTTACCGCTTGGCGACGCGGCATGCACCGTGGAATTTGGGCGTCGCATCGATCCGGCAGTGAACGATCGGATTCTCGCCTTTGCGGACGCTGTCCGCGCACAACGGTGGCCCGGAGTCTTGGATGTCGTACCCAGCTACTGCTCTGTGACGATCCATACCGATCCGCTGGTGGTGGACGTGACGGCCTTGTCCGATCGTGTCCTCACACTCTCGCGCACGGCATTCATGGAATACAGACCGCCTGGACGGACGCACACGATTCCCGTGCTC
>DATFDJ010000063.1:0-14607 GCA_035252115.1 Nitrospira sp. | reverse complement strand
CGGCCCCTCGTCACGGCGATGCATGCGGACCAAGGTCCAGCCGCCGCGCAGCTTCCGACCTTGCAAGCGGAATTTCAGGACGCCTCGCCGATAGCCGTCGCGGGGATTGCCTTCCGCCGTCCAGAGGCCGCGATCCCAGACGAGTACCGTGCCGGCTCCGTATTGCTTCGGCGGGATGATCCCTTCGAAACCGGCGTACTCGAGCGGATGATCTTCCACGTGCACAGCCAGACGTTTCTGTGCCGGATCGAGGCTCGGTCCCTTGGGAATGGCCCAGCTTTTCAAGGTCCCGTCCAGTTCCAGCCGAAAATCGTAGTGCAGGCGGGTCGCCGCATGTTTCTGAACCACGAAGATCGGCTGTTCCGGTACGCTGCGCTTCGACCCCGCGCCGCTCGGCTCCGGCGTACGCGCGAAGTCTCGTTTACGCCGATAACGATCTAGGTTGTGTGAGCTCGAACGCGGCATAGCTCTGGTCTATCTCGTCTGTCTGGTCTATCAGGTCTATTTGGTCTGTTAGTCTATCCGGTCTGTCGGGCGAGACGATGAGATAGACGGGAATAGACCAGACAGACATTTTCTCTTTTTATACATCTTATACATCGATCATTTTTTGAACTGCGGCGGAACGGACGAAGGCGGAGGCGGTGGCGGTGCCGGCACCGAGTATCCGAAGGGGAAGGCGTAGTAAGGACCGTAATACGAATAGGGGTTGAAGCCGTAGGGGCCCCAGAACGGGCTGCCGAATCCGTAATACCAGGAGGCCCAGGGTCCGTAGTACCCACCGTATCGGCCGTAGTAGTCGTCTTCGTACCCGTCGTCGTTCCGGCTTCGGACGTCGTTCCAATCGACAAGGCGTCGGACCTCTATCACCGGATACCGATAGTCCCCTTCGTCCAGTCGCCTGGTGGTCGCGCCTTTCACCGTGCCGACGACGGTCAACGGCGATCCCCTTTCGATGACCGCGGGATCCAGAAAGCCTTCCGACTGCACCGCAAGAAAACGCCCCTGAGATTTCGCCTTACGTTCGGCCGGCGCCATCCCCGGCTCTGTGGGCACTTGGAGGAGCTCGATCTCCGTCGCGTCCCTCGTCCGGCGGGATGACAACGCGACACCGCTGAACATGACCGTCTTCCCGATGTAACGGGATGGATCGGCGAGGAGGTCGGCGAAGGAGATGGACTGGTCTACGTCTTTCATCACCTCGTCCGAGACCACCTTATCGACCAGTGCCCCCCCCGTCTGGTGTGCCGACTTGGCGCAGCCGGAACATGGCAACAGTGCGACAAGGGTCAGCAGGGCTCGGAGGAGCATACGGCAGCATAGGACGCGGGAGATGCCTTCGACACCGGGGTAGACCCTAGGGGATTGGGAAGCCGACGGTCCTAGAGTTTTACCTAGTACAACCTTCTCCGGTACCATTCTAGAGTGCGCCCCGATGAGACCGCTGCACATTCTGGTCATCGATGAGAGTCGGAAAGATCGGGCATCGTTGAGGCGATTGCTCGATCAGTCGCCGTCATCGTTCATCCTGCACGAGGCCTCCGACCATCTGCGCGGGCGGCGCTCCTGTCGCACGCTGCATCCCGATTGCATTCTGTTCGATGTGCTGGTCGACGGCACGCTGGCTGCGGGCTTACTGAACGACTTGAAGCGGCGCACCAGCGGCAAGCCGATTCCCATCATCGTATGGACGTCGGTGCATCTGCTGCCGCTGGTCCAGGCTGCGGTGCAGCAGGTCGGCGCCAGCGGATGGCTGCTCAAGCATGAGACGACGCCGCGCGAGCTGGCGCGGACGATCCATACCGTCGTCGGCGCCTCTTAAGAGTTCGTCGCTCGTATCTCGTCGTTCGCGAGAAATGCGAGAGGAGCGAGACGCGAGACTTGTCCGACCGACTTTTCTCGGATGTGTCCCGCTTGTCGCGCCTGTCTCGCACGTCACGCTCGACAACGCTTCACGAACGACGCTTCACGCTCGTGCGCTAATATCCCGTGCCGATTCCTACGCCGCCGAAACTGCCGCTGCGCCCGCCACCGCCGCCGAAGCCGAATCCCATGCCGCCGAACAGACCGACCATCGGTCCACTTCGCCGCCGCTCGTAGTCGTCCGGAGCCCAGACATACAAATGTTTGATATCGAGAGTCGGGTACCGATATTCGGAATCGTCGAGCCGTCCGACCGTGTCGCCCGTCACTTCTCCGACGAGGGTCACCCGCGTGCCAGGCTGGTAGGAGGCCGGATCGCGTCCGCCGGGATCGAGCGCCAGGAAGCGGCCTTGCGAGTCGGTGCGGAGCGATGTCGGCGGATCGTCGTCGTGCGTTGGAAGCTGGAGGATCTCCAATTGCGTCCCGTCTTTCAGCCGCTTCGCCGAGAGGATTTCTCCTCCCAGAAGAACGGTTCTTCCCTTGTACGAAGAGGGGGACTGCACCAACTCCGGAAAAGACAGGGACGAGTCGATTTGCGTCTTCAACTCCGACGGAACGACAGGCGGCCCCGAGGAGCAGGCGGCCAGGATCGATAAAGCCAATGCAGCCGGGCCAGCGAACAGTGTCCGTACCATCGTCAACTTTTTCATGTGCCTCTCCATCTGTCTTCTGAATAAACCCAAATGGACCAGCCAGCCGGATAGACCAAAGAGACTCGACTGCTTAAAAATGATAACTCACGCCGAACACGACATGTTGCGCCCGGTACACGCCGGTGAACCCGCCGACCGGTCCGAATGCGTCATGAAACGTCAGTGTGCCGCGCGTGTATTTGTATTCGGTAAACAAGGCCACGTAGGGAGTGACGAATGCACGCAATCCCGCCAGGAGATTGACTCCGAATCCCACCTCCGAGTCGCTTTGAGTGGTCGGACTGTTGTCGAGGTGCGCGACCAGAGCCGCTCCCCCGATCCCGAGGTAGGGTTGATAGGTTGGTCCTGGATACCGCAGCACGACGTTGGCGCCGACGTTGGTCACCCGCAAATGAATGCCCGGAATGTCGCCCAGGTTCTTAATGTTGGGCTGGCTGTTGAAGACGTCCAATTCCAGCCCCAAGTGCCCGTTGGCAGGAAAGTAGCCCAGTTTACCGCCGTAGACGACCGCGTTCTTGAGGTCGAAGTTGGGAGCTTGCAGACTGGTCAAGCTCCCAGTGCCCGTCACGCTGGTCAACCGATCGGCGAAATTGATGCCGGCTTGACCCGCGACATACCACTCCCCTAAGGCATGCTCTGCAGATGACCAGATAGAAGCGACCGCAAGGAGACAGACGAATCCTACCACTTGTCTCATGCACCGGGCCGGTGCAAGTCCAGCGCCACCCTACATGGACAGTGCTGAGTGCTAGGTAGTGCTGAGTGCTGAGGTGCGCGAGGTGGCAAATAAGTCACTCAGGCTTGCGCGAGATGGTGAGCGCTCAGTGTCTTCGGTGAGCGCCGTGTCCCGTGAGCCCAGTGTCTTCGATGAGCCGGCAGATCGTAGTCAGCCATGAGTACAAACTGTCTTTGGCATCGAACAGACTGTCCCGAAGGCAGAGTTTACTCCCAGGGGGTTCTTCCAGTGGTTGCCTCGGCAGACCGCCTGGGATAGTGACCGTAAGGACATCTCACCAAGGGAGACGCGACCCGGATTTCGGCTACTCGGGTCCCTATCTATGGAAGCCGATATCGAAACTGCCCGGGGAAGAAATCTGATCCTCTCGGCTCTGCCGGACGAGGACATGCGGCTATTCCGCGAGTACGGTCAGAAAATTAAGGTGCACGTCGGCAAAGTGTTGCAGGAGCCCGGGGTCCCCGCTACTTCCATCTATTTTCCCGCAGACGCCGTCATCTCGCTGATGGCGGTGACGGAGGAGGGGCTCTCGGTCGAGGTCGGGTTGGTCGGCCGGGAAGGAATGGCCGGATTGTCACCCTTCTTCGGCCGAGGCAGCCTGCCGTTTCAATGTCTCGTCCAGCGGGACGGCGAGATCTGTCAGATGGGGGTCGATCTGCTTCGGCGCGCCGCTCTCCCAACCTTGCAACGTCTTGCGTGCCGCTATGCCAACTATCGGCTCACCGAACTGGCCCAATCTGTCGTGTGCAACAGGTTTCATCTGGTTCGCCAACGGTTCGCACGGTGGCTCCTGACGATCCAGGACCGGACCGGAGACAATGAAATGGAATTCACTCAGGAAGCGCTGGCCTCCATGGTCGGGGCGCGCCGGCCGGTCGTGGCCTCGCTCATTGGAATCATGGAGACACAGGGAGCCATCGCATGCACACGCGGCTGTCTCGCCATTCGCGACCGCGCCAAGCTCCAGCGCCTGGCCTGCGAATGTTATGGCATTGTGGCGAAAGCTGCAGAGGATTTCGTCGAGAGTCTCGGTGGGAAAGCCGCGCGGGACGGCGCCGATCATCCCGGCGGTTCGGCCCCCGACGGGACACAAGACCACGCCGACGATCCGCAATTTCCTCGATCTTTGTCAGGTACATAACAGACAGGCGAACGGCGTTTATTTAAGGTGTGCCTCGTCGAGGGACGGGGGCCACTCTGAAGCCAGAATCGTCCGCACCATCCGATTCAGACAATGTGATCCTTCGCACCCTGTCCCAGCCGGACTATCGGTTGCTCAGGCCGGTCATGGAGCCGATTTCGTTGAAGCGGGGAGCCGTCCTCGGCGCCGTTCACGAGCCGTTGGATTATGCCTATTTTCCGACCGAGGCGGTCATTTCCCTCGTCGGCACGACCGCCGAGGGTCTGGGCGTCGAAATCGGGATGGTGGGACGGGAAGGCTATCTCGGTCTGCCTATCCTGTTCGGGAAACCGATCCATATCTACCAGTCGTTGGTCCAGCACTCCGGCGCGGCGTGGCAGGTTCCGGGTCCGGTGCTCCGGAACGCCCTGCATGCCAGCCACAGCCTGCGCGAACAGCTATTGCGCTATACGAGCGTGCGGTTCGTGCAACTGGCGCAAACGGCGGTCTGCCACCGGTTCCATTCCCTGGAGCAGCGGCTGTGCCGCTGGCTGTTGTCGATCCACGACCGGGTCCGGTCCGATGAGATCCGTCTTACGCACGAGTCGCTGGCCCAGTTGATCGGCGGCCGGCGACCGACCATCAACACCATCACGAACGGGCTGAAGAAGACCGGGGCCTTGCACTATCGGCGCGGTTCGATGGCGATTCTGAATCGGACGGTTCTGCAGCGGCGCTCCTGCGAATGTTACAACATCATCGCGCAAGAGATCCGCGAGCTTGAAAGTTCCCGGCCATCGTCATCCCCCTGACAGACTTGTCTGGGCGATTCTTCTACGCTCTGCGCGGGAGTGTGGCTCCGGATGGACTCATCTCCGATTCCAATCACGGTTCTGCTCATCGACGAATATAAAGAGGACCGCGCGACGTTGCTCCGGTGCTTCGAGGAGCACGGTGCCGGCCGATTCCGGGTATACGAAGTCTCCAGCGGCGAAACGGCGCTGGCGTGGTTCCGGGCGGTGCGGCCCGACTGCGTCGTCGCCGAACTGAAATTCACCGACGTGATCGGCATGGATCTGCTCAGCCAACTCTATGCGGAAATGGACGGGAAGCCCGTACTGGTCTTCGTCTGGACGAGACTCATCCACACCATGCTGAGGAAAGGCGCGTCGATGCTCGGTGTGCAGGGCTACTTCGAGAAGGTGAAGGAGAGCGAGCGCAGGATGGTCGAAGCCATTCTCGCGGCGTTCGGCAGGACACGATAGGCGGTCGATCCGCCCGGCCGTCCGCGCCGGGTCCGCCTGTTCTCAGCGGGAAACGCCCTTGGCGTGGCGCAGACCGTTCTGCGAGGCGGACTCCGGTGCCTGCCGGGCGAGCCGATAACACCAGGGAATGAGCGCAGCCGACACGGCGGCCGCGGCAAAATCGACGGCGCCGATGGTGGTGAGGCTGACCGAGGGTCCGAAGGAGTCGGCGAGCCACCCGAAGACCGTCATTCCGATCATGGAACAGGCCATCGTGCCCGTATTGAACAGTCCGAAGACGCGGGCCAACAAGTCCTTGGGCGTGCGCTCCTGCAGAGAAGTTGCGACCAGCGGCGTGATCAGCCCGGAACTGCCGCCGATGGTGACGATCAACGCGGCTGCCGCGAGAACCGAGCGGCTGGCGAGCAGGGCCAGCACGGCGCCGCCGCCGACGCCGGCCGCCACCGCCAGCAGCCAGACGCGGGTGCAAATGCTCTGTTGCTTTTTCCACAACAGCCAGGCCGTCGTCGCCAGGATTCCGAGGCTCAGCGAAGACCAGAGCCAGCCCAGCGCGACGGATCCGACATGCAGCAGCCGGTCGCCGATCACCGGCATCAAATAGACGAATCCGGTGGAGCCAAGCGAAAAGATGGAGGCGACGATCATCAGGAGGAACAGCAGCCGCTGTTTCACGAAGACGAATCGGACACCCTCGCGGAGATCCTTCAGCGCTTGCGTCCACAGACCGCGGCTCGCGCGGACGGCGCGAACATGAGGCAGGCGAAGGGGGAATTTACAGAGGGCCGAGAGCAGAAACGCGCCGGCGTTCACATAGAGGGCGTTCTGTGCGCCGATGGCCGCGATCAGGATGCCGCTAAGCGCCGGCCCGAACAATTGGCCCATCGTCAGGGCGCTCTGCATCAGCGCATTCACGCGGGTGAGTTGGTCCTTCTTAACGAGGAGCGGCAGCGTGGCGTTCAAGGCCGGTCCGAAGGCCATTGAAAACAGCGCGATCACGAAGACCAGCAGATAGAGCCAGGCCAGCGTCAACAGACCGAGCGTATACAGGATCGGGATGGCGGCGAGCAGCACCGTGCGGACCAGATCGATCACGATCATCGCGCTGCGCTTCGACACACGGTCCAGATACACGCCGGCGAACGGTCCAAAAATCAGCGGCGGGACGGTCTGCAGCACGCCGATCAACGTCATCTTCAACGCCGAATCGGTCATGGCACAGACGAACCAGAGCAACGCGACCTTGCTCACGCCGTCTCCGATCTGGGAGATGAGCTGGCCCGCATAGAGCCAGCCGACGTTCCGATCGCGCAAGAGCGCCTGCCATCCTGCCGTGCGGTCCCGCATGGCCGTCAATTTCGACATCGATGCGTTCCTTCGTATTGGTCTATTTGGTCTATCTCGTCTATTCGGTCTCTCTGGTCTATTCCGTCCACCGGACAGACCAGATAGACCAGACAGACCAGATAGACCAGACAGACCTCTTCACCTGTCCTTCTCTACTCGGACGTCCAGTTCTCCGTCGAGACCGGTGACCTCGGCGTCGACGCGCTCGGGGCCGCGGCGGAAGGCGAGGTCCACCAACGCGTCACCCACGCGCAACCGTTTCACGCTCAAACGGTCGAGCCCGCGGGGCAGCAAGGGCCGCACGATGCGGAGCCGCTTGCCGAAGCCGTCCGGCTCCAAGCCCAGCAGCGTCGTGAGGAGGAACGGCAACGCGCCGGCCGCCCAGGCTTGCGGATGGCAGGCGACGGGATAGTTGACGGGAATTTCGTAGTCTTTCCGGTTGTAGCCGCAGAAGACTTCGGGCAACTGGTGTGCGTGGAAATGGAACGCCGCGTCGGACAGGCCGTGAAAAATCCGCAGCGCGTCGTCGTCCCGGCCATGACGGCGGAACCCGGCCGCGATGAGCGAGTTGTCGTGCGGCCATACCGTGCCGAGATGATAGCCGATCGGATTGAAGGCCCGTTCATTCGCGGACAGGGTCCGCACCCCCCATCCGGAAAACATATCGTCCGCCATCAGCCGGTCGACCGTTCGTTGCGCCTTGTCGTCGTCGGCGATTCCCGTCCACAGAGCCTGCCCGGCATTGGACGAGACCACCGCGGCGGGCCGGCCATCCCGCTGCAGCGCGAGCGCGTAGCAGCCCTTGTCCTCCATCCAAAAGTCCCGATTGAAGCGTTCGCGGAGTTGTCGCATTTGTTGTCGCAGCCGGTTCGCTGTGTCCTGTTCGCCGGTCCGCTCGAACAGATCGGCCATTCCCGCTTTCGCCGCATAGACATAGCCCTGGACTTCCACCAGGGCGATGGGCGCCCGGGCCAACGTGCCGTCGGCGTTGACGATGGCATCTCCCGAATCCTTCCATCCCTTGTTCACCATTTTCGTGCGCGTCTCGGTCGCGCTGTCGTACGCCAGATATCCGGCGGCGTGCCGGTCGCCATGGGCATCGAGCCACTGCAGCGCCAGGTCGATGTGAGGACGCAGGGCCTGGAAGACCCGGAGGGAGCCGGTCCACGCGGCGTGCCGGGCGACGAGAATCAAAAAAAGAGGCGTGGCGTCCACCGTCCCGTAAAAGGGCGTCTGCGGGATCGCGTCGAGGTTCGCCAACTCTCCCACGCGCAGCTCATGGAGAATCTTGCCCGGCTCTTCATCCCGCCACTCGTCCTGCCTGGTGCCTTGATAGTGAGCCAGTAGACGCAGGGTTTGCTCGGCGATACCGGGATGGTAGCCCAGCATCTGCAGGGCGGTGATGACGCTGTCGCGGCCGAACAGCGTGACGAACCAGGGTACGCCGGCGGCGAAGTAGCTTTCCTCCCCGAGATGGGCCCGCAGCACCCGGAGGCTGCGGAAGGCCCGCTCCATGAGTTGATCGACCGCCGATCCGTTGCCCGAGACTTCGGTGATGTCGGCCTCCCAGTTGCGACCTTGTCGTTTCAGGTCGGATTCCAACCGCTGGAGGTTCGCGGGACGCGCGGATTTCCCGGCGCGCGGCGCTTTCGACTCCTGGATCGTGAGCGACAGCCGAACGGTCCGTTGTTCGCGGGGAGCCAGGGCGACGCGAAACGTCAGCGCCGTTCCGTGCCGTTCGTCGGGCGACGGATCGCTGTGAATGAAGAGTGCGCGCATGACGCGGTCCTCTCCCTTGTAGCCCAGCCGCAGCGTGCCGTCGCGCCATCTCGGCTCCAGCGATTTCCCGCGGCGCCGCCTCATCAGTCCGCGGACCATATAGAGATCTTCGAAGGCCGACCGGAACACCAGTGTGGCGGAAAACCGGACGGGATCCAGCGTGAAGTTCTGAAACCGCAATTCATCCAGAAGCGCCGGCGTCTCGCTGTCGAGCGCGCGATGCCACGTCAATCCCAGCTCTTCCTTGGCGATCGTGCGTCCGTCGGGCAGGTGAATCTCCGGATTCGTCAGGGTGAATATTCCCATTGAGCCTTGCGCGGCCGAGGCGGAGAGCCGCGCCGGAGCCTGACCGGCCACGGTAAGCTCGTATCCGTTCAAGTACCGGCAGTCGTGATAGTAGAGGCCCATGCCGTGATTGCCGGTCATCGGCACGTTCCCGTCGGGGTTCGCCACGAAAAAGACGTTGTCCTTCTTCATGACGATGGCATGGGCGAGGCTTTCGACCTCGGTCGGACGGCCCTTCGTGAGCGTGGCGTCGCGCTGTCCCTCGGAGCGCCCCTGGGCCTGCGCCGCCGGAAAGGAAGCAGCCAGCGGAGCCGACAGCGGCCAGGACAGGGACCAACGCAAAAAGGCGCGGCGGTTTAACATGGTGAATCGTGAAGCGTGAATCGTGAAGCGTGAAACGTCATAAGAAGACCGTGAAGCGTCTCACGTGAAGCGTGAAGCCAAAGAAGAGCTAATAGCTGATGGCTTATGGCTGATGGCACGAGCTAAGAGAAAAAGCAGATGGCTGATGGCCGAGCGGCAATAAAAGCCGTCGAGCCACCTGCTATCAGCTATCTGCCCTCGGCATCTGTTCCTGCTGTCAGGCCATCTGCTATCGGCCATCTGCCATCGGCTCTTGTGTAACGAGAGCCGAGCGACGAGGTCCACTACGCCGCCTTCCGTGCGTGGACCGGAGGAGCGACGGGCTCGTACCACTCCTCCCTGGTGAGCGGGAGACCGGCTTTGCCGTCGATCGCTTTGACGCAGAGCGTCTGATATAGGCTCAGTCGTCCGCATCTGAAGCAGTAGGCCGCCATCGCCATGTACAGCCTCCAGATGCGGTAGGTCACTTCGCCGACGATCCGCACCGCTTCCTGATGGCGTCCTTCCAGCCGCTGCCTCCAGGCCTCCAGTGTGAGCGCGTAATGCTCGCGCAGGCTTTCCACGTCCCGCACTTCGAGCCCGCAGTGTTCGGCGGCCCGGACGATTTCCTCGATCGGCAGCACTTCCGCGTCCGGGAAGACGTAGCGGTCCGCGAAGGGGCCGAGCTTCGGTTTCCCGTCCCTCGTGCCGATGCCCTGGTTCAAAAAAAGCCCGCCCGGTGCGAGAAGCTGAAGGGCCCGTTCATAGTAGGACGCCAGATGCATCCGGCCGACATGCTCCACCATGCCGATGCTGACGATCTTGTCGTAGAGCGCCTCGCCCTGCACGTCGCGGAAGTCCCGCACCTCGATGCGGCAACGCCGCGACAGTCCGAGCGCGGCGAGCTGTTGATTGGCAACTTCGGCCTGCCGGCGGCTGAGCGTGATGCCATGCACGATCGCGCCGTGTTCCTGGGCGGCGTAGAGCGCGAAGCCGCCCCATCCGCAGCCGACGTCGAGCACGCGATCCCCCGGCTTGATCCGCAGCTTGCGGCAGAGATAGTCGAGCTTCTGCCTCTGGGCTTGCTCCAGGTCGTCGTCTTCCCGCCGATAGTAGGCGCAGGAATAGATCAGCCGGTCGTCGAGCCACAGGCGATAGAATTCGGCCGGCACGTCGTAATGGAACCGGACCGCTTCTCTGTCGCGCTGCTTCTCGTGCCGGCGGCCGTGCAGCACCAAACTTCTGGTTTCTTCCGGTACGCGGCTGAGATGGCGCTGGCGCCAGGTGAACGCGAGGCAGCGCATCCAATCCAGGACGGTCCAGCGGCGTTGCATCAGGTGGTCCGCCGCCGGCAGCAGCGCATCGATCGGGCCCACGATGTCGATGTCGTCGTAGATATACGCTTCTCCGGCGGACAACTGGATCGGCAGCCGCAGTACACGGCTCAGCGAATGCTCATGGCGCAGCACGAGCGTGGCGACCGGTCGCTGTCCCGAGCGGAGTTTCCACAACGAGCCGTCCCAGAAACGGATCGCGATGTTCGGCGTCTCGCAGCCGCGCAAGAGGTCTTCGAAAAATCCCATCGCCGATCGAATGGTCGGAGAACCCGCCATGTCCGGCTCCTCTTCTTCGTCCTCAATCGACGGCTCGTGTTTCGAATCCATGGGATGTCCTATTGCGAATTGTGAATGCTGAATTTTTAGTTTTGAATTTTCGGCTCCGGACTTAACAATTCAACATTCAACACTCAACATTTCTTAGCCTACGGCGATGTCCACGGACAGATCGCCGTCGACATGCATCACCTTCACCTCCAGCTCACTCTTCTCTTTTCGCTGAAAACGCAGGTCCACGGAACCCTTTCCCACCCGCAGATGGCGGATCTCCACCAGGTTGATGAACTCGGGCAGGTGAGGCCTGACGACTCGAAGACGCTTGTCCAACGCCTCCGGGATCAGGCCGAGCGAGGTCTCGAGCATAAAGGGCACGGAACCGGCGGCCCAGGCTTGCGGATGGCAGGCGACCGGATACCGCACCGGCACACCGTATTCCTCGCGCGCGAATCCCGTGAAGAGCTCCGGCAGGCGCAGATTTTCGAACTCCATCGCCGCTTCGAGCAGACTGACGAAGATGCGGGACGCCTCCCTGTCGAATCCGTACCGCCGGAACCCCGCCGCGATCAATGAGTTGTCGTGGGGCCAGACCGTACCGAGATGATAGCCCATCGGGTTGTACCGCCGCTCGCGGTTCGACAGGGTGCGGATGCCCCATCCGCTGAACAGATCGGGCCGCATCAGCCGTTCGACGAGGCGCGCCGCCTTGTCCTCCTCGACGATGCCGCTCCAGAGCGCATGTCCGGCATTCGACGAGAGGACCCGGCAGGGCCGACGGCCCGCTTCCAGCGCCAAGGCCAGGCAGCCCTCGTCCTCCATCCAGAAATCGCGATTGAACCGCGCGCGGAGGGCCGCCGCTTCCTGCCGCAGCGCCGCCGCTCGCTGCGGCTCGCCGATCCGCTCGTACAACTCGGCGACCGAGCGCTTCGCCTGATAGGCATAGCCCTGCACTTCGACCAACGCGATGGGCGCCTTGGCGAACCGGCCGTCGGCGGTGACGATGGCGTCGCCGCTGTCCTTCCAGCCCTGGTTGACGAGACCCTTGTTCGTGTTGCTCAGATAACTGACGTAGCCGTCTCCCGCCGCATCGCCGTACCGGTCGATCCAGTGGAGCGCCCGCTCGACATGGGGAAGGAGCTCGCGGAACAGCGACAAGTCCCCCGTCCACTGCGCATGGCTGCAGACGAGAATGACGAACAACGGCGTCGCGTCGATCGTGCCGTAGTACGGGGTGTGCGGGATCTTGTTCAGATTCGCCAGCTCCCCCACCCGCAGTTCGTGGAGGATCTTGCCCGGCTCTTCGTCGCGCCACCCGTTCACCTCGGTTCCCTGATACCGGGCAAGGAGGCGCAACGTGTCCGCCGCCGTGTCCCATCCGTAGGCCATCGTCTGGAGGGACGTGAGGATGGAATCGCGGCCGAAGAGCGTCGTAAACCACGGAACACCGGCCGCGAAAAATTCGTCGCCGGCGATCCGAGTCTTGAGCATGTGGAGATCCAGCAGCGACCGCCGCATGACGCGCTTCAGCAGCAGGCTGTCGCTGTGCACTTCCGTTTCGTGCTGCATCCATTCTTCGCACTCGGACTTGACGACCCGCGCGATGGTGGGCAGATCGCGCCGGACGCTGGCGCGGGCGCACACGGCGTTCTGCATGGGATCGGATTCGCCGGCGGCGAGTGCAATGCGGATCTGCGTGGACTCGTTCGGATGCAGTTTCAGGCGGAACTGGACGGTGTCGCCCTTCACGTCGGTCGGAATCGGATCGAAATGCACCGCGAGGCTTCGCGGCACGTCGTCTCCGCCCAGATAGAAGAACACGAGACAGTGGTCCTTCCAGCGAGGACGGAACAATTTGCCTTTCGCCTTCCGGAGCAGCCCGCGAATCACGAAGACGTCCTCAAAGCCGGCTCGGAAGCGCATCGCGAGGGGAAACGCCACCGGCTCGTAGCCGAAATTCTGGATCTCCAGACGTTCCTGCAGCAGGCACTGTTCCGCGTCGATGACCCGCTCCCATTTCAATCCCACCGTCTCGCGAGGGATGATGCGGCCGTCGGGCGAGCGGAAATCCGGCGTGGTGAGGCGGAAGACGGCCCGCGCGCCTTCCTCGGACGAACGGGCGGCGAGCGATTCGGGATGGACGTCTTCCACCAGGACCTCGTACCCGTTCAGATACCGGCAGTCGTGATAGTACAGGCCGAATCCATGCCCGGCGGCGAACGGCACCTCGCCCTCCGGCGGCGCCAGAAAGAACAAGTTGCCGTGCTTGATCACGACGGCGTTGGCGATGCTATGAGCCACGGACGGAACTCCTCTTTATCGACCCGTCTTTCGTCTTCCGCGGAACCCTGTCCCTCGTCCTCGTTTCTCGCTTTCGTGTCTCGAGTTTCGTGTTCCGGGTTTCGAGATATCGCAACTTGAAACACGCAACGCGAAACTCTTATGCGCCACCCTTCACCCTTCACGAGATACGCTTCACGGTCACACCACTTCCCGGATTTTATTTTCCACCACGGTTTTGATGATGTCCCAGCGGTCTTTCTGGCCCTTGGCCAACGCCTTGGCGAACTGCCAGGCCTGCTCGGTCGTGATCTTGCCCGGCAACGGAGGCTCGTTCGGATCGACCACCGCCTCGACCAGCGCCGGTCCGTCGTGGCTGAACGCGTCGCGCAACACCGCCCGGACCAACTTGGGATCGTCGACGCTGTACCCCGCGATGCCGCAGGCGCGCGCGACCGAGACGAAATCGATCGGCTGCAGTTGCACGCCATACTGCGGATTGCCTTCCATGGCCATCTGTTCCCATTTGATCATGCCGAGGACGTTGTTCTTGATGACGACGACTTTGACGGGCAGCCGGTATTTGGCGATCGTCGCCAGCTCGCCCATCAACATGGTCAGGCCGCCGTCGCCCGTGAAGCAGACGACTTGTCTGCCGGGAAACGCGACCGCCGCGCCGATGCTGTAGGGAAGGCCGTTGGCCATCGTCGCAAGCGTGCCGGAGGCGGAAAATTGCATCTCGTCGCGCATGACGATGTGGCGCGCCGCCCAGGTCGTGATGGTCCCCGTGTCGCTGCAGATGATGGCGTCGCGATCCAGGAACTCATTCAATGCCCGCGCCACCACCTGCGGCTTCAGCGGCAAGTCCTCGCGCGTGCCCCGCACTTCCATCAGCTCGTTCCATCGGCGCATCAAGTCCTGCGCCTTGGTCAGAAACGTCCGATCGGTCTTCTGCTCGATCATCGGCAAGAGCGCCCGCAGCACGTCCCAGCATTGTCCCGTCAGGCCGACGTCCACCGGATAACGGAGCCCGATGCGCGACGCATCGAGATCGATCTGCACGGCCTTGGCTTGGCCGGGCCGGGGGTAGAACTCCAGATAGGGAAAGCTGCTACCGGCGATCAGCAACGTGTCGCACTCTTCCAGAACCTCCTGCGACGGAGCAGTGCCGAGCAGGCCGATGCCGCCGGTCGTGTAGGGATGGTCGTCCGGGACGACCGCCTTGCCGAGCAGCGGTTTGACGATCGGCGCCCCGAGCTTCTCCGCGATC
>DATFDJ010000062.1:0-5037 GCA_035252115.1 Nitrospira sp. | reverse complement strand
CGCGGCAAGAATAATGAGACCCCGATATAGGCAAGGACGCCGTTGATCCCGGTATTGCGCTCACCGAGACCGGCGTTGGAAAAATGACGGTAGCGCACACCTCCGGTCAGCGCGAGAGCGTTGGTGAGGAAATAGTGGGTTCCAGGGCCTGTTTCCAGAACAAAGTTAAACTGCGTACTCTGTTCGGGAATGCGAGGAGCCAGGTTGGTCCACATCATTCCGGCCCCTGCATCCCAAAACGGCCCCCAGCGTCCGAATGAGAGGAAATTGTATTTGATCAGCAGGCTTCCGCCGGCCGATTCGGCGGCAAACGGATGTGTGTATCTGGCAAAAAACGGCTCGACGGCCACTTCGAGGTTCCCGCTCGCGAATCCGGCGCGGAATTCATCGGTCACGATCATGCCGAGTCGCGGCAGGATAAAGACGGCGCTCCGATCCAACGACTGGGCATCATTGGCAAATTTCACGGCCTGCCAATATCCCGCCGCGATGCCGGCTTCTACGGTTCCCCATTTGAGAATGTCCCGTGCATCCGGTACCGCGGTCGAATCACCCCATGATCCAAGAGGATCCACGAGGCCGCACAAGAGCAGAGCGATGAAAATACATAGCCGTTTCCGAGACCTGTCCGTTGGCCGATATAGCCGATATATCTGACTCATTATCATTGCGAGTCTGCCGATACGTCGTCGAAGATCCATGAAGTCGGCTTCGGGAAACTCAGCAGGGTTTAGAAGAGGGAGCCGTCATCACGCGAGACTTGGGAGAGAGCCGATCTATCGTGGGAGAGCCTGGCTTCAGCATCACAGATTATTCTTAATGCACGCTTCTTCGAGAAGTCAATGTATTGCGGTGGCTTCTTCTGCGGTACGCACAAAGGGATAGCTGGCCCTGCTCAACGCATTCCTGAGTTTCAATGATCCGTAGTATCCCGGGTTTTCGGCCCTACAGGCAAGACTGCACATTCTCAAATGATCACCGACCATGTTATTCTCTGCTTATTGTCTGCGTGAGAGGTTTGCTCGTCTTTGTGTCATGCTGAATTCCGCGGCTCGGCGGAGAGGCCCATGCGAACGAATCGGAGTACGTTCTTCGTCGTTCTGGTGATCCTGTGTTTTCTCCTGTCGATCACCGTCGCTCCGGTATCGGCGCCGGCTCAGGATTCGACATCCGGCTCGGACGGTTCAGAAGGAACCGGTATACAAGTGGCGAGTTGGGCACTCACCGTGCCCTATTGTCTGGGCAAAACGGCGTTTGCGATCGGGGGAGGGCTCGTCGGCGGGCTGGGATACCTATTCTCGGGAGGCAATGCCAAAACCGCCAAGGCGATTTGGGTTACCAGCATCTATGGCACGTATATCCTTCGGCCTGCCCATCTCCGGGGAGAGGAACCGATCCATTTTCTAGGCCAGTCGAGCGAGGACCAGGTCGAATCGGTTCCTCGCGCCAAAGAGCCGCCTCCAGCGCCTTCCGAGCCGCCGAAGAAATAGCGCCGCCTCGCACGCCCGAATCGGGCCGGAACTCCGAGTGTACTTCCATGATTCAGTCGTCGTTTTGTTTCCTTGCCGGTGTGGGACTCAGGACTGAACGACGCTTGTGGCGCGCCGGCGTGGCAACCTGGTCTCAATTCGTCGCGACGGCGTCGATCCGTGGAATCGGTCGCGCTCGGAAAGCGCTGTACGATACCGCGATCTCAAGAGCACAGGAACGCTACGCGGGCGATGATGCCCGATACTTCGGCGTGACGCTCCATCAACGCGACCACTGGCGGCTGTACGAATGGCTGAGGTCGAAGGCCGTCTATCTCGATATTGAAACCGATTCGTTCGGTCGAATCACCGTAGTCGGACTCTACGGTGGAGGCCGGTTCACCTCATTCACCCGTGGAGAATCATTGGATGCTCGCCGGCTCGGTGCAGAGCTCTCGCAGTACGACCTTCTCGTGACGTTCTGTGGAACGACGTTCGATCTGCCGATGTTGTTGGCGCGGTACCCGGATTTGCCGCTCGATCAGCCGCATATCGATCTCTGCTTCGTGGGTAAACAGCTAGGATATCGTGGCGGTCTCAAAGCGATCGAAATGCAGATGGGCATCAGTCGTGCGAGCGGACTTGAAGGCTTGAATGGCAGCGACGCCGTTCATCTGTGGAATCGCTGGCGGCACAGCCGAGATGCCGAGTCCAGAGAGCGACTCTTGGCCTACAATGAGGCCGATTGTGTCAATTTGGAACGCTTGGCTGATGCGTTCTATGCCCGCATGGCTCAATCGACCATGAGAGACCTCCCATCTCCTCTTGCAGCCCTGCAAAGATCTTCCTAGAATACGGCTCCCACAAACCCAGAGCAGGTGCTCCCATGGTTCCCTGATCAGGATAGAAGCAGGGTCGTACCACTTCAGGACGTTCGTTGTCCGCATTGTGGTTCACCGGCGTGCCGGCGATCGAGGCGGCATGGATGGGAGGATTTTCTTCGCCGTTTAGGCGGTGTGTTCCCGTGGCGTTGCATGATGTGCGGGACCCGATTCTATACCGAACGGCGTTCCGACGACTGAGGCGCGGATTGGTGTACGTTGGGCATTCTCACCGGCGATGGCCGCATCATGACGGCGGCTCGAGCGGCCCGGCCCATTCTCCCTCGACCTTGACGATTTCAGACATCCAATCGGAGCCGGTCACGGACACGTAGAGCTCGCTCCCTGTCTGATCGCGCAATACTTCAACGACGCCGAACCGCTCAACTTCACGATACTTGCCGCGTAGCAGCGGAACCCGGAGGTTCCGGACCCAATACCATCCGGGTTGGGTGGGCTTTTCGCTCGTCCAGGATAATGACTGTGTCATGCCTCGAGATGGTTCCTTCATGAAAATTCCTCAGATGTACGGGGCTTGCGATTGTGACCTCGGAGCCGCCGCTCATTGCACGAGTGCGATGGAGTCATTCCGCTTTCTCTCACGTTCCCCATTTTGTCCCGTGCCGCTTCAGCGTCAATGCACCGACGGAGGCTACCAAGTTCTCTACGTGGAGTCAAAATAGTCAACGGGTCGGCGTAGAGCCGTAGCTTCTTGGCAGTGTCACTCTACTGCAATACCTTGTCGCGATCGGATACACTGACACGCGATACTCATAGGGCAGATCGTGCCCAACCTACAACGACAATGATATGAACTCGCTTTCCAATCGGGTCAGATGATGCGGCGTGCGATCCGTACGGCGCTGATCGGCATCACGGTACTCTTCGGCTGGATTTCCTGTACTGCCTCGCTCGACATGTCGGGTGAACGGCTCACCCCGCCCGGCCCACAATGGGGCCTGGTGATCGGATCGGTCTTGGTACAACCGGCACCCTCCTCGTCGGGCAACGCCAAAGGACGGGACGACTCCTATGAATTCGAGATCGTGCACATTCAGCCGGCCGACCCCGACGGTGAAAATCCCTATGCAGACCGATATCGGCTCGATGCCAAGGCCGGAGAAGAGCGAATTTTCATTTCTCGTCTGCGGTCCGGGCGGTATCTCGTCAAAACGTTTCATCAGACCGGCGTGGTCGGGCTTGGCGGCGAGCTAGAGGTCACGTTTGACAGCATGGCCGGCGAAGTCCGATACATCGGACGTCTGCGCGTAGACATCCCTCAACGGCTCTCGAGGGGAAAGGGGTATCGTTTCGCCGTTGAAAACGCACGGGACACAACCTTGGCGCAGGTCTCGAAGCAGCATGGTGAGGTGACGAAAACCGTTGTCGATACGCCCATGCTCGCACGCGTGCGGGAGGCGCCGTGAAGGACCGGCGCAGTCTTCGCTAGACCGCGGTCAGGGCGAAATATCCCGCGTTGTAGAGAGCGTGAAGGACAACGGCGGGATAGGTGCTCTGAAATCGATCCCGCATCAGCCCGAAGAGCAAAGATGGAATCAGCACGGACAATGCCCACAGAGGCGGATGGGTAAACCAGTGCCCGGACGTGAACAGCATCGATGTCGCGAGGTTTGCCAAGGTGACTCCATGGGTCGCACGCCGGCCCCAGGGAAACCGAGCGAGCTGTCCTTGAATCAGTCCTCGAAACAGGAGTTCTTCAACCAGCGGCAGCCAGAGGGCGACGGCCAGAAATGAGAGGGACCAGATACGGGACCACTGAAGAGATGGGACCGATGTGACGGCAGCCAGGGCTACCCAAAACACCGGCCCGGCCGCTGCCGCCAGCAAGAACACGCGGTCGCGATAAAAAGGCGGACAGTGGTCGAGTCCGAACAGGTTCAGCAGGCATCGGCTGCTGTTTTGGTGAGCGACGACAGCGGGGATTCGGCTGTTCGGCCGGGAAGGAAATTCATCCAACACTGAGCCGCCGTTTCTTCATCCGCCACGCCCAGAGCCCGAAGCTGAGAAGGAACCATGCCGGCATCAGCATATCGACAGTGTCGCTGCGGCTCAAGGTGCAACCGCCGCCGCCCCCACTACTCGCGGTGGGAGGCGTGAAAGATACGGGAGGAGTAGGGGGATCGGAAGAACTGGCTTGAACCGTAATGTTCACCGTACCGTTAGCACTGCTCGCATCGTTGTCTTTCGCGAAATATGTCAGGGTGTAATTGCCTGCCGGAGAAGCGGCGGGCCAATTGAATTGCCCTGCGGCACTCAACGTCGCGCCAGGCGGTAGAGAAACCGACACGAACACGGGTGTATCTCCATCCGCGTCCGTCGCTCCAACAGTGAAATTCAAGGCGTTGCCTTCCACGATAGTCTGGTCCGGAACGGATGTCAGTACCGGAGGAGAATTCACGCGGACCGTCGCCGTGGCCGTTCCGGTCAGTCCGTTACTGTCGGTCGCCGCCAGTTGAAACGACAACGTGCCGGTCGCCGGCGCCGTGAAGGAGGCATTGGGCTGGTTGCTGTTCGCGATGGTGACCGGGGGGCCGGTCACTTGGGTCCATGCATACGCGCTGATACTCCCGCTCGCGGTACCTTGCAGCGACACCGTGACATTGGGCGCCACCACTTGCGACGGATTGTCGAGCGTGACCGTCGGCGGGGAGGCTAGCACCGTCTGC
>DATFDJ010000061.1:0-38111 GCA_035252115.1 Nitrospira sp. | reverse complement strand
AGGCAGTCGGAACCGACGTGAAGTAGGCGGTTGCAGACCTTGCCGGTGGTCGGCTTCCGCTCCGTCGGCAATGTCTTGGGCCCGGAGTCATCACCAGGAGGATCGTGCGATGGCACAGCCACCCATCCGTAGAGTGTTGCTCTATGTCTTGACCGGAATCGCCGTTGTTGTCGGTCTGCTGATCGCGATTGCCTGGGTCACGAGGACGCCGCTGTATACCTTGAAAGCGGCCGACGTACCGGAATGCTTGACGCGGCCTCCCGATCGAGACCTGTTGATCGGTCTCGCCGTATCGGGCGGCGGCAGCCGGGCGGCGCTCTTTGCCGCAGGCGCCTATGAGGCGTTGGGCAAGATTCGAGTCGGCCCTGAACAGCGATCGCTGCTCGAACAAGTGTCGTTCATCTCGAGCGTGTCAGGCGGCAGCATGGCTTCAAGCTATTTCGTGGCGCGCAAGCCCGGGCATGCTGTACCCGTTCTTCAGCCGGATGGGGCGATGACGCAGGAATACAAGACATTCTTCGATCGCTTCAAAGAAGACATGAAATTCGATCTGGAAGGTCTCATCCTCCGACGCCAACTGTTCCGCCTTCGATGGATCAATCCGGCTTGGACCGCCTGGTCTCTGGCCGAACTGCTCGATGAATCCTTTTTGAACGGCATGACCTTCAAGGATCTGGCTGAGCGCGAGCGTCAGGGCGATAGCCCGTACCTGCTGGTGAACACCACGCTCTACAACAATGGCCGCCGGTTCGTCGTCAGCACGTTGCCGCAGGAAGCGTCCGAGTACGACGTGTTCTCTGATCTCAAGCGGATTACGGACGGGCGCAAAGCCGACGATGAGACCGACCGTATATTGCGCGCACGCTGGGAAGCACTGCAGTCCGTTACGCCGCAGGACATCAAGCTCGATACCTGCCGAGTAAGGCTAGCCGGGGCGGTGGTGGGGTCCATGTCGTTTCCTCCGGTCGTCGGCCCGATTAGTTTCCGAGTGGAAGGTCAAGATCAATACTGGCATGTCGGAGACGGAGGCTTGGCGGACAACACCGGGGCCGAATCCCTTCTCATGGTGTTCTTGAAGAAGCTTCAAGAGGGAAACGCCAAGCGTTCTCTCATTATTTCGTTCGACAGTTCCTTTCCTTTCTTGGTCGGCGGCGAAGAATTGAGCCATCGGGCGGAAGGCTTCACGCTGTTCAGTTATGACTTTTCCCGCATTCCAAGCATCATGGAGGAGAGGGCCACCGCGTATCGAGCATGGTTCTTTCGAATGGCGCAACGGCAAGGACTCATTCCTGAGCAGAGTCAGTTGGGATTGGTCGTGCTCAAGCACACGGACGCCGAATGGAAGGACGACTTGAGCGATTTGCCCGACTCCTGCCGGGTGACTCAACATAAAATGAAAAGTCCCAGGGAAATCGTTCGCCATTTGGCCGGCATCGCCACGAGGCTGTGGCTGGCGTCTCCTTGTGATCGCGATCTGACGCTCGTCGCAGCCGCGAAAGTGGTCGCTCAAAATGAGGCGAAGATCAGGAAGTTCCTGGAAGCTCCTTTAGCCAGTCAAGAACCCGTGGCGGGCGGGCCGGTTCGTCAACCCCGACGCGGCGCGAAAGGCGTCTGATGATGACACGAATGGATGGCGGCATGCGAAGTGTGTCTGTGCTCGGTGCACTGATAGGTTTCATGATCCTCGTGATGCCGTGGACGGCCCCGCCTGTTTGGGCCGCTACGGGCCGCGAGATCGACGTCAGCGTCGATGTCGCGTTGGAGCATTTCGATCAAGAAGTGAAAGGCGCGAAGACGTTCCTGGCGAGTTCTAAAGGCGTGCTCGTGTTTCCACACGTATTGAAAGCCGGAGTGGGATTCGGCGGCGAGTATGGGGAAGGGGCGCTGCGCATCGATGGGAAAACGGCGGACTATTACAACACCGTCGCCGGGTCGTTCGGTTTCCAATTCGGCGCACAAGCCAAAACGATCATCCTGGTCTTTCTCGATGAGGACGCGTTGAAGCGATTTCGGAACAGCGAAGGCTGGAAGGCCGGCGTGGACGGGTCCGTCGCGTTGGTCACGCTGGGCGCCGGTGGGGAAATCGATACGACGAAGATGAGAGATCCGATTGTCGGGTTTGTCTTCGGTCAAAAGGGGCTGATGTACAACCTGACGCTCGAAGGTTCGAAATTCACGAAGATCACGAAGTGAGAAATTATCAGCGACGACCATCAGGTTCGTGCATGCTCACGTGAAGCATGGACACGAGGAGGCAATTCCAGTAGACTTCCCCGCCCATAGAAAACGGTACGCTGAAACACGGCGGCAGTTCACCTATCTTTGGAGGACCCCCATGCAGAAGCATCTTGCAACGGGCCTTGCGCTGTTCGTTATCGCTCTTGCGGTCACTGCCTGCAGCAGCTATTACCGGGTGACGGATCCATCCTCCGGTAAGACGTACTACACACAGAAGATCGGTGAAGCCGGCAAGGCGGGCGCCGTGAAGATCAAGGATGCGAAAACCGGAAGCACAGTCGTCTTGCAATCATCCGAAGTGAAGGAGATCTCGTCTGACGAATACGAAGCCGCTCTCAAGCAGCCGTCGATGCAGAAATAATGCGGGCGAAAATCATCATCGAGAAGCGATTGTTGCCCACCTATTTCACGGGAGGTGAGATGGCGCCATCCAACATCGAAAAAGTCTGTCTAGGGCTGGTTGTGTCGATAATCCTAGCGTTCTCCTCATTGCCATGGGCCGCGGCGGAAGACGCTCAACAGACGCCGGCGTCGGATAAACCGCAGGAAAACCCGCTTACCGATAAGTTGATGCTCCGTGCCGGCTGGGCCTATGTGTTCGGCGCAACCGCCAACGTGTCGGTCGGGGGTCCCGTCTTGGGACTCGGCACAAACGTCGATCTCACCAACACCCTGGGTGTTCGTAACAGCACCGATGCCTTGCAAATCGACACGCTCTATCGATTCAACGACCGTCACTCGGTCGGATTCTCCTGGTATCGGATCGGGTTGAGTGGAGAGAAAAACCTCAATGAGCAAATTCAACTCGGCGACCGAGTCATTTCAGCCGGTGCCTTTACGCAGTCGAGTTTAAGCCTCAACATTTACCGCCTGCTCTATGATTATTCTTTTTACCGGAACGACAAGGTGGAATTGGCGGTATCGCCCGGTCTCTATGTGATGAAAACGACGTTCAACTTTGCCGGCCATGGTACGATTAACGGCATACCCGGCAGCCAAACAGTCGTGAACGAGCAGATCACCGTTCCTCTTCCATCAATCGGCCTCGTGGCGAACTACAACATAACGCCGAAGCTGCAATTTCAAAGCCGCTACGACTTTTTCTACCTCACGATCAGTCAGTATCAAGGAGCGATGTTTGAGTTCTACGGCGGGCTCGAGTATCGAATTATCAAACGTTTGGCCCTGGGCGCCGCGTACGACCGTCTGCAGGCCGGCTTGAGAGCGGATGCACCAAAATCAGGGTTTAACGTCAATTTCAGTTATAACCTCTTGTACTTGTACGCGACGCTTTACGCGTTCTAGATTGCAATCGACGTCGTTCTTACCGTCCGGCAGATTCCGTCTTGGGAGAATCTCCTCTCGTCCGAGGTAGGGGTTCGGTGTTTCTCGTTCCGCGTGATCTTTCGTTCGTGTTCCCAGTCGAAAGTCTCTCCCAGAACAAGCACAATCCGGCCTGTCATCTCGGATTGCCGGCACATGATTCTCCCGGAGACACAAGAACTTCAAAAGGAGGGCCCGCTCATGAACATGCCGAAGCCACATGTGCGTCTTGCCTCGATCATCGCCCTTGTCGTCGCCGGCACAGTCTGGATGGTGCCGTTGCCGGCGCAATCCGAGCCTGCGCAACCCAGCTTGAAGGAATTGATCGAAAAAAAGTCCAAGGGAAAAATTGAGACGGAAGACGCGGCTCTCGATGTTCCGGACGATCCACTGGGACGCGGCACACCGCGGTCGAGCATGCGCGGCTATCTCGCCTCCGTCCGGGACCGAAATTACTCGTTGGCATCTCAGTATCTCGATCTTCGGAATCTGCCTGCCGACACGGCGGACACCCAAGGACCGGAATTGGCGCGCCAACTGAGGATCATCCTTGATCGACAGGTGTGGATCGACGCCGACTCGCTGAGCCCCAAGCCGGAAGGCGCTCTCGACGACAACCTGCATCCTGCACGCGATCGTGTGGGAAGCATTTCTTCCGAGCGACGCACGTACGATCTCTTCATGCAACGGATTCCGAGGGAGGACGGCGCGCTGATTTGGAAGATTGCAGGAGTGACTGTGGCCGAGATTCCGCAGCTCTACGAGGAATTCGGGTACGGTCGATTGGAGCACTTCTTTCCGTCTTGGTTATTCGACGTCTCGCTCCTCGGCATCAGTCTCTGGCTGTGGGGCATGCTGATCGTGTTGTTCATCGTCCTCTATCCGATCGCGATGCTGCTCACGTCGTTGGCAGTCCGCGCGCTACGCGGTGTCAATGCTGATCTGGCGCAACAGATGGAAAAATTTTTCTCGGGTCCCGTCACATTGCTCGTCTGGACGGTTCTGGGCAGATCGGCAGGCGAATTTGTCGGCCCCTCGATTGCACTTCGTGCGGTCGGACAAGCTCGCACGGTGCAGGTGATCGCGCTGGCATGGTTGCTCCTGCGTGTCATCGATTTTGTGGCCTACCGTGCCAGCAAGAACCTTGATAACAAGGGTTTGACCGGCGCACTGATACTGCTCAAACCGCTGAGCAGATTGCTGAAGTTGGTGGCGGTGACGGCCGCCGTTCTCCTCTGGCTGGATAATGTGGGCTATAAAGTGACCACCCTGCTGGCCGGTCTCAGCATCAGCGGCGTGGCGGTCGCACTGGCATCACAGAAAAGCCTGGAGAATATTTTCGGCGCCGTCACGCTCTTCACGTCGAGACCCGTCAAGGTCGGGGACTTCTGCCGATTCGGGAATACGATGGGCATCGTCGAAGAGATCGGCTTGCGGGCCACGCGCATCCGAACGTTGGAACGAAGCATCATCACGATCGCCAATGCGGAATTCGCCAATATGCATCTCGACAATTTGTCCGAGCGGGACCGGTTTTGGTACCACCCGTCTCTTCAACTCAGATACGAGACCACGCCGGATCAGATGCGCTACATTCTTGTCGAAGTACGCACGATGCTGTATGCGCATCCCAAGATCCTGTCCGAACCGCTTCATGTCCGCTTCAAGGGGTTCGGTGAATATTCACTCGACATCGAAGTGTTCTCGTACATCGGCGTGACCGATTATGAAGAATCGCTGGAAGTCGCCGAAGATTTGAACTTGCGCATCATGGACATTGTTGAAACCGCCGGTTCGGACTTTGCATTCCCGTCGGAGGTTCAATATTCGTTGCCCGGAAAGCCGCTTGATGAGGAACGGGCGAAAGCGGTCGGGCTCAAGGTCAAAGAATGGAGATCGAAGCGTGAGCTCTATTTGCCGAAATTCCCGGCGGACAAGATTGCTCAGATCAAAGGATCGTTGGACTATCCGCCGGAAGGGTCGCCGCAATACGCCCCGGTGCGAGGGTAACGGGGCATGTCTGTCCTCGTTGTGGGCAAGTGGAAGTTGAAGCCTGTCAGTTTTGACAGTTTCCGCTCGGCTCGCTTCGTGCCACAAGTAGGGCGGCCGCGACACCACGGCGGGCGGGGCACACTATGACGGTGCAAAGCGAAACATTCCGGTTGACGTTGGCCTGCGCGTCGTTGCTTCTTTTCCTGGCGTCCTGTTCCACGATGCCGAAGGATTTCGAACCCCCGCATGTCGGTATCTCCGATTTGACGCCGAAGGACGTGGCGCTCTTCGAGCAACGATTCGACGTGAAGATCCGGATTCAGAACCCGAATGACGTCGACATCGACATTAATGGTGTGAAATTCGACATCGAATTGAACGAACAGGAATTTGCGAATGGGATGTCGGGACAACGCGTGACCGTCCCGCGATTCGGCTCCGAGCTGGTGGACGTGGAGGTCTTTACGACGCTGGCGAGTTTTCTCCGGCAAGCCAAAGACCTGGGCGGAGAGTCCGGACAGAAAGTCAGGTATCGCCTCAAAGGAACGCTGTTTGTCGTGTCCCCCGGTCAATTCAAAGCACCGTTCGACGAAAAGGGGGTTATCGACCTCAACGTCGGTTCACGGGATGAGCGGTAAGCGGGAAGCCGAGGCGATGCGGCATGTGTTGCTGGGGACGGTCCTGGTTGCCGTAGGGGTACAAGGTTGCGTGTCGGAGCAGGCGCGCGTGACCGAGACTAGTAGCCAGGCTCCTGCGGCAGCCGGTGACGCCGAGATTCTCCTGAGCCAGATCAAGTCGGATAAAAAACGGCTGGTGGCGGGCAATATGGACCTGACCGAGGAAGAGGCAAAACGATTCTGGCCGTTCTACGATTTATACCAGCAGGATCTCGAACGGGTCGACCAGCGGCTGGAACGGACGCTCGACGAATATGCACAGGCGTTGAAGAGCGGACCGCTGCCCGGAGACAAGGCGGAAAAGCTGCTCGAAGAAGCGCTTGCCGTGGAGGAGGAAGAAGTCGCGTTGAAGCAGTCCTATGCCGAACGGATGGGACAAATCCTTCCGCCGGCCAAAGTCGCCCGTTATTTGCAGATTGAAACCAAGCTTCGCTCGCTGTTCAAATATGACTTGGCCCGCCTGATTCCGTTGGTGTATTGATCGGATTCAGACGGGGGGATCGGCCAAATGTCCACCGCCCTCCCGCCGTCTTGAGAGATCCGATACGAGCAGCAGCGTACCCTGTCAATTTTGACAGTTCCTCCTTCCTTCGCTTCGTGTCACAACTAACCCCCCGATAGGCGCATGTGAGGATCGTCCCTGTGCGGTCGCTGCCGGCGGCTCGTACCGCGCAAGGCTTCGACCGCTGGAACGACTCCAGGTTGACCATGAATGACGAAGCCGAACGGAACCGACTGAGTGAAGCACGTGATCAGGGCGTGCCCTGGAAACGGTGGGGTCCGTATCTGAGCGAGCGACAATGGGGGACGGTCCGTGAAGATTACAGTGAGTCGGGGAACTCGTGGGATTATTTTACGCACGACCAGGCTCGTTCCCGCGCGTATCGCTGGGGGGAAGACGGGCTGGCCGGGTTTTCCGACGACAAGCAGCGGCTCTGTTTTGCGTTGGCTCTATGGAACGGCAAGGATCCGATCATCAAAGAACGCCTCTTCGGACTCACGAACAGCGAGGGCAATCACGGCGAGGACGTCAAGGAATACTATTTCTATCTCGACAGCACGCCGACGCATTCCTACATGAAGTATCTCTACAAGTATCCGCACGCCGCGTATCCCTACGACGATCTGGTCGCGACCAACCGGCGGCGCACCCGCGACGAGCTCGAATACGAATTGCTCGATACCGGCGTGTTCGACCACGATCGGTATTTCGATGTCTATGTGGAATACGCCAAAGCCTCTCCGGAGGACATTCTCATCAAGCTCAGCGTTGCCAATCGAGGAGCGGACCCGGCGAGTCTGCACGTATTGCCGACTCTCTGGTTCAGGAATACCTGGTCATGGACGCAGGGCGCGCCGAAACCGAATCTCGATGAAGCGGCCGGTCCCAAAGACCTGACGGTTCTGCACGCGTCGCATCCCGAATTGGGAGAGCGGTTCCTTGCGTGCGAGGGAGAAGTGCCGCTGCTCTTTACAGAGAACGAGACCAACGTGCAGCGACTGTACAACAAACCGAATCCGACTCCGTATGTGAAGGACGGGTTCAATAGCTTCCTCGTGGAAGGACAGCAGGGCGCGGTGAATCCGTACCGGAATGGAACCAAGGCGGCGCCTCATTATCACCTGCATCTTGCCGGCGGCCAGACGAAGGTCATCCGTCTGCGTCTCAGCACGGCGACGCCGTCCGAAGAGACGGGCGGAAAGCAGGGGGAGACCGCATTCGTCAGGACGTTCGATCACATCATGGCCGAGCGGTTGCGCGAAGCCGACGAATTCTACGCGTCGATCACCCCGGCATCGGTCGGCAAGGACGCAGCTTCGGTCATGCGGCAGGCGCTGGCCGGCATGCTGTGGACGAAGCAGTATTACTACTTCGATCTCGACAAGTGGCTGGAAGAGCACGGCGCCGATCCCTTGGTCCCTACGAAGGCGCAACATCTGCGGAATCGCCACTGGTATCACATGGTGAACGACGATGTGATCTCGATGCCGGACAAGTGGGAATATCCGTGGTATGCCGCATGGGATCTTGCATTTCACTGTGTCGCCCTGACGGCCGTGGACCCGGATTTCGCCAAACAACAGCTCGGCTTGATGCTGCACGATCTGTATCTGCATCCCAACGGGCAAATTCCCGCGTACGAGTGGAATTTCGGAGACGTGAATCCGCCCGTGCATGCCTGGGCCACGTGGATGATTTATCAATCCGACAAGACCGCGCGCGGGACCGGCGACATCGAATTCCTGAAGACCGCCTTCAACAAGCTCGTCTTGAACTTCACCTGGTGGGTGAATCGCAAGGATCCCGGCGGGCGCAACGTGTTCGAAGGCGGATTCCTGGGACTCGACAACATCGGCGTCTTCGATCGAAGCGCGCCGCTGCCGACGGGCGGATGCCTCGAGCAGGCCGATGGGACGGCGTGGATGGTGTTGTTCAGCCAGAACATGCTCGACATTGCCTTGGAACTGGCGCAGCACGACCGGGTCTATGCGGAGATGGCCTTGAAGTTCGTGCAGCACTTCCTGTGGATCGGCGCGGCCATGGACCGGATGGGCGAACATCTCGATGAGATGTGGGACGAGGAGGACGGCTTCTTCTACGACCTGCTGCGTCTTCCGGACGGCACTGCGATGCGGTTGAAAGTCCGTTCGATGGTGGGGCTGCTTCCCCTGTGCGCGTCGACGGTCTTCGACAAAGAAGTCGTGGAACAGTTCCCCGACTTTCTGGAGCGGGCACGGAGGTTCCTGAGGCAGCATCCGGAGCTCACCGCGACCATTGCTCCGCCTGGGAAACTCGGCGCCAAGAATCGCCGGCTCCTCTCGGTTCTGAACGAGGGGAAATTGCGGCGCGTTCTATCCAAAATGTTGGATGAGAATGAATTCTTCAGTCCCTACGGGATTCGTGCGCTCTCCAAATATCACCTCAATCAACCCTATGTCTTTCGCGTCCACGGGGAAGAATATCGAGTCGGATATCTGCCGGCCGAGTCGAATACCGGCATGTTCGGAGGGAATTCGAACTGGCGCGGTCCCATTTGGATGCCGGTCAACATTCTGATTCTTCGGGCGCTTCTGAATCTCTATACCTATTACGGCAATGAGTTCACGATTGAATGTCCGACCAGCTCCGGCAAGCACATGAATCTCTTCGAAGTCTCACAGGAACTGTCGCGACGTCTGTCCGCGATCTTTTTGCGGAACGAGCAAGGCCGGCGGCCGGTGTACGGCGGCGCCGACAAGTTCCAGAACGATCCGCACTGGCGCGATCACATTCTGTTCTATGAATACTTCCATGGCGATTCGGGCGCCGGTCTCGGCGCCAGCCACCAGACGGGCTGGACCGGGGTCGTGGCCCGGCTCATTCAGATCTTTGGAGCGATCACTGCGACCGATCTTCTCGAAGAGGGACGCCTGATGACCCGTGCTCGGGCTGCCTACTCGGCTGGTTCTCAACCGAAGTCGGAGAAGTCCTGAGCCCTTTCCGAGTGTAAAGGAGCGCGATCCGTATGCATCCCTGGGGGCAGCGTCCCATCATCTATGAGATCAATACCTGGGTCTGGCTCGAAGAGTTGAGCCGACAGTACGGGAAGTCCATCACGTTGGGCACGGTACCGATTCCCGAATGGGATGCGCTCGCTCAGTTTGGATTCGATGCCGTGTGGTTTATGGGCGTGTGGGAACGAAGTCCCGTCGGCACGCAGATCGCCAAAGACAACGCCGCATTTCAGGCCGAATTCAGTCGGGTGTTGCCCGATTATCGGCAGGAGGATATCGTCGGATCTCCCTACTGCATCCGGCGGTATGTGGTCGATGAACATCTCGGCGGCCCCACAGGATTATCGATCGCCAGATCCCGATTGGCCGACCGCGGCATACAAATTGTGTTGGATTTCGTGCCGAATCACGTGGCTCCCGATTCTCCATGGGTAACGGACCATCCGCAATACTTCATCCACGGCACCCGTGACGATCTGGCCCGTGCGCCGGAGGAATTCTTCCAAGCCGGCGCCCATGTGCTCGCTCGCGGCCGGGACCCTTATTTCCCGCCGTGGCCGGATGTGGTGCAGGTGAACGCGTTCCATCCGGCGTTGCGACAAGCCGTCGCCGGCACGCTGTTGGATATTGCCGGTCGGTGCGACGGGCTGCGATGCGACATGGCGATGCTCATGATGAACCAGATTTTCGAACGAACGTGGGGTTCTCGTGCCGGCCAAAGACCGGAGCGGGAATATTGGGTGGAGCTCATCCGGCACGTGCGCGAACGCCATCCGGATTTTTTGTTCATGGCGGAGGCCTATTGGGATCTGGAATGGGAGCTTCAGCAGCAGGGATTCGATTACTGCTATGACAAACGTCTGTATGACCGGCTGGAACACGAGAAGGCCGAGCAGGTCCGCCTCCATCTCTGCGCCGATTTACCCTATCAGGAAAAGCTGGTCCGGTTCATTGAGAACCATGACGAACCGCGCGCCGCGGCAACGTTTCCACCCGGAAAGGCCATGGCGGCCGCAGTCGTCTTTTCCACGCTGCCGGGCGCCAAGCTGTTTCACGAAGGGCAATTCGACGGGCGCCGCGTGAAATTGCCCGTGTTCTTGCGCCGCCGCCCTGACGAAGTTCGCGATCAGAGGCTGCATCATTTCTATAAGAATCTGCTGCAGGCCCTGCGGGAGGGGGATTTCAAGGACGGGGAGTGGAAATTGTGCACGCAAACGGGATGGCCGGGCAACGACAGCTACAGCAATGTGGTTGCCTGGTGCTGGGAGAAGGGGTCGGACCGTCATCTGATCGTCGTCAATCTCTCGGAGACCCGGGCCCAGGCTCAGGTCAAATGGCCATGGTCGGGCTTTGCAGGACGGCAATGGCGATTGATCGATCCGGTCCGGACGGTGGTGTTCGAGCGGGCCGGCGATGAGCTGCACGACAGCGGCTTGTACGTCGATTTGGAGCCGTACGGCTTTCATCTTTTGAAGATCGAGGGTAACTAGGAAGCGAGCGGAATGCATGAACCGGGGGCGTCGGTCATGTCATGGACGGAGATCATCGGATTCGTCGCGGGATTCGGAACGACCTTTGCCGCCCTCCCGGATTTGATCGCCATGCTGAAGCGCCGGTCGAGCGTAGGGATGAATCCGACCATGGCCGCCATCATGGGCACGTTTCAGATCGTCTGGGTCTATTACGGGATGCTGATCGGTTCTCGGCCGGTGATGGCGTGGAATATCGTGGCCGTGGTGATTAATTTCGTCACCGTCGGCGCGTACGTCTATTTTACTCGCTGCGAGCGTACACAAGCGTAGAAGCCGTAACATTGACGGCAATTGCCGTATGAACCCTTCCTCTTATTCACATCAGAAAGGAGAATCGTCATGAACCTGTTGGCCTCGTTCGCATTGACCGCAATCATCTTGTTTGCCGTCCCGGTGCTCGCTCAGGACGGAACGGATATGAAAAACGGCGGGAACATGGGCGGCCCCTCTTCGGATACCAACATGGGCATTCTGATCCAGAAAATCAAAGCGGACAAAAAGTTGCTCGTGGCCGGAAACATGGACCTCAACGATGCCGAGGGCAAAAAGTTTTGGCCGCTGTACGATGAGTATCAAAAGGAGCTGGAACAGGTGAATCACCGCCTCGGCAAGACGATCAAAGAGTACGCCGAGGCCTTCAACAAAGGACCGGTGAAAGACGATCAAGCGAAGAAGTTGATGAATGAGGCGCTCGCAGTCGAAGATGCGGAAGTGAAGCTCAAACGGACGTATGCCGAGAAGATCGGGAAGGTACTGCCGGCCGCGAAGACGGCCCGCTATCTGCAGATCGAAACCAAGATCCGATCGGTGCTGAAGGCCCAACTGGCGCAAGAAATCCCGCTGGTCTATTGACGAGACCATCGTGTCATCTCGGGCGTTCATTGGTGTGCGATGCCATATAAGCCTCGTCCACGGAAGAAAATGATTCGTGCCGTCTCCGCGGTGTTGCTCATGACCTGCTGGATCGCGGGGTGCGGCGGTCAGCAGATCGAGATTCCGAGGCCGACCGACACGCTGGTGCCGCCGCCGGCTCCGCCTTCCGTGGAGCCATCGGTGGTCAATTTGGAAGTCGGTGTTCCCCTCAACGAACTGGTGGCGGTGGCCGACGGGGCGGTGGCTCAGTCTTCGGGCAAAGAGGATTCATGGCAGGATGGCGGAACACTGCCCGATCAAAGGACCCTTCAGTATCAATATTGGGTCGTGCGAGGACCGCTCAACGTGACGTCCTCGGAAGATCGCCTGGTCAGCGATTTTCCATCCTTACAATATCGTCTTGCGCTCCGGATGGCCGTGTCCGACGGCATGACGTTGGAAGGACGGTGCGGGTACGGAAACGATCCCCCCAAGCGAGTGCGGCTGATCGCCCGATCCCGTCTGAGCTGGACGGACCGTTGGACGGTCAAATCCGACACGACGTTCGATCCTCCCCAATTTCGCGATGCCTGCCTGCTGACCGGCTTGAACACGGACGCCACGCCGATCGTGCGGTCCATTATGGAAGCCAGGCTTCCTTCGTTGGCGGCTGCGATCGATGCCAAGGTGAAGGAGCGGAGCGAATCGCGAGCGCGGGCGCAGAAAGTATGGGCTCAACTCCAAAGACCTCGCGAACTGGGTCAGGATCGATGGCTGCTGTTGAACCCGCAAGACGCGCAGGTCAGCCCCATCCTGGCCGACGGACAACTGATCCGCACATCCATCAATCTGATTCTGCAGCCACAGATCCGCTCCGGTCCGGCGCCGGCTGCTCAGGATCGGCCGCTCCCGCCGCTGAGACTGAGTCCGACCTCCTTCGAAGGATTCCATCTTGTCGTGCCGGTCTTTGCCGAGTACGCCGCCATCAACCGACGGATGGAACAGCGGCTGGTGGGACAGCGATACAAACCGCCGATCGGCGATGCCGTCGAGATCACCTCTGCTCAGTTATATGGGAGCGGCGAGCATCTGATCGTCGAGCTGGGCGTGACGGGAGGGATGAACGGAAAACTCTATGCCACGGGAAAGCCCGTCTACGACAGACAGACGCGGATACTCCGGTTCGAGCAGTTCAACTACACGACGGATACGAGGAACGTGGTGGTCCACTCGGCCGATGCGCTGTTTCACCAGGATTTTCTGGCGCGCATCGAACCGGAAACACGCATCGATTTGTCGGATCGGATGGACAATCTGCGCTCCAGACTGTCGTCGTTGCTCACGCAGGAAGTGGAACCCGGCGTGTGGCTGAAAGGAACGGTGACCACATTGGACGCGCTGGGCGTCTATCCTGTGCCGGGCGGCGTGGAGGTCCAAGTGGTGGCCGATGGCGTGATGCACCTCTCCGTGCGATAGCGGCTCGCCCCGGTTCTACGCCATGCGTCATCGTGAAAGGATGGGATCACAAGACATGAGATTCTCGCGACACGCTTCATCGGGCGTTGCGGCCTCCGACCGGGTGATAGGGAAGAAGAGCGAAATGGGCGGCGAGTACGCCGCGCGCTTGCTGATGAGCGGCTTCATGACTGCTCTCGTGTGGGCGGCGATGGCCGGCTGCGCGAGGAATCCGGTCAGCGGCATGCCCGAGGTCACGATGGTCTCCGTCGAACAGGAAAAAAAGATTGGAGCCGAAGAAGCAAAGAACGTGGAACAACAGATGGGCCTGCTGGACGACGCGGCATTGACCGGCTACCTCGACACATTGGGCCAGCGTCTGGCCAAGGAATCGCCCCGCCAGGACGTCGTGTATCAATTTCGCGTCGCAGACCAAATCGACCCGAACGCGTTTGCGTTGCCCGGCGGATATATCTACGTCACGCGCGGCCTGCTGGCGTTGACCAACTCCGAAGACGAGCTTGCGGGCGTCGTCGGACATGAAATCGGCCATGTGGCGGCCCGTCACAGCGTACAAAAGATTTCGAAACAGGGACCCTTTGCTGTGGTGTTCGGGATCGCGTCGGGCCTGACCGGTCTCATCAGCCCTCTGGTCGGAAATCTGATCGGCGGGATCGGCGATTTTACCCAGAGCCTGATCTTTTCCCCCTACAGCCGCAGTCAGGAAACGCAGGCGGATCGGATCGGGCAAGACATGGCGGCACAAGCCGGCTGGGATCCCGCCGGTCTTTCCTCGTTTCTTGCGACCCTCGAACGGGAAGTCCAACTCGTGACCAAAGGGCCGGAGCGCCATAGTTTCTTCGATTCTCATCCGGCGACTCCGGACCGGGTCGCAAAGACTCAGAAGCATGCGAAGGAACTGAAGCAGGCGGGTCGCGAGCCCATCAGTCCTTCGCGTGATGCGTTTCTTGCGCGATTGAATGGTCTGGTGGTCGGGCAGCGGGCGGCCAACGGGATCATTCAAGGCTCCACATTCATCCATCCGGACTCCAATTTCCTGATCCAGTTTCCCGAGAAATGGGCAATCGCGAATTCACCGCTCAAGATCCTCGCCGCTGCGCCGTCGGGGGATGTGGCGATTGCGCTGAGCGCCGCAGCGGAGAGCGCCGATCCGATGGATGGCGCAAGAGCGGTGGAGCGGGCATCCAAGGTTCCCATCGTGCAACAAACACGGACCACCACGATCAACGGACTTCCGGCTGCAGAGGCCCAGTTGGATGCCGATGGAAAGGTACGCGTGGATTTGACGTGGATCGCCCAGGGCGGCCTGGTCTATCAAATCGCGGCGATTGCACAGACGAAACGCTTCAATGACGCCCGTCCGCTCTTCATAAGTACCGTCAGGAGCTTTCGCCCACTGACGGCTGCCGAACGAGCCGATGTCAAGGAGACACGTATCCGACTTGTGCCGGCGCGTGCCGGGGAGACCATCGATGCGCTCGCCGGCCGTTCTCATTCGGCATGGAGCAAAGAGGAGATCGCTGTGGCAAACGGGTTGGACGCCCAGCAGCCGCTTCAGGAAGGGCGGCTGCTCAAAGTGACCGTCGCGGAACCGTACGAATCCAAGAGACTCCCGAACAATCCGAGCGCCATGACCGTACGGTGACCGCTCCCGTTCCACTGGTAAGAGGCGGGCGTCCGGAGGAACAACGGAAAGGCGCTCATGCGGCGATGGCTGATCAATCCGGCGGTCATCCTCGGTTTCCTGGTCGGCGGATGTACGAACATCGAGGTCAGAACCGACTTTGATCGAACGGTCGATTTCAGCCGGTTCAAAACCTTTGCCTTCACGGGGTTCACCGATATCAATCAGGAAGGAATTCTGGATAATTCCCTGACGCGCAAACGGCTCGAGACACTCATCGCCGGGGAATTGACCAAAAAGGGACTGACCGGGGTCGCCATCGATCAGACTCCCGACCTCCTGGTGCATTATTGGATGGGAGTCGAGGAGAAGCAAAAACTCGACGATATGGGGACCATCGGCATGTATCGGGGGTATCGAGGATATGCCGGCGGTGCGGGGTATGGGGGAGTGAGGTCTCGCGATTATAAGGAAGGGACGCTGATCACGGACTTGATCGACCCTGTCACAAAAACTCTCCTCTGGCGCGCCACGATGGTGACAAACCTTCGAGATACGACCGAAGAAAACATCGCGCTGGGGACCAAAGCCATCCGGAAGGCGTTTGAGAACTATCCGCCGGCTGGGGGCAAACCATGATGCTGTCCATGGTGGTGGCGAGACGCTGCCATGAGCATGGCCGTGGAGCAATCTGAACGAGAGCGCGACAACCTCACGCCACGTCCGCACATCGACTATTTTGAAACCGAGACGGCGAGCTTTGCCACGAGTCCTGGTCTGGGGAAGCACCATCATGCTTCTCGGCGTCGTCTCGGGACTCCTCTGGCTCCGGGTTGAATCGGCGGCCGTTCGGCAATGGGTCGCAGACAACATCAGCGCGGCCGTCGGGAAGCGGGTGACGATCGGCGGGCCGGTCACGTGGTCCCTGTCGCTCGAGCCGGCGATCCTTCTCCAGCAGGTTGCCGTTGCGGAGCAGGCTGAGCGCGGGTCCTCCGACTTTGTCAAAGCCGGGACCATCGAGGTCTCGATCGCGCTGTTGCCGTTGCTGCGTCGGACGATCGTCATTTCGACTCTCTCAATCAGCGATCTCGAGGTCCGCTTCAAGAAAGAATCCGGCGATAAGACCGGTAGGACGCCGGCCGCACAAGCCGACATTTCGGACGCAGCGAACGCCCAGCCCGCCGTACAGATTCATACCATCTCGCTCCATCGCGCCACTGCCATCGTTCAAGGATCATCGTCTACGGAACGTGAACGAGTCATCATCGATGAAGCCCGCTTGGATGCCGCCCCAGACCGACCGGTCCGGCTGGTCGCGAGCGGAGCATTCCGAAGCGTGCCGGTCACGCTGGACGCGACAGGCGGCCCCTGGTCCGATCTGATCGATGGACGAACCGAATGGTGGCCCCTGTCATTGACCGTACAGATTCCAGAGGTCGACTTCGAGGCCGAGGGTCGTATCGGGCTTCCTGTGAGTACATCGCGGTTTGATGGTCAACTGACTCTCACCGCCCGCCGGTTAAACGCATTGAATACGTTATTCGCGGTGGAGTGGCCCGCTCTGGGACCGGCTGCCCTGTCGGGGCAGGTGAAATTGGAGGAGGGCCACATGTCGGCGTCCGACATGAGAGCCACAGTCGGGACGAGCGATCTGTCGGGTGAGCTGTCCGTGCAGTACACAGGGCGGCAGCGGCTGTCCGCACACCTGGCCTCTCAACGCATCGATGCGGGAGATTTTTCCTCGCCGGACAACATGGCCGTCTCCACGGGCTCTGTTGAGTCCAGTGAGGACATCTCTTTTCTGGTCGAATGGCTGAAGGTATGGGATGTCGATCTGACAATGACGTCGGAATCTCTTGTTGTAGGAGGCCGCGTAGTGGGGCCGCTGCGAGTCCAGTGCACGGCAGAAACAGGATCGCTCCATATCTCTGTGCCCGAGGCCCGCATGGACGGGATGCGTGTGAATGGTCATGCGGACATCGATGTACATGGCAAGGCTCCCGCCTTGTCGCTGGCGTTCAATGCGAGAGGGTTCGATCCCAGTCTGGTCTTCAGTTCATTGTCCGACGACGTAGCCGGGATCTCCGATGTCGCATTCAGGGTCGAAGCCCGAGGAGCCACCAAGGGGGAGTTTCTCCGCTCGATGACCGTCTCTCTCCGGACAAGCCGCGCCACGCTGCTGCTTCGCGAGCCACTTTCAGAGCGCGACGTCCCGCTGTCGTTGGATGACGGAGACGCGCGGCTCGACGCGTCGGGTGGACGGATGCGCGTGAGCGGCCGCTACGGCTCGCGGTTGTTTCATTTCGAGGCGACCACCGGCGCGCTTGCCGCTTTATCATCCGGCGAGGCCTGGCCGATTGGATTGAGACTACGGACTGGCCACGCTCATCTCCTGGTTCAGGGAACGATCCGTCTGCCGCTGAAGCATGAAAGCATGGCTCTGGAGATCCGCGGTGACGGTCAACGTCTGGATGAGCTGGCGTCTTCGCTCCCCGCCATCGGTCCGTTTCGGCTGAGCGGTCGCGTGACAGGCGCCCCTCGCCAATCGTGGGCCGGCAATGTAGCGTGGCAGGTCGGGAAAAGCGATGGGCAAGGGCGATTCGACGTCGCAGCGCAAGACGATCGTGTTGTCCTGACCGCAGAGGTCGAGTCACACTCCATTCGCCCCATTGATTTCAACGATCATGTTGACGGCGGCCGGACAGCCGGAAATGCTGCATCGAACGCGGGGAATCTTGAAATCCCAGTCCCGCCGAAAAATCTTTCGGCGCATGTCACCTGGCACATCGATCGCTTCCAAGCCGATCGTCTCAACCTCAGGCAGTTTCTCCTGAAGGTTTCAGCCGAAGAGGGCCGCCTGGATGTTTCCAGCTCAGCCGTTCATCCTCATGGCAGGATCACCGCATCCCTGGTCCTCGACGACACCGACGCGATTCCCAAGCTTCATGCCCACGCGCACTCAAAGGATTTCAATTATGGCGCGCTTCTCCGGGAATTGGAGGTAATGGACCGCGTGACCGGAACAACGGACGTGCTGCTCGATCTCACGAGCGAGGGACATACGATCGAAGAACTGCGAGACGGGATCGCATTTCATGTCACGGCACAGCCTCACACATGGCGTCTCTCGGCGAGCAACAATGACGCCATTCCGATTTCGCTCTCCACAGTCACCCTGTCGAGTCGGCGGCACGCTCCCGTGATGCTTTCCGTCCATGGAGCAGCGCGCAATCTTCCCCTGTCCATGACCATCACCAGCGTGCCGGTCACGGAATTTCTTGCCGTGCCGGCACATCTTCCATGGAATCTGGTTCTGCAGGGGCCGGGTACTGTACTCCATGCTCAAGGCCGGACGGGGTTTGCCGTGGCGAGGGGAACGGCGGACTTTCGGTTGAGATTCAAAGGCGCCTCGCTGTCCACGATCGCCGGCGTGTTCGGCAAGGATATCCCGGGTCTGGCGCCCTATGAGTTCGATGGAAACGTCACCGTGCGGGATCACAGAGTGACGCTGTCGGATTTTCGCGCAACAATGGGAAAAAGCGACATCGAAGGAGGCATGCACATCGCGTTCACTGGACCGCGTCCTCGGTTCACAGGCACCTTTGCGTCCGAGTTCATCGAACCGAAAGTTTTGGAACAGCTTTCGCCTCCGGCGGAACCTGAGTCGGAAGGCGACGCCCCGCTCACGCACACCATCGCCAAAGAAATCCGGAAAACTGAGAAAGCGGTGCAGGCGATCGGCGAAGGAGCGGTCGACCTTATGAGTCCTGTCCCAGTGCCGCTTGCCGGACATGCGGAGTCGAAAAAGAGGGTCATTCCCGATTGGACATTACCGGTTCAGTCTTTCCAGGCGGCCGACGTGGATGTGCACTGGACGGTGAAGCGCCTCTCGATGCCGCCCGTTCAGATGGAAGATGTCATCATGATGACGACACTGAAGGACGGAGTTCTGAGGGTGGGTCCTTGGGCCGTCGGGCACCATGGCGCGATGACAACCGGGCTGTTGACCGTGGACGGCGTCTCGGCGGTGCCCCAGGCCGGAATCGAACTCACGACGAGCAATTTGGATTATGGTGGAATGCTCAAAGCCTTCAAGGTGACCAATATGGTCGAAGGCAGTGCGGACGTGACGCTGGCGGCAACGGGAAGAGGCCGGACGCTCCGGGAGTTGGCCGGTACCGCCAATGGGTCTCTGGATATCGTGGCGGGCCCGGCGAAGCTCGCGAGCCGATTTGTCGAGCTCTGGGCATCGAATCTCATGACCGCCATGTTATCGGAAGCCTGGCATCGTGAGAAAGTCAGCCGGTACCATTGTGCGGCTGCCTATATCGACATCGAGAATGGAGAGATGAAAACCGATTCACTGTTGATCGAGGCAAGCGATCATTCGGTTGCGGCGGCCGGCAGTCTGAACCTCGGGACAGAAGAGCTGGACATGATCGTCACTCCCAAGCCGGCCAATCTCGCGCTCCTGAGCCTGGCGGCGCCCATCCGGTTGACCGGTCCACTGACCGCTCCCAAAGTTTCGGCGAACCTTCAATCCATTGCCGCCAGCAAAGCGTGGCAGGTCCTCGATGTCGCAGATCCCGTCGGTCTGGCTCTGCTGGTTCCTCGCGTGGTGCTCAACGAGAATCCCGCGATCTCCTCCACGGACAATCCATGCACGCACGCCTTGAGAAAAGGAGGAAAGGAGGCGCTGTCGACTCAAAGCATGGTCAGTGCCGGATTCACGTGGTTTGGCGATCGCCTGCATGAAACGGGCAGGAGGGCCACCCAGCTCTTTCATGGACCCGCCACATCCACCGTTCCGTGAGCGGATAAATTGAGTCCGACCCGGCGGACGTGGTATCTCTTGGCCCCTGCGATGCGCCGAAGAATTCCGAGGGTGAGGTGTCCGGTGGGTTCGGGAAATCGTAACCGAAATGTCTGCGTGCTGGTGGTCATCGCCTTGATGGGTGCCGGCTGTGGCCGCATGCTGTCCATGGACTATGAGCCGACGAATCCATGGAAGGGAGAAGGAGCCCTGGCCGTCTCGATTTTTCGCTACGATCCCGCGGAGGATCATCGCGTGAGGCCCCGCGAAGTGGAAACGAATCAGGCTGCGAAAACGGACCTCTTTCTCTCTCAGGACATCGGAGCGTTCTTTGCGGAAGCCCTCCGGCGGGAATTGGTGCACTCGGGCTATACGGTCAAAGATTCGAGTCCGCTCTCCATCTGGGGCTCTGTGACGCGTTTTTATGTCGATTGGAGACGAAGCGAGACCGAGAGGGTCTTTGAATTGCAGGCGACGTACAATGTTCAATCGGGCGAGAAGACGCTCTTCACCTGGACCTGCTCTTCGATCCAAGAAGGCCCCAACCTTTTCGCGCAGGACGGCATCCTCATTCGAAAGGGAGCCGCGGACTGCATGAAGCGGTTTATTGAAGCCTCGCAAGAGGCGCACGTGTTTTAGCAGACTGTTGAAGACACTCTAATGGCCTGGTAACCCAGGATCTGAGTGTCACGGATAGGAGTACAATCCTCCGAACATGGAGGTCGGCATGAGCGTCCGGTCGTCCGTTGTTCCAATCCTCGCGATCGTCCTGTCGGGTCACGTCATCATGGCCTGTAGCCAGCTCGACCCAGCCGGCTCCATGCTGCTCGAGCCCGTTCCCATCACGGAAATAAAAAGTGTGGCGGGAACATGGGAGGGACTCGTCGTGCGGACGCCGGCGGATCGGCGCGAGGATTGGGTGACCCTCCGCATTCAGGACGACGGAACCTATCGTTTCGAAGCGTTTCGGACGATCGGTGTCTTCAGCGGAACCGGTCGGTTCGAGCTCCAAGACGGCAAGCTCTCGACGAAGTCGGAAAGAGGCAGCATGAGCCTGCAGCTTCAGCGCCATCCTGGCAAGGACGACCGTATTCTGAAAGCCCAGGGACAGACGGCCGACGGTCTGCAATATTCCTCGTCACTCACTCCCAAAGCCAAGCGTCCATAAAGAGGACTCGATGTGGCTCCTCGCGGTGGCGTTGTTGCTCGTCACATCGCCCGGGTGCGTCGCAAAATACAAGGCCATGGCCGAAGCGGCTCAGAGTGAAGTGAGCCCGAGAACCATCGCTCAGGATGATCGCCATAAGATCCATTTGCATGAAGCGCTGATCGCACAGCACGGACTGTCCGGTCTCACCCTGTCGACCTATGCGTTTATGAGCCGTGGATACGTGGTCGGTCAGGTGGACAATCGGGAACAAGCCGAGGCCGTTCTGCGCACAGCCCGGCTGGTGCCGGGTCTCCGCTCAGTGGACGGATATCTCCTCATAAAAGAATCGGCATCCAGCGACAGTGCGATTAAAACCGCTGCATCCGATCTCGCGCTGAAGGCTCAAATCGAATCCGCCGTCGCGCTGGCGCCCGGCGTCGTCCGCAGCCGCGTGCACATCGAAGTCTTGAACGGATCTGTGCTGTTGCTGGGAGTCGTTTCGGGGGATCAGGAGCGCCGCAATGCCGAAGCCGCGGCCGCAGAAGTGAATGGAGTACGAGACGTCACCGACTGGTTGCTCCTGCCTGAAGCGCCGTATATGTCGATCCGATCGAAAGTTCGGTAATCTCACCAAGCGGACATCCTGTACGACCTGCCCCGGCAAACACCGTACCAGGAGTCACTTTAGGTATTTGTCGTACCGATCTACGCGACGGTAACGCAATAGTCATGGTTGAATCATTTGCGGAAGCGCACCTTTACGTATCCACCCTCTCTATGCTAAGACCCTTTCCTCCTCATTGATCGCCGGATCAGGCGACGCAGACGATGAGCGAGACGATTCCTCCGATCGTCGATTCTTTGTCGGCGTTGCCTTAGCGGAGCGATTCATGCGGGCGAATAACTTACAGCCGAAGGTCGGGCTTGGAACGGTGAGCAGTTCCATAGGCCTGCCGCCCATTCAGTCGATCATCGACGCCTGTCCGACGAACATTGCCATTATCGACAACAAGGGAATTATCCGCTATGTGAATGCGGGATGGCGCCGGGTTGCGAAGCAACACGGCACACACGACGGTTCGTACGGAGCCGGCGCGAAGTATTTGGACCTGTGTTGGGAATCCGGACGCCGAGGAATCTCCCGAGCCTCCGTCCTTGCACGCGGCATTCAGCGTCTCTTCAAGAGCCGGTCCCAGACCTTGACCGATCTCCACAGGTGCCAAATGTTCTCGACAGGTCAGTGGTTTGAAGTGCGAGGAAGCCGCTTTGTCGAATCCGGACCGTCAAAAGGGCTGCGCGTGCTGCTCATCCATGAGAAAGTGAAAGCGACCGATCAGACCGTCAGAGCGATTCAGGAGCGTGACGAACGGCTCAAAGAGTGGGTAGAATCGGCTCCATTCGTTCCATGGGAAGCGGACGCGAAGACGCTGCGTATGACCTATGTCGGTCCCCAGGTTCAGAAATTACTCGGATTCCCGCAGGAGGACTGGTACAAGCCGGACTTCTGGTTCGATCATCTTCATCCGGAAGATCGTGCGCGTATCGCGTCGCGATATCAGGCCCTGGGGAACACGCCCGCTCGCAGCGAGCTGCAGTACAGGATGATCGCGAACGACGGCAGAGTCGTATGGATCCGCGACACCGTCGCCGTCGTTGGGAAAGCACGATCGTCCAAAATTCTCCGCGGTTTCTTTTCCGATGTGAGCTCCGAAGCGTATCTCCGTGAACGGGAGACCCTTCTGCGCTTGTTGTCGGAATCGATCGATGAAATTTTTTGGTTCGTCAGCGTGAATCCGGACCGGCTCATTTACATCAGCTCCGCCGTCGAACAAATCATGGGATACAAGGTCGAACAGTTCTATCGGGATGTCGACTTCTGGATACGATGCGTCCATGAAGAAGACCGGAGTCGGGTGGAGGAAGCCTACACCGCGTGGCTGAGCGGCGCGGCGTCCGAATACAAGCTTCAGTTCAGAATCGTCTTGCCCGACGGCCGCGTTCGTTGGTTGGCGGATCATGGTGCGTTGATCCATGGCCATGACGGACGGATCAGCTTTGCGACCGGGATCGCGAAGGACATTACGGAGCAACGGCAGACCGAAGACGCGCTCAGGCGGCTGAGTGCGCAACTGATCTCCGCCCAAGAAGGGGAGCGGCGCAGAATCTCGCGCGAGCTGCACGACCATGTCAGCCAAACGCTCGCCTTGCTTTCGGTGGAGCTCGAACAGGTGAGCCGCGACGGGGACATGACGCCGAATCAGCAAGGTCTGTTGGCCGCCATGCAGGGCCGCGTGCGCGCGCTGTCCTCCGACATTCATACCTTGTCGCACGAATTGCATCCGCCGAAATTGAAGCATCTCGGATTGGTCGCCGCGATTCGCGCTCTGTGCCGGGATGTCGGAACGGCGGGTCTCAGGGTGGAATTTACCGATCATGACGTTCCGCGCGATTTGCCGGAAGACGTCGCGTTGACGATCTATCGAATCATGCAGGAAGGCCTGCAAAACGTCAGGAAACACAGCGGGACGAGCCGGGCCCAAGCGGAACTGACACGATGCTCGACGGGCGTGGTCCTTCGTGTACGTGATGAAGGCAAAGGGTTCCATGCGGGTTCGGCTGACGCGACGGAGGGGTTGGGTTTATTGAGCATGAGGGAGCGGCTCAACGCGGTGGGCGGAGCGCTTGCCATTATGTCGGCACCGGGCGAGGGAACGGCGATCGAAGCGTACGTCCCGCTGCCTTGAGACCCGGCCCGGTCGGAGGAATCATGAAACAGTTGCGGTTGTTGCTGGCGGACGATCATGTGGTGTTGCTCGATGCGTTCGCACGATTGCTCAAAGACGATTATGATGTCGTGGGAACGGCGTGCAACGGTCAAGAGCTCGTGTCCGAGGGGATCCGGCTCAAGCCGGACGTGGTCATCGTCGATCTGGCCATGCCCTTATTGGACGGGCTGAACGCCGTCACGGAATTGAAGAAATTCCTGCCGCAGGCGAAATTCGTCGTCCTCACGGCGAGCGAAGATCCCGATTTGGCCGCGCGGGCATTGGCCGCCGGCGCTGCCGGCTATCTGCTGAAAAGCTGCGCCGCTTCCGAAGTGTTCCGTGCGCTGAGCCTCATCCGCACCGGCCAGCGGTACGTCACGCCGTCCCTCGCGGAGAGGCTCGATGAAATGGCGATGACACGACAGAAATCGCGTTCGGCTCACCGTGAGCTGACCCCCAGACAACGCCAGGTTCTTCAATTGCTGGCGCAGGGACAATCCATGAAACAGGTCGCCGCGACCTTGCGCCTCACTCCCCGGACGGTCGCGTTTCACAAGTATCAAGTGATGGACCAGTTTCGGTTGAAGTCGACGGCCGACCTCATCCACTTCGCCATCCGTGAACGGGTGATTTCGCCGACCTGAGCTCAGAAGTCGCCTCGCCGTTCGGTCCTGTCAGTTTTGACAGTGGCTCCCCCTGTGTCGGTGTGATATCTGTCACGCCGATTTCCCTTCACCGCAGCACAGCCGATCATGGCAAGCCAAGAACTCAAGAGTGTTCCACGACGAACCAGCCTTGTCTTGGCCGACGATAATGCCTCACTGCTCGACCGGGAACGGCAGTTGTTGGCCTGCGAGTTCGACGTTCTTGCCGCGGCGACGGACGGTCTGGGATTGATTGAACTGGTGGAGCAGTTGGATCCCGACGTCGTCGTCTTGGATATTTCCATGCCTCATTGCGACGGACTCGACGCGGCCCGTCGTTTGAAAACGAACGGCATTAGAGCCAAAATCGTCTTTCTCACCGTGCATGACGATCCCGATTTCCTCCGGGAGGGTCTGAAAGCCGGAGGAGTCGGCTATGTCATCAAGGATCAGTTGGTGTCCGATCTGCCTTGCGCCATTCACGCCGCGGTCGCAGGGCGCACCTTCGTGTCGGTCTCCCCGAATCTACAACTGTAATCGTCCCATCCTGGATGAAGCGCCCGGTGACATGCCGCTCGTCAGGCAAACGGACGGCGTCGATACGAACCCTGTCAGTTTTAACAGTAGGCAGCCTCCGATGACGATGCTAGACATGTACGCCAATGTCGCCAAAGCCATTGCTTCGAAAGGCGGCAAGAAGCCAGGAGGAAGTCATGAAATCCTTATGTTGGTTTCTCGCCATCATGTTCTGCCTGATGGGTTGTTCCGCGGTCCACGCAAAGGACACGGATATCACCGTCGTGCGCGTGACCCCGAATGTGGATCTGGATCAGGTGAGATACATTTTGTCGCACCACCGCGAAGAGGTGTTTGAACGGGGTATGAGATTGGAACCCAAGCAGTGGCAGGTGTTTTGGAAAGTGTACGACGACTACGACAAAGAAAGACAGCAGTTGGACGCCAAGCGGTTGCGTCTGCTGGGGGGCTTTATCAACAAGAACGCGGCACTCACCGACGATGAGGCGACAAGGCTGATGGAGGCGTCCGGAGAAAATCAGCAGGCGGATCTTGCCTTGCGCCAAAAATACTTCAAGGTCTTGAGCGCGCAAATCAATCCCGTTGCAGCAGCCCGATTTGCCCAACTCGACGACCTGGTCGGCATGGTGATCCGGCTGGCCATCCTAGGAAATGTGCCGTTGATCAGCGGCGTATCCGACGAAGGCGAAGGGCAAGCCGGTTCTCCTGAATCAGCTTCGCAAACCGTCCCACAGCAATGAAGAATCTCCTGAGCCATTCAACGGTTCTGCATAGGAGGACATCATGCACCCCCTTTTTCTGATCGGTATGGCAGTGGGAACGATGTTCATGGCGGGAGAAGCGCTGGCGGGACTCGATGTGTTTGTGTATCCCTCCAAGGGACAGACCAAGGAACAGCAGGAACAGGACGAGTTTGCCTGTTACAAGTGGAGCAAGGAACAAACCGGATTCGATCCCACTCAGACCGTGCAGCAGGCTGCGCCACCGCCGCAACACGGCCAAGTCGTGGGCGGCGCGGCCCGAGGGGCCGCTCTGGGCGCGATCGGCGGCGCCATCGCCGGCGATGCGGGAAAAGGGGCGGCAATTGGAGCGGCCGTCGGTGGGACCGCCGGGGCGATGCGGCGACGAGGTCAGGCGCGGCAGGCTGAAGCGGCTCAAGCCAAAGCAGAAGAAAAGTACGAAGCCAGCGTCGCCGGGTACAAACGTGCCTTCACGGCTTGTATGACCGGGCGAGACTACACGGTGAGTTAGACGAGGTTCGGATGAACGGCATTCATCACGTGACAAACTTGTTCCGGACGTTTGTCGCCATGGGATTGTTGGCCGGGTGCTCCACGGGTCCCACTCAGGGAAATCCGTCCTGGACGAAGGTGCAAGTAGTCGATGTCCATCCCGTGGTGGGCGATTGGGAAGGAACGATCACGAAAGCGCACGCCATTTTTCCGACAGGCGCGGTTCGGCTGATCATTCGGGATAATGGCACGTATATGTTTGCCGGCCAGACTCGATCGGATGTCGCGCTCGGCGCAGGAGAACTGAAAATACACGACGGAGAAATGACGGGTGATACGGAAATTCGGGCGATCAAGCTGGCGTTATATGACCACAAAGGAACCGCCGTGCTCGTTGTCGATTCCACCCACCGGCTCACCGGAGACCAGTATCACGGCGAATTCACCAGGGCGAAATAAGAAAGTGCGTGACGTGCTGAGAAGGAGGGCAGTATGTCGGTAAGCTCCGACGATGGCGCTGTTCTGCAGCAGGTGTTTCATCCTTCAGACTTTAGTCCCGCCAGTGAAAGGGCATTTGCGCATGCCCTCAAGGCCGCCCTGATTGCGAAGGCGGATCTCACGATCCTCCATGTTGCGAAAAAGGAACAGAGGGAGTGGACGGAATTTCCCGGAGTCCGCGCCACCCTGGAACGGTGGGGTCTGTTGCCGACGCACAGCTCGACGGCCGATGTCTCGAAGCTCGGGATCGGCGTCAGAAAGATTCAAGCTATCCACGACGATCCAGTGGAATCAGTGACCGCCTATTTGAGTTCGCACAATACGGATTTGATCGTGCTCGCCACGGATCAGAGCAAGGAGAAGGTGCTGTGGTTCAATAAATCCATTGCCGCTCCCATCGCGCGTAAGTCGCATCAGATGACCCTGTTTGTCCCCAAAGGCATCGATGGATTTGTGTCCATCAACGATGGGTCCATTTCGCTGCACAATATCCTCATCCCTGTCGCGGCCGTTCCCTCGGCCGAGCCGGCCGTCCAGGCCGCCGTACGGATGGCGCAGCGGCTGCATTGCCAGGCGGGCATCTATACATTGCTCCATGTCGGAGATCAGGACAGCATGCCGGATATCCTCCCGCCTCAAGTGACCGGCTGGAAGTGGAAGAGACTGGTTCGCTCAGGCGAGGTGATCGACGTCATCCACGAAACGGCACTGGAAATCAAAGCCGACCTCATCGTGATGACGACCGATGGTCGGCATGGCTTTCTCGATGCATTACGTGGCAGTCACAGTGAGCGGTTACTGAGGCGAACGCCATGTCCACTGCTGACTATTCCGGCACACAGTTTCATGGCTTCGGTGATCTAGGCCTGACACGACCCGCCGCGCCGGCTGAATAAACCAGCGCTTGACCATGAACGATCGTCGTTCCGATCTGACTCGTGACACGTTGGCCGTGGTCTTTCTGTTTGCGCTGATCGCGGCGTCGCTCTGGATCCTCTGGCCGTTTCTCGGCGCAGTGATCTGGGCCATTATGATCGTGGTTCCCACCTGGTCCATTCTGCTCGCGCTTCAGCGTATGCTGTGGGGAAAACGGTGGATGGCTGTCGCCGTGATGACGCTCATTCTCTTGGCGGTGTTCCTGGTTCCATTCTCGGTCGGCATTGCGGCTCTTGTGGAAAACTTCGACCAAATCGCCGTCTGGACAACGTCGCTCTCTCACTTCACCCTGCCTGCGCCGCCGGACTGGCTGGGGAACATCCCCATTGCGGGTCCGCGCCTCGCGTCGAGCTGGCAGCAATTTGCCGCGTTGAATCGCGAAGACATGGCGGCACGGCTCTCCCCCTACGTGGGTGGAGTCGTCAGATGGACGGCCGGACAGATCGGCAGTTTCGGTTTACTGCTCACGCAGATCCTGCTGACGGTCATTGTCGCGGCGGTCTTGTATGCGAGCGGAGAATCTGCCGCGACTACGGCGCTCAGGTTCGGCTCCCGTCTCGCAGAGGAGCGGGGTGAACAAGCCGTCCGTCTGGCTGCGCAAGCGATCCGAGGCATCGCACTCGGCGTGGTTCTCACGGCGCTCATCCATGCCGCGCTGGGCGGGATCGGGTTACTCGTCGTCGGCATGCCGTTCGCGATGTTGTTGACTGCGGTCATGTTTATCTCCGGAGTCGTACAAATCGGCGTCGGCCCGATCATGCTGTGCGCCGTGGCCTGGCTCTATTGGACCGGCAGTGCCACGTCGGCTGCGGTCCTGCTTGGGTGGACCATTCTGGTGTCTCCTGTCGACAATATTTTGCGGCCTATCCTGATCAGGACCGGTGCCGATCTTCCGTTGCTGCTGATCTTTGCCGGCGTCATTGGCGGGCTCATTTCGTTCGGCGTCGTCGGCATTTTTATCGGTCCCGTCGTTCTGGCCATCGTCTACACACTGTTCAAGGCATGGATCGATGAAAGTCCTTCAACCGGTCGGTTCGAGGAGAGGCCGGGGATGCCGCCGACATCGCGAATATCGGCGCCTACAGCGACGGACTGATGGGGTACCGGACGGCCGACATCGACCGATCGCACGAGAAGGCCCTCGCCTCCTCCGTTATTATGATGGAGAATAGAGCCGAACGGTGCCTTTGCCGCTGCGCCGGTCTCTGTGCTGCGGACCCAATTGCGTTCACTCGAGTAACGAGAGCGACCGTGTGGAACGAGCTTCGATTTGCGGAATGGCCCCTGATGTATCAACGGGTCCGTATGACCTCTACGGTCATGCTGCTCCTATCGAGCGCCTGCGAAGGAGATACCTACAGAGCGATCATGGAGAAGGCGCAGGCCGGGTACACCGACGTCGTGACGGCGGACGACCGTTTGTACCGGCTACGACTGGAGAACGCGCTGGCCGCCAATCCCGCTCTCTCCGGCCTCGCTCTTTCGACCTATGTCTTCATGGATCGGGCCTATGTGATCGGCCATGTGGAGAGCGCCGACCAGGCCAAGCAAGTCTTCGAGACCGCCAGAGAGGTAAGAGGACTCCGCTCGGTCGACGCATTCCTTCCGGTCAAGCATCCCGCTTCGCATGATGTCGGACCCATATCCGATCAGGAGATCAAGTCGCAGATCGAATCGGCGCTGGTCCTCACTCCCGGTGTGGTGTACGGGCGGGTGAATCTCGAAGTGCTCGATGGGCGTGTGGTGCTGATCGGCGTCGTCTCGGGAAACGAGGAACGAACACGGGCCGAGCAGGTCGCGAAAAAAACGAGCGGCGTGAAAGGCGTCACCAACTGGCTGTTGTTGCCGGAAACGGAATATCTGGCGATCCGATCGCAGCTCTAAAAGAACAAACACAATGTTGAATGTGTAGTGTTGAATTGTGATTTGTCCACGAATGAGTATTGGTTGCGGATGCGTGTATCTCCACTGAAACATTCAACATTGAACATGGAACATTTCCTCTGCCGCCTTATGGCCGTACTTCTAACGTGGGGTAGCTCAGCCTGTACGAGCACACATGAGACGGCCCTGCGGGACCCGACCGGCAAGCCCATGTCGCAGGTCAAGGTTCTGACGTACAACACGCTCCACGGGCTTGAGCCTAGCGGCCTCACCGTCAAGGCAAGCGAGTCCAAAGATGCGCGCCAGGCCCGGCTCGATCTCCAATTTGAGCAGCTCTCCGTGATCCAGCCTGATGTGATGCTGCTTCAGGAGGTGAATCCTCTTCCTGAAATGGCCGAGGCCTATGTCGCGGCCATGAAGCGATTCGGTCTCGAATATGACCAAGTGCACCAAGTGGATGCCTGCGGTCTGCGTCTCGCACCCGGGTTGGCGATCGTGCCCGGGCTGAACAACGGACTGGCCGTTCTTGCGAAAGCCCCTTTGAAATTGCGAAAAGTCGCCGGGCTCAAATTGAGCGGCGGCTTCGGCGGTTGCGACGACTCCATGGGACTGCAGACCGGCGAGCTCCGGTATGCCCTGATCGCCGAAATCGAAAATCCGGACACCGGCAGGAAACTTCTCGCGGTGAGCCTCCACCTGCACTCCGGCATCGAGCGGAATGCGTTTTTCATCCGGAAGATCAACGAAGCCGTGGAACAGGGACGGGTGCAGCGCCAAGACTTCGAGGGCATCGTGGCGGCAATGGAGCGGGACCAGCAACGGCGGCTCGATGAGATTCGCGTGCTGATCAAAGAAATCCAACGATTGCAGGCGGGAGGAGTCTATCTCGGAACGATCGTCGGTGGTGACTTCAATTTTGAACCGGACGATCCGGAGTACCGCGAGCTGGAACGCGCCGGTCTTCGAGATACCTATACCATCGCGCATGCGGACAAGGAGGTGTACAGCTTGGATCCCGAGCGCAACGTGATTGCCGGTCTGGGAGTGCGGGAGGTCCCTCCGGCATTGCGCGATGCCATGCGGCGTCTTCCAGAGCATCAACAGCAAAAAGTCCTGGAGGCCTATCAGAAGGGCATCAGTCAGGCGAGGCGCGTGGATTTTCTGTTTCTCATGACTACGTCATCGGATGGTCCGAAAGGTTGCTTCAGGCAGGAACTGTTCGGACAGCCGGCGACGGTCTCCGCTTCACCCGGATCCGATCACTTTGGCGTGCTGGATACATACCTGGCCGACCCATCCCGTTGTTGAATCGATGTTTCATCCCTGTCGGGGAGGCGTCAATGAAACAATGGAGAAAAGGGAGTCTCCGCGCCGTTATCGCGCTGTGTGAGAACTTCTATGGCACTGCATCGAAGGTCGTTGTTCTGACTCTTGCCGCCATGTTCCTCTCGATGAGCGGACTACTGGGCGGACTCTTTTTCCTGGGTGAACCGGCATTGGGGACGATGCTCGTCCGCGCGCTCGGGATTCCTCGTCCTGCCATCATCGCTCACCGCGGCGCTTCCTATCTGGCTCCCGAAGAAACGCAGCCTGCATTTCTCATGGCGAGGGCGCTGGGGGCCGATTATTTGGAATTCGACGTCCAGCGCACCAAAGACGGCGTATTGATTGTCCTGCACGACGACACTCTCTCCCGTACCACGAATGTCGAAGAGATCTATCCTGGTCGCGTCAAGGACAGGCTCGATACATTCACGTTTGCCGAGCTGCAGCAGTTGGATGCCGGTTCGTGGTTCAATGCCGCCTTCCCCGAGAGAGCCAGGACGTCGTTCGGCGGATTACGCATTCTCCGTCTGGAGGACGTGCTCGACATCGCCGAGTCCGATGGGCACCGGCACGGTGTCTACATCGAGACCAAGGCTGCCGGCCGATTTCCCGGCATCGAGCGGCAGCTTGTGGCGGTGCTCACGCAGCGGGGGTGGTTGACCCCTTCCGGTTCGGAACACGGAGCAGCGATCATTTTTCAATCCTTCGAGCCGGACAGCCTTGCCCGTTTCAAAGAATTGGCTCCGCAGGTGCCACGGCTTCTCTTGATCGACGAGGTCATGGTGGCCAAAGACGGCTGGGATGCCATCATCAAAAAAGCGGCGAGTGTCGGTATGGGGATTGGAACGTGGGGCTATCAGTGGGCCTATGGTGCAGAGTGGTCAAAGACCGATGTCCCCGCGCGCTACGTGATGACGTGGCCCTGGTATACGGGTCAGGCGCACCGCGCCGGATTGTTTGTCCATTCCTGGCCGGTCGATCACTCTTGGGAAATGTGGATGGTCTCATTGACGGGCGCCGACGGCTTCTTCACGAATCGGACGGAGCAGGCGGTGCGCGTGTACGGTCGCCGGAATGATACGGAGCTCGCGGCGCTCTGGGACCGCATAGGGTATTAGAGTGACAGCTCATCGCCATGGACAGCCTAATGGATTTCAGGGATAATCCGCGGCCTCCGATTCAAGGCAGACGGCTCTGCACGATACTTTTGAGATGACGACCCGATCCACCACGTTTGTCCGAGCCTGGCTGATTGTGGGGTGTCTGCTCGGTACAGGTTGCGCCAGTTCAATCTATGGCTGGCAGGTGCGAACCGGCTCGACGGCGTTCTCGCCGTCGTTCAATCCCGGGATACTCGGACAAGAGCCGGTTGCTGTGTTGGGGGCGCTGACGATGCCCGGACTTCGCGGCAATGAAGTAGGGATGGACTTCATGCTCGGCGACGTGTTGCACAAAGTCGCTCCTCAGATCCAAATCGTGAGTCCCCAACACGCTATTTCGCAAATCAATCAACAGGGACTCACAGCGGAATATACACAGATGAGGGCGGATGCAGAACAAAGCCACATTCTCAATCGTGACTCGTTACAAAAAATCGGAACCGCCATCGGCGCTCGATTTGTGTTTCAACCCCGTCTGGCCGCCTTTACGCAAACCATGTACGATCGGTGGACGTTTCCGGCCTTTGGTGTGGTCATCTCGCAGACCCGGCAGAGCAATTTACGAATGTCGGTGCAACTGTGGGATACGAAGACCGGTGAACTGCTGTGGGCTTCCATGGCGGAGGGAACCATGCAGAGTGAAGCCTTTGCGAAGGACCCCGTCTACATGGAAGACGCCGTACGAGTGACGTTGGGAAGCATGATCTCCGATTTCCTGAATCAAAAGACGGCGTCGACGTACACCCCCGTGAACAAATTTCTCAATAGCCTGATCGAGGAGGCGATGCCGAAGGAAAAACCCGATAACGGCAAAATCAGGCGCCCAGGCGACGAATAGAAGCTCACCGCAATCCTTTCCCTGTCAATTCTGACAGTAGACCGCTTCTCACGCCGCATGTATTCTTCGCCCGATTGTAGTCCGAATGAGAAGCGTCCTCGCCGTGCGAACCAGCGAGGAATGGAACGGAGGCGACCGATGAATCGTTCTATCCGGCATACGATGACGTGCCTCGGCGGTCTTTTGCTCGCCATGAGCGTGGCCGCGGCGACCAGTCCTCATGCTGCCGCCTCGACGGAACAGCAACAGCTCGTCGATAAAGCCAAACTGACCGCTCAAGCCTTCGCATCGGATCCGGAGCAACAAGAAAATATTCGCCATTCGGTGAAGGACGTCAAAGCCGTCTTCATTTGCCCGCAATTGCTCCGAGGCGCGTTCATCTTTGGCGGGACCGGCGGCGCCGGGGTTCTGCTTGTCAGGGATGGAGAGTCGGGCGAGTGGTCTCAACCTGCCTTCTATAATGTGGCAGCCGTAAGTTTCGGTTTTCAGGCAGGGGCCGACACGTCGGAATTGATCATCCTCGTGAGGACTCAAAAAGGGCTTGAAGAGTTCTATCGGTCCGACTTCAAGCTGGGAGCAGAGGGAGGGGCTACATTTGGACCGGCCGGTGGAAGCGCGGCTGTTGAAGGGATCACGGGCGATCTTCTGGCCTATGGACGGACCAAGGGCATGTTTGCCGGAATGGCATTGAATGGAGCCGCCATTGCGGTTTCCGACGAGTCGAACCAAGCCTACTACGGTAAGCCGGTACGGCCGACGGATATTGTGGTGAAAAGAACGGTGAATAATCCTGCTTCGGCCGACTTGCGTGCCGCTGTTGTCGACCTGCTGACAAAAGGAAAATAGGCGTGTCCGATCTTGACACTCATTCCGCCATCCATCATGATGGCGGGCCGCTCAGGGATAACATTAAGGTGTTTGCCTGGGTTTCATTTACCACAACGGAAAGGATCCTCACCATGATCAGATTGTTCGTACTGCTCCTGACTGGCGCGATGTTTCTGGCGACTTCCGCTATGGCGGAAAACCGGATGTCCGATACCAACATGGAGATCTTGAAGCAAAAAATGAAGGCGGATAAGAAACTCCTGATCGCCGAAAACATGCAACTGTCGGAGGCGGAAGGCAAGCAGTTCTGGCCCATCTATGATTCGTATCAAAAAGACCTGGAGCAGATGAATCAGCAGCTTGGGAAAACGATCATGGAATATGCCGACGCGTTCAACAAGGGATCGATCCCGAACGACACCGCGAAGAAGCTGCTCGACGAAGCCATTTCCGTCGAAGAGCAAGAGGTGAAATTGAAGCGATCCTATGCCGAGAAGCTGGAGAAGGCCATTCCGGCGACGAAGGCCGCTCGGTACATTCAAATGGAAACCAAGCTCCGCTCTCTCATCAAGATGGAACTGGCCCAGCAGATTCCCCTCGTGTATTGATCGCCGGGTGAGATGGAAACGATCCGAGGCATCCCTCACGGGGACCTGTGAGGGATGCCTGCCCCATGTACGAGTCTCGCGAATGAACTTATGAACGTCATTCAAGCTGTCCACGTGCGGCGGCCGCGGCATACGGTTCTCGTCCTGTCTCGTTGCCTCATCGTTCTTGCGTTCGTGCTGAATCTTGGGTGCTCCTATTTCCGCCCCACTCTCAACGATCCTCTGACGAAATGGGAACCGGCCGGCGGTTATCGCTTCATCAATCTGGCGCCGCCGGATGCCGACAATTCGGACAGCCTCATCATCCTCGCCGCCTTTTCGGGAGGCGGAACGAGGGCATCGACGTTGGCGTTCGGTGCCCTCCGTGAACTGGCGCAACAGAGGATTGTCTGGGAAGGGAAGGAAAAGCGTCTTCTCGATGAAGTCGATGTCATTCATGCCCTGTCCGGGGGCACCTTCACGGCGGGCTACTACGCGCTCTATCGCGATCAGATTTTTCATGACTTTGAATATCGGTTCTTGCGGAAGGACTGGGAGAAGGAGCTCAAGGAGCGGGTGTTTCAGTCGCCCAGCAACTGGATTCGCCTGTGGTCGCCGTATTTCGGGCGCGCCCATCTCCTGGCCGAGTTGTTGGACGAAGCGCTGTTCGACCACAAAACGTATGCCGATCTGGCGGCGCACAACCAGCGTCCGTTTCTCATTATTCACTCGTCCGATATGGCGACCCTCTCACGCTTCGAGTTCAATCAGCTCCAATTCGATTTGATCTGCTCGGATCTCTACAAATTGCCGATTGCCATGGCATCCGCCTCATCCGCGGCGCTGCCGCTCGTGCTCAGTCCGATTTCCCTCAAAAATTTTGCAGGGAACTGTGCCTATGAAGTTCCGGCATGGCTCGAACAAGCGAAGGAACGCGGAGGTATCGGAGGTCAGCGGGCCAATGAGCTGCTGTCGTATCTTGACACCAAGAAGCGGCCGTACATCCATCTGCTGGACGGCGGCCTCTCGGATAATTTGGCTCTGCGAGGAATTCTCGAGGGTAGTGGCGTCGCAGGCAACGTTGAAGCGCTTCTCAAGCAGGCGGGTGTGAAAAACGTCCGGAAGTTCGTCGTCCTCGCCGTCAATGCGGAGACCAGCCCGGACGTGATGGAATTTCGCAGCGATCACGTTCCGGTCCTTTCCAAGGCGATGAACTCGCTCATCGATGTGCCGATCAACCGCTACTCCTTCGATACCGTCGCGTTGCTCCGGCTCGGTATACAAAAGTGGCAGGAGATGTTGAAGCTGGAGCGACCGGAGGGAAGTCCCTTCGCACCGGGCGCAGAAATCTATTTCATCAATGCCAGCTTGGCCGAAGTTCCCGATCTGGACGAGCGGGCCTCGTTGATGCGCATTCCGACGACGCTCTATCTGAAAGATGAGCAAATCGACCGGCTCGTCCGAGCGGCGTCCTCGCTCATTCGCAACGATCCGGATTTCCGGCGGCTCATGCGGGATATCGAGCGCGAAGCTCAAAAAAGGCCGGCTGGGCCGTGAACCTCACATGTCGAGCAGCATAGGCAGGACGGTTCGAACATGGATAGGTTGGTCGGGTTTGGTTCTGTTGATCCTGTGCGCATGTACGGCGATCGACGTCAAGACCGACCATGATCCGACGGCGGATTTCACGAAGTTCAAGACGTTCGCGTTCGGAGGGATGACGGATCTCAACAGAGGCGGCGTGCTCGACAACTCCCTGACGCGCGGGCGAATCGAGAGCGCGATCGATGAGGAACTGACCAAGAAGGGACTGGAGCGGGTCGAACCGCTGCAACAGCCCGATCTCCTCGTTCACTACTGGGTGGGAGTCAAAGACAAGCAGCGAATCGAAAGTACGGGACCGCCGGCCGGGCCCTACGGCTGGAGAGGTGGCTACGGGTGGGGAGCGGGATACGGCGGGGTCATGACCTATGACTATAAAGAAGGCACGCTGCTGGTGGATCTCGTTGAGCCGGCCAAGAAGGAATTGATGTGGCGTGCGACGATCGTGGCTCCCTTGGAGGATACGACGCAGGGAAATATCGAGCTCGGAAAGAAGGCGATCGCGAAAGCGTTTGAAGATTATCCGCCTAAGAAGCCACGCTGAATTCAGATAACTTCTTTCGACACATTCTCATGAATAAGCGATTGCGATTAGCCGCATCAATGATCGGTCCGGTATCTCTGTGCTGGGGTCTGATGACGATGCCGGTTGTTTTGTCGCAGACACCTCCGCGCGTTCAAGTGCCGCAACGTGAACAGATCTCCGCCCCGGAACGGACGCCGCTTGAGGATCCTTCATTAGCAGAAAGGCCGGTACGATACGAACAAGTCATTGTCAAACCGAGTGAAGGTTATTTCGCCGGTTTCGGCGGATATACGTTCGGTGGAAAATTCGATTCCGACAACAGCGCGACGTTCAACGGCGCGACATTCGGTAATCGCAATCTTGCAGACTCGGCCGTGGTCGGGGCGAAAGCAGGCGGGTTCTTTCCCGAGCAACTGAGTTGGCTCGGAGTGGAAGCCGAGGTGTTCCGTACGACGCCGCATGTCGAACAGGAAGGTTCCGCGCCGGGCAGCCACGTCAGTGTGACGACGTTGGCGATCAATGCGATTGCCCGGGCACAGTTGGCTTGCGAACGAAAGCTGGAGCGGGCGGAGCAGGTGACGGAGCGCTTCACGATTCAGTATGAGCGGGAATTCTGCCGGTTGCAGCCCTATGCCGGAGTCGGAGTCGGGATTTTTTGGCTTGATGCGTCAAACAGCAACTTCAGCGCGCACGCCAATTTTGTCCCAGGACTCAATGTGCTGGGTGGAGTCCGCTACTATATGACCGGACGCGTGTCCATGTTCACAGAGTACAAATACAATCGAGCGACGTTTAACTTCGTCGGACCTGCAGGCCTCGCGGGGTTTGGCGGCGTCTATAGTATCAATCATCTCGTCGGAGGATTCTCGTATCACTATTGACCTTCGAGATGAGACGCGCATCTTCTTTCGATGACGTCGCATCCGATCGTTGATTCCCGCGAGGAATATGGCGCCGGCATCCCTCTTGACGCGACCAAGTCGATCTTGTTATCGTAATCGTCGGTTTCGCGTTCCTGCCTGTTGACCGCGCCTGACGGCGAGTCACGGTGCGGTTTCAAAGGGAAACTACCCGAAGCGAAGAGCTCCGAGCACGTCCCTTGACACGTGATGTCGCGCGTTGTATAGTGCGCGGCTCGCGTGAAGAACGCGTTGTTCTTTGACAACTGAATAGAGGACGATGAGCAAAGGTGTAAGGTGTATTGAAGTGGTGGCCCTTGGTCCAATTCTAGAACAACACCTATATGAGAGTTTGATCCTGGCTCAGAACGAACGCTGGCGGCGCGCCTAATACATGCAAGTCGAACGAGAATGTGTAGCAATACACATGTACAGTGGCGAACGGGTGAGGAATACATGGGTAACCTACCCTCGAGTGGGGAATAACTAGCCGAAAGGTTAGCTAATACCGCGTACGCTTCCCGAACTGCGGTTCGGGAAGGAAAGCGATACCGTGGGTATCGCGCTCTTGGATGGGCTCATGCCCTATCAGCTTGTTGGTGAGGTAACGGCTCACCAAGGCTTCGACGGGTAGCTGATCTGAGAGGATGATCAGCCACACTGGCACTGCGACACGG
>DATFDJ010000060.1:0-28601 GCA_035252115.1 Nitrospira sp. | reverse complement strand
TCAAACACTACACGCACGAGTCTGCGATCTTCGGCGAACGGGAGTGCAGCGAAGTCGGAGACGCCGAAGCGCCATGAGTATGAGGGCACGGGTCCTGTCACGGCGAACAGCCCACCGTGCTCGCACCCCCGCCCGGTGTGGGGTCCCCCGCTCCGCGCGGCGGGGCGCCCCGTTTGCCGTGCCACCCGTGCCCTGGAAGAGACTCGAACGAATCGATGACGCTACCCACAAAAAGGATTCGAGTGTGAGAAGCGGCATTACTCTCGCTCTTGAAATCTCCGTGACGCATCAAAATTGACCAGCCATTTGGTTCCCCCTAGACTCCCGGCACCTTATTTCTTACAAGAGCTGCGGGAGAAGTAATGACCATACCCGATAAGGTAAGGAAGACAGATAAAGAACGCGTCCGGAGGCGATATGGCGCAGGCGAGCTATTTGGGTTTGCTCAGTGAGATTTTTACACTCAATGAACTCCCTGCATGAGTAAAAAGTTCAACATCTCAGTCGATCTTGCTGAAGCTGAGGCACGTCTGCAAGCGTGGCGAAAGCAGCACAATACCTCGGCGAGGGTAGCGGCAGCGCATCGGAAAGTCCTGCTGGAGCGGGTGAGCCAGTCCATGGCGTTCGAGAACCAGCCGATTAGCATAGCGCGTCTGAAGGTGCTGATGACGGGGCAGAAAAAGAAGGCGAGCTAAGCTTCACTCGCTACTTCGATACCGCCGAAGGCTATGAAGGTTGCCCTCGGGGTGAGCGAGCATTACCGGAGAAGCGAGGCATCCGCCGCGGCTCGGCCGGGAAGGAAAGCTGGAACTGACTGATGCACTGCGATCGCGTGATCGCAGCAGAAGAAATTCCAGAAGGGCGCCCTCCGCGACGAATGCGGAGCGTGTAGGGCGCAAGTTCCCCCGGCCGAGCCCGGAAGGATCGCTTCGGGAGGTACAGCGAGCGAAACCGAGGGCAACCGACTTTTATTTAAGAAGCCGTCCGCTGGATCGTATCCCGGGTCATGCGCTGCAGGATGCGCTCGTAGCGTCGGGTGAGCGCGGCGGTTTTCCGCATCGGGTCGTAGCGGCGCGGCGACGGCAGGATCGCGGCCAACCAAGCCGCTTCGTCGATGTCCAGCTCGCGCGCCGGTTTCTTGAAGTGATGCCGCGCGGCCGCCTCGGCGCCGTAAACTCCGTTCCCCCACTCCGCGACGTTCAAATACAATTCCAGGATGCGGTCCTTCGTGAGCTGTTGCTCGAGCGAGAGGGTGATCAGCGCCTCGTGAGCCTTGCGGAGTACCGATCGTTCCGAAGATAAGTAAAGGTTCTTGGCCAACTGCTGCGTGATGGTGCTGCCGCCGCGCTTGAGCTCGCCCTTCTCCAGATCGTACAATGCCGCCTCTTTCATTCCTTCCCAATCGAACCCCTCATGGGTGAAGAACGACGCATCCTCCGCCGCCACGACGGCCCGGCGTAGGTGGGGAGAAATCCGAGAAAGCGGGACCCAGATCCAGTACCGGCCGATTTGACGGCCTTGCTCCCTGGCTTGGGCCTGCCGGCTCTCCATCAGAGCGGTGCTCGTCGGATTGGCGCGGCGCAGGCTGGACACGTCCGGCATTGTGACCAACCAAACAAATATTAATGCCGCCGCCGGAAGTCCGAGGCACAGGATCAGCGGCAGCATGAGGCCGGATCGGCGCTGCGCGGTTGACTTCTTCATTGATGGATGGGTATCAGAAACGTGACGTTCGTCCTCATGCCGATGAAAATCCTGAGCGCTGAGTTTATCAGAAGTTGCGTCGATCCTGAGCAATTTCCGCAGGGTGATCTGCCCGAAATCGCGTTCGTCGGCCGATCGAATGTCGGCAAATCTTCACTGATCAATTCCCTCTTGCAGCGGAAAGGGCTGGCGAAAGTCAGCAAAACGCCGGGAAAGACCAGAGCGGTCAACCTCTTTTCCGTCACGACGGACGACGCCGTCCTGCCGCGAATACTGCTCGTCGATTTACCAGGATACGGCTATGCGAAAGTCTCCAAATCGGTGCGAGCCCAGTGGGCCCCCTTGATCGAGCAGTATCTCACCCGTCCGGGTCGGCTCTGGTCCGTCGTCCTTCTCGTGGAGAGCGGCATTCCGGCTCGGGATCAAGAGACGGTCGAGTGGTTGAGATCAGTCGGGTGCTCCCCAATCGTCGCCGCGACGAAAGTCGATCGTGTGAAGCCCAGCCAACGCGTCGTTGCGCTTCGAGAGTTGCGGGCAGGACTGGGCCTGGCCGAGGACATGCCGTTCATTGCGTATTCGTCGGTAACCGGCGAGGGGAGGGATCGGCTGTGGGCGGCGTTGAAGCAGCGACGGAATCGAACTTGATCTCGATGTAGGCCTTGTTCTTCAAGTTGGATAACCAGGCTTGAAACATGTCCTCGCTTTTTTGCTGGAAGACGAGCGATTGGATTTCCATGCGGACTTCGTCATAGGGACGGAACTGCTTCGGCTTCTTGTCTTCCAAGCGGACAACGTGCAGTCCATCGGGGGACTCGATCACATCGGAGATCCCGCCCGGGACCAACGTCGAGACGGCGCGCTCAATGGCAGGCAGCAGCTCGCCTTGTCGCACGAGCCCTAACTTGCCGCCGCGTGCGGCGGTCGGCCCGTCGGAATATCGAAGCGCAAGGTCTTCGAACGACTCGCCTTGCTTGAGCAGCGCGACGACTTCCCGGATCTTTTGTCGGGCGCCGGAGAGTTCGTCCGATGAAACGGGCCGGATGAGGATCTGGCTGAGCGTATATTCTTCGGGCAGCGAGAACCGATCCCGGTGCTCCTGGTAGTAGCGTCTCATCTCCGGATCGGCCACCATCACGCCGCTCCGGACTTCGCGATCCACCACCTTCAGCAGCGTCAACTGTTCGCGGACGCCTCTGAGACTCACCGGATCCTTGTCGTCGATCTTCTCTCCCTGCTGCTTCAACTGCAGGACCGCCTGTTTCACTTCCTGATCGCTCACGTCCACAGAGCGCGCCTTCGCTTCTTGCAATTGCAGTCGCCGCTCGATCATGGCCGTCAACATCTCGGACTCGGCCGCTTTCATCCGCCGCTCCAGCTCCGGCCCGCGATACCGCTTCTGCAGCCGTTCCCGTTCAGGCATGATCTCCCGTTTCATGTCGGACAGCATGATGAGATCGGAATTGACGACCGCCACGATCCGATCTTCGAGTTGCGCCGCATAGACCGTCGCGGCGCGCGAGGCATCCCAGCCCATCCAGAGGATGGTCAGCCACAACATCGTCATTGTGCTCGACCGGATCATGGCAAGGGAAGAAAGGCGCGGGCCGGCGCCCGAAACGGCGGGTTGCCCCGGGTTCATATGAGTATTGATTCTACAGGATTCGATCAGGAAGGAGGAAGGGGGTCAGGCGGGCTTGGCGTATCTCGCCGTTCGCCTTCGTGTTTCGAGTTCGTGTTCCGGATTTCGACAAACTGCAACGTGAAACATGCAACGCGAAACTCTTGTGCTTCACGCATCACGCTTCACGAAGCTCGACACGCTTCTAGCGGTTGGCGACGTCGCTCCCGCCATACCGCGACGCGTCCGCGATCTTCACGACGGCTTTCGCCCGGATGTCGGCGATCACGTCGTCGAATCGCTTTTGCCGCTTTTCATTGAGCAGCTCCTGTCTGAGCCGCTCCCTGGTCGCGAGGTCCGCCTGGATGATTTCCGGGTCAAGGGCGGTGATTTTGACGAGATAATAGCCGGCATCCGTCTTGATCGGCGCGCTGATCATGCCGGGTTTCAGTTGCCGAATCACTTCGTCGACTTCGGGTGCGACCAAGTCCTTTCGGTAGGGACCCAGGTCGCCGCCGTTGGCTTTGGTCTTGGCATCGATAGAGTAGCGTTGGGCGAACTTGGCGAAGTCGCCGCCCTGGTTCACTTGCTTTTCCAGATCCTTGGCTGCGGAAAAATTCGGAAGCAGCATGATCGAGACCCGGACCTTCAAGGGCGTGAGCAACTGGCGCGCATGTTTGTCGTAATAGGCCTCCAGTTCCTCCTTGGTGATGTCGATCTTGGTCTTGATGCGGTCCTTGAGCAGCTCATCCAGCATGAGTTTTTCTTTGTAGCGCCTGGCCCGGTCTCGGATCTGATCGTTCTGATCGAGCCCTTGCTTGCGCGCTTCCTGCAGCAGCAGCTCCCGGGTGATGACTTCGCTGAGGAGTCGAGGTTTCCCGCCCTCCTTCTCGTAGCGCGCTCTCGTGGCCTCGGGGAGATCGTTCCATTCGGCTTCGAATTCGACTTGTGTAATCGGCCGGCCGTTCACGAACGCCACCACCCGCTCTTCCGTCGGCGGCTGGCTGCAACCGATGAGCAGCCACAGCAGGCCGCAGCAGGAGACCGTCGAGCGGCCCAGAAGACGAACTGTTGCGGGGCAAGCGGGGCGGGTAGGTGCTGAATTCATGCGCCGGGGACACCTTGGTTCATCACTGATCTCGCGTCTTCGCTGTCGTGTTGGTATCACAGACTCCGAGGCTTTGCAAGGTTGCGGTCAGTTCTTGAAAGATGGAAGGCCAGTCTTGATGCGGCATTTGCAGCTCGAATGAGAGCGGCGACAGGAACCGGACACGCGTCCGATGGCGGTCGATCAAGGCTTGCACCGCCGTGGGATCGACGCGGCTCTTGGCATCCAACGTGACCACGACGGATTGGGTCTTCAATTCGATGGACGCAAGCCGTAAAGACTTGGCTTGCAGACGGAGCTGCATGACTTCGAACAAGCGCTCCACCGGTTCCGGAGGCAGACCGTAGCGGTCCTGGAGTTCGCCGTGCAACAACGCCAGATCGCCGATTTGACCGCAGGAGGACAATCGCTTGTAGAACGACAGCCGCTGGTGAGAATCGGCGACATAGTCCTCCGGGATGTAGGCGGAGAGATTCAGACGAAGCGTCGGATCCACTTCTTCTTCCACGATCTGACCCTTCAAGCGGTGCACCGCCTGCTCGACCATCTGCATGTAGAGATCGAGACCCACGGCCGCAATGTGACCGGACTGTTGTTTGCCCAGGAGATTGCCCGCGCCCCGGATCTCCAAATCTGCGGCGGCGATGCGGAAGCCCGAGCCCAATTCCGTGAATTGTTGAATCGCCGTCAGCCGCTTTTGGGCGTCGGTGGACAGCGTCCCTTCGTCCGGAATGAGGAAATAGGCATAGGCCTGATCCCCGCTGCGTCCGACCCGTCCGCGCAATTGATACAACTGGGCGAGCCCGAACGCGTCCGCCCGATTCACGATGATCGTGTTGGCGTTCGGGACGTCGATGCCCGACTGAATGATCGCGGACGCAATCAGCACGTCCGCCTCGCGGCGGAGAAATTTCAGCATCACGGCTTCGAGCGGCTTCGCGTCCATTTGACCGTGGGCCATCACGATGCGGGCTTCGGGCACGACCTGTTGCAGCCATGCACCGGTCCGTTCCATCGTTTCGACGCGGTTGTGGACGAAATAGACCTGACCGCCCCGTCCCAATTCGCGGAGGATCGATTCGCGGATCAGCTTGTCGCTCGACCGGACGACTTGGGTGCGGATCGACAGCCGACCCGCCGGGGGCGTGTCGATGATCGAAAGATCGCGGACGCTTGCCATCGCCATCTGGAGCGTGCGGGGAATGGGGGTGGCGGTGAGCGTCAACACGTCCACCTGCGTCCGCAAGGCCTTCAAGCGCTCTTTGTGCTTCACGCCGAACCACTGTTCCTCGTCGATAATGACCAGTCCGAGGCTGCGGAAGGTCACGTCTTTCTGCAGCAGGCGATGCGTCCCGATCACGACATCCACCGTTCCTGCGGCGACCTCCTTGAGGATGGCCTTGGCTTCCCTCGGCGATTGGAATCGCGACAGCAGCGCGACCTTGGTCGGAAAGGGCGCAAAGCGTTCGGCGAAGTTATCGTAATGCTGATGGGCGAGAAGGGTGGTCGGCACTAGCACGGCGACCTGGCGATTGCCTTCCACTGCCTTGAAGGCCGCTCTCATCGCGACTTCGGTCTTGCCGTACCCCACGTCGCCGCAGACCAGGCGGTCCATCGGCTTGCTCGATTCCATGTCCTGAGTAATATCGTCGATGGCCTTGAGTTGATCCGGCGTTTCTTCGTACTCGAACGCCGCTTCGAATTCATGATACAGCGTGCTGTCGTACCCGTACGATTGGCGCTTGGCCAACTCGCGATTGGCGTAGAGGTCGATCAACTCGTGGGCCATTTCTTCGATGTCTTTCTTGACCCGCGCCGTGGTCTTGGCCCAACTGGTCCCGCCGAGTCGATCGAGCCGCGGGACATGTCCTTCCGCGCCGCTGTAGCGTTGGACTTGGTTCAAACGATCCAACGGGACGTAGAGTGTATCTCCACCGAAAAATTCCAGGATCAAATAATCGCTGTCGAAGTCCTGAACGGACAGGCGCTTCAGCCCCCGGTACTTCGCAATGCCGTGCTGCACGTGCACCACATAGTCGCCGACGTTGAGATCCTCCAACGACGAGAGGAATGTCGCCGCTTTGCTCTTCGCCTGCGGCTTGTGCCGGGCGCCTTTGGCGAACAGCTCTTCTTCCGTGAGGATCGCGATGCGCAGCTCCGGCGACAGGAATCCGGCGGACAGCTCGCCGTACAACACGGAGAACGGCGCGCGGGTCTCCCGCAAAGCGTTCCACGCACCGGCCGTCCATTCGACGGCCGGCGCGTCATGTTCCCGCAGGAGCGCAAGGAGGCGATCCACCTGGCCTCGGCTGCGCGCCACCAGGACGACCCGGCTGTCCTGCCGTAATCGCTCCAGGATGGACAAGGTCTGCGTGAACGGCGTTCCCCGCGCGCCCAACCCGGCGCTGGCCGGCAGTTGAGCGGGGAATGGCTGCACGGGATGCCACGACCCATCGGCTTCGGCCAAGGGTTCAAGGGCCAGTTGGGAACAGGACGCCGTCGCCTGTTCCACTTGTCCCCAGGTGAGAAACAGGCGTTCAGGAGAGGGATAGGGAATCGAAGCGTCCCGGTCGCTATGACGGAGGTAGCCGTCGTCGATGGTTTCCCAGAGATCGGCGCTCGCTTGCTTCAACGCATCCGGCTGGTCCCATCCGATCAACGGGCGTTCTCGAAAATAGTCGAGAAGGACATCCATGTGCCGGTACAGATCCGGCGCGCGCCACTCGGCATCCGGCGGAATCGGCGCAAGTGAATCCGGCGCCGCTTCCGGTCTCATGAACTCTCGCGCCGGAAGGACGAGCGCATGATCCAGTTTCGCCGTCGATTTCTGCGTCGCCGGATCGAACAGCCGCAGCGATTCGATCGTCTCTCCGAGGAACTCCGCCCGAAGCGGGTTGTCGTAGGCGGTGGAGAAAATATCGACGATGCCGCCCCGGACGCTGAACTCTCCCGGGATTTCGACGACCGAGACTTTCCGATATCCAAGCCGAAGAAGGCCGCCGGTCAACATTTCCCGCTCGATCGATCCTCCGATCTTGAATTGCAGGAGCGACTGCATGAACGTGTCGACCGGCACCAGCCGCTGGATCAGTGCGTCGATCGACGTCACGACTCGGATGGCAGGCAATGTCTGAATCCGGTGCAGGGCTGTCATCCTCCTGGCGACCAGCCCGACGTGGGGCGCGGTCGACTCGTAGGGCAACGTCTCCCATCGGGGAAACAAGGCGAGCGATGCCGTCGGAAGGCCCATCAGGCCGTGAAAGAAGACGAGGTCGTCGTAGAGGCGTCCGGCCGCTTCATCGGAACGAGCGACGATCAGCCAGGGCTTGGCGCTCAACGGACCGATCCGATGGTGCATCAAGGACGTGAGCGCGAAGCCTGCCGTCGAACCGTGCAGACCGGTCAGACAGGGACGTCCGGTTTCCCCGTTCAACGCGGTGACGATGGGAATGGACCATTGGGTCGCGAGAGTCACGGATCAGAGTCGGTCAGGATTGTGAGCGGATTCGCTGAATCAGGGACGTCGTCGACATTCCGGGCACCAGCGGGATGGTTTTCACGACGCCGCCTCGGCGCTCGACGACGTCGCGTCCGACGATACGGTCCGGTGTCCAATCTCCGCCCTTGACGAGCACGTCCGGCTGCAACGTCGTGATGAGCCGCAATGGATCCGGCTCGCGGAAGATTACCACATAATCGACGCAGCCCAGGGACGCCACCACTTCCGCCCGCTGCGCTTCGGGGACGATGGGCCTGTCCGGCGCCTTGTCCAGGCGCCGGACGGATTCGTCGCTGTTGACACCGACGATCAGGATGTCGCCAAGGGACTTGGCTGCCTCGAGGTACCGGGTATGTCCGATGTGCAGTAGATCGAAACAGCCGTTGGTGAACACGATGCGTTTCTTGTCGCGGCGTGCGTCGTCGAGAATCGGAAGCAACCGCTCCGCCGACATGAGCTTTTTTTGCATGGATTCATCATACTCACTGCGTGGGCAATTAGAAAGGTCCGCAGCTATTCTCGGTCGACGCCACCCAACCCGATCACCGCCGTCCCATAGCGGGCGGCGATCCGATCCATCGCCTCGATCGCTTGGCTTCGTTTTTTCTCGAAGAGACCCGGAGATGCCGTAACCAATGAAGCCAGAGCCAGCCCGGCCAAACGATACTTGGTGCCCTGCTTCATGGCCTCGCGGAGCGTCTGTCGAACAGTCGGCCACATGTCGGGGTCGTAATTCAACGCACGGGAGAACCGCCGCTGCTTGGTCGTGATGACGAAACGCGAGTCCTTGAGTTTCACCGTGCAGGAGGCGGCAGCCAGCCCCTCTTGACGCAAGTCGCGGGCGAGCGTCCGGAGGAAACCGTGCAGGACCTCTTCGAGATCCCGCAGGGCGTCCGTATCCTGCTCGAACGTCGTTTCGTGGCTGAGACTCTTCGACTCCCGATCCGCCACGACCGGTTCGCCATCGATTCCCTGCGCCGCTTCACGAATCCAGTGGAACCTGGAGCCGAAGAGGCGACGAAGCGGCTGCTCCCATCGGACATCGAAGAGATCGCCGATCACCCGGAGGCCGAGCTCTTGTAGCCGCGCGCCGGTCTTGGGACCGACACCGGGGAGGGCACGAAGCGGTCGATCGGCGAGGAACGCCGCTTCGGTTCCCGGCGGCACGACGGCCAGTCCGTCGGGCTTGGCCGCATCGGCGGCAATCTTGGCCACCGTCTTGCTCGTCGCGAGCGCAACCGTGCACCGCAATCCTGTGTCATCGAGGATCGCCTGCTTCAACCGCCGTCCCATGTCGAAGGGATCCGGATGGAGATTCTGGAGGCTCGTCGTATCGGCGTAAAACTCGTCGATGCTGCTCCATTCGGTCGTCGGAAACAGCCGGTCGGTCACCGCCTGCATGTGTTCATGGAGCCGCCGATACAGCGGACGGTCGGGCGGGATGAGGATGAGATCGGGACACAGTCGATAGGCCTCGATCGTCGGCATGGCGGAACGCACGCCGAAGGCGCGCACCGCGTAGCTTGCCGCCGCGATGATGCCGCGCGGCGGGGGTCCGCCGACCGCCACCGATTTGCCGGCGAGGCCGGGATCTTTGACGATCGCGGCGGAGGCAAACATGGCATCGACATCGCCAAACAGGATCTGGCGGGGCCAACGCATGAATGCCTCCTCCGCAGACGGATCGTTAGAAGTCGAACGAGAGCTGGGCCGGATTCGACGGCGGCCGCCGCAACGAGGATGGAGATGTCGCCTGCCGGCCAACCGATCCCAATTCCTGCAGCGCGCCCCGGCAGCTTCCGCAATGGTGACGGCGGGGATGAATCGTCTTGCGCTGGCGGCGATAGATGCGGCCGCATTGACGGCAGCGCCAGGCGAAGCGCGTCAAGGCCAACACTTCCTTCTGCAACTGATGGTAGATCGTGATGGCGAGCGAGCCGTCCCGATTCATGTCCGTCATCTTCCGAAGAAAATCCGGTCCGTGGTTCGGCCGGCGCTTCATGATGTCGTACTGCCATTGATGGATCATCTCGTGGGCCAGCGTGCTGACCAACTCGTTGTAGCCGTACGGCGACTCGGACAGCAGCGGAGTCAGTAAGGGCAGCGAGAGCCGAATTTCGCGCCGTGGAAGCCGGTGCTTGGAAGATTCCGCCCACGCGGAACGAGGCCCACCGCGGCTCACGAACATCCCGACCGACGACGTGAGCCGATTGCTCCAGACGAGATCGATCGGCGGCAGGGCTCCGTCGAAATAGCGCACATTGAGATCGAACCAGATTGCCGTCAGTTCTTCGGTCGTCAGAGGAGGTTGTGCCGCCATGTGTTACCCCAGTTCCTCATAAATGGCCGCCGCCAGGAGCGGCAGCATGATTTCGTGATGGCCGATGAGCTGGTAGCCGTTCCCGCCCTTCTGTGTCGGCCGCCGGACGACGTTCGTCAACGGCCGATAGTGCGAGAGAAAATCCATGTTGACCGTCGTGATATCGGACAGGGTGTGCCCCAGGTTCCGTCCCAACGACACCGTCTTCAGAAACACTTCCGGCAGCACGACCGCGGACCCGATGTTGAGATAGACGCCGCCTTCCATCCCGGCCACCACGGCCGCCAGCCGGCGAAAGTCCAGGAGCGAGGTGGCGCCGATCGCCGCCCCGTCGGCGGCGGGATGCATGTGCGTGATATCGGTTCCCAGCGCGACATGGACCGTGACCGGGATCCCGAGTCGTGCGCCGGCGGCGAGGATGCTGGTGTCGCGGTGTGGAAATTGTCCTTGATAGCGATTGATGTAATGTCCGACCGCTTCTCCCAGTCCCTGCCGGTCTTTCGCGCCGGCGATGATGGCGTGATTGATCATCCGCCCCGTTTCTTCCGCCATGCCGAAGCGGCCTTCGTCGATCTCCGCCTCCACTTCTTCAGACGTCTGTCCCATGAGGGCCAATTCGAAGTCGTGGATGATGCCGGCTCCGTTCATTGCCACGGCGGACACGATGCGGCGCTTCATCAAATCGACCAGAAGAGGATTCAGTCCGACTTTCACGACGTGCGCCCCGATCCCGACAATGATCGACCTGTCTTTTCGATGGGCGGCGGCGATGGCCGAGACCACGGCCCGCAAGGTTTTGACTCCCAGAATGTCGGGCAAGGAACCGTAGAAGCGGCTGAAACTGTCGCCGCGCCGCCAGGGTTTGGCGAAATCGGAGACCCGCACTTTGCTGTGCCGCTTCTTCAGCGGATAGGTCTTGAGATCCGCCACGTCAATGGGCGCGATCATTCGGCGCGGAGCGGCGGACGATCTGGTTCGATCAGGAGACTTGGCCAAGGAGACGGTCCTCGATCAATTCGCACAGGACATGGCCCATCGTGATGTGGCACTCCTGAATGCGTGCCGTGACGGTCGAGGGGACGATCAAGGGAAGCTCCACGAGCGCGGCGAGCTTGCCGCCGGTGCCGCCGGTCCATGCGATCGTCCGCAAGCCGCACTCCTTCGCGGCGGCCGCTCCCTTGAGCACGTTCGGTGAATTGCCGCTCGTGCTGATCGCGATTGCGATATCGCCCTTGCGGCCATGCGCGCGGATTTGGCGCGCGAACAGTTCCTCGTAGCCGTAATCGTTCGCGATGCAGGTGATCGCGGCGATGTCGGTCGCCAGGGCGATGGCCGGCAGCGGGTTCCGCTCGCGCTTATAGCGGCCGACGAACTCCGCCGCCAGATGCGCGGCGTCGGTCGCGCTGCCTCCGTTGCCGAACAGCAGGACTTTATTGCCATCGCGAAAGGCCGCGGCAATCAAGGCGGCGGCCTCGACGATCCGTTCCGCCTGCTCGCGCGCGAACTGCTGTTTGACGGCGGTGCTCTCCGCGAAGGCCTGAAGCACGAATTCCTTCATTGCGCGCGATTCTAGGCGAGGGGTGGCGTGGTGTCAAACGAGCGGCGGTCGAAATATGAGTCATCGGTTCAGCAATGGCGCCGAAGGGTCTCATACGAGGAAAACGGATGCGCAGAATGTCAGGACTTCGATGACGACGCGGGGCCTGCTTGGCGAATCGCGTTCATCGCGAGCGCGATCATCGAGCCGACGTCCGACAGGCTGGCCGGCAGCACGAGCGTGTTGCTCGACTTGGCAAGCTCGCCGAACTTCGCGATGTATTGTTCGGCCACCCGCAGTTGCACCGCTTCCTGGCCGCCGGGGAGATGAATCGACTCGGCCACTTTGCGCAATCCTTCGGCCGTCGCCTGCGCGATGGCGAGGATGGCCGAGGCCGCGCCTTCGGCTTCGTTGATCTGTTGCTGTTTCTTGGCCTCCGACGCTTTGATGACTTGCTGCTTTTCGCCCTCGGCCTGGTTGATCGCCGCGTCGCGGGCGCCTTCGGAGGTCAGGATCAACGCGCGCTTTTCCCGTTCCGCGCGCATCTGTTTCTCCATGGCATTGAGCACGTCTTTCGGCGGCGTGATGTTCTTGATCTCGTACCGCAGAACTTTCACGCCCCAGGGCTCGGAGGCCTTGTCGAGCTCGTTGACGACCTGAATGTTGATGTTGGTCCGCTCTTCGAACGTCCGATCCAGTTCGATCTTGCCGATCTCGCTGCGGAGCGTCGTCTGCGCCAACTGCGTGAGCGCGAAGTTATAGTCGCTGATGCCGTACGAAGCTCGCTCCGGATTGAGCACCTTGAGATAGAGGACGCCGTCCACGCCCACTTGCACATTGTCTCTGGTGATGCAGACCTGTTCGGGGATATCGATCGCCGTTTCCTTGAGCGAGTGTTTGTAGCGAATCGTATCGATGAAGGGAAGCAGGATGTGAAATCCCGCGTTCAGCGTATCGGAATACTTGCCGAGCCGCTCGACGACATAGGCGCTTTGCTGCGGCACGACGACCGCCGTCTTCGCGATGACGTACAGGACCAGCAGAGCAAGTATCAGTACGACCAACGTGCCTGATGCCATTCCGATATCCTCCATCGTCGATGGTCCGGTCGATTACTCGCCCGCGATCCAAAGCGTCAAGCCGTCCACCTTCGCGACCTTGCCCCGTTGTCCTTTGTGAAGGCGGCTGCCACCCACATTCTTCGCGTTCCACGTCGTCCCGCGCAGCTCGGCCTTGCCCACTTCACCGATCCCCAGCGGCTCCAGAGAGACCGCCGTTTCCCCGATCATGGAATCGACGTCCGGCTGGCCGGTTTTTTTCTCACTCAATCTCGCCAGGAGCGGACCACGGAAAAGGATGAGAGAGGCGACGGCGATGACGGAGAACAGCAGCCACTGCACCCAATCCGTCTGGACGAGATCCAATCCCGCCACGGTGCCGACGAGTAAGGCGGACAGGCCGAAAAAGATGATGTAGAACCCACCCGGGGTGGTCATTTCCGCGCCGAGCAGGACCAGCCCGAGCACCATCCAATACCACCAGATCATCGGGAGACCTCATTGCAGCCGGCGTGGCATACGGAAATACGGCGCGAGTGTAAGCGCCTTTCCTGAGGCCGTCAAGCGTGACGCGCCGCGCGGGACGGTGAAGCGGCGCGGCTCCGCGAGGTCGCAGCCGGCGGCGTTTTGAGGCATCCTCATGTTATAGTCCGAGCACGATGGCGCAAGAGCAACCAGTGGCGGCGCTCGTGGTCGCGGTCAACGACGAGATCGACAGCGCCGTCTATTCGATCAACCGGCTCCAGCCGGACTCGCTCTGTTTCGTTCTTCCGGAGGGGGCCAAGCCCTTGGTGGAGACCGAGCTGCAGCCTCGGATCGCGAAGATGCCGCGGCGCTGGGATTGGGTCGTGCTGCCCGATATCGGCAGCTTCTCTTCCTGTCAGGAAATCCTGGCCCGATCGCTGCCCGCTTTGCTCACGACGTGGGGCGTCGAGCCGGGGGCGCTGGTGGTCGATATCACCGGGGCTACGCCCTCAATGGCTGGAGTTCTGACGCTCGTCACGCTTCCCTATACCTCGCGGGTGATCTCGCTCACCGATCCGGCGGAAGGGCGTCACGGCGACTCGGTCTCGCTCGGAAGTCGGGACCGGCTCTGGATCCATGTGAATCCTTGGGACGAGGCGGCACAATCGGCACTCCGGGACGCGAGCGATTTCTTCAACCGCGGTTCCTTCGCCGCTGCCGGATCGATGTTTCGCCGCATCGAAAAGTTGGTGAGCGGAGGACAGAAGCCGCTCTACCGTGCGTTCGTCGACCTCGCAGACGCATACGATTGTTGGGAACGCTTCCAGTACCGTCAGGCCTGGGACAAATTGAAGACGTCGACGAAGGCCTTGGACATGGCGACGTTGTTCGGAGGCCCGCCCGGGGTCAAACCTCTCTTGCCGGCGCTCAAAGCCCACCTCGGATTCCTGGAAAAACTGGTCCTTGATCCCGGCGAGGTGAAAGACGGACTCGTCTTGGATCTCCTTGCCCACGCGGGACGAAGACTCCATCAGCACCGCGACCCAGAAGGCACGATGGTCGTCCTCATGCGGGCACTTGAAGCGCTCGCGCAGCGACAGTTGTTCAAATCGCACCACGTCAAGACCTGGGATGTCAGGCCCGAGCAATTGCCTCACGCATTACAGGAGACATGCCGCACCTGTTTTCTGGAGGACTTCGACGGCAAGTACAAGCTGCCGTTGCAAGCGCAGTTCCGTGCGCTCGCTGAACTCGGCGATCCGTTGGGACAATCGTTTCTGCGGGAATGGCCTTCAATGAAGCCGCTCTTCGACGCGGCGCATCATGCCGTGCTCGGCCACGGCTTCGAACCGGTGAAGGCCGAGCGGGTACAACAACTCTATGACGTGGTCCTGCGGCTTGCCGGCGTCACCGAGACCTCGCTGGTGAAGTTTCCGACGCTGAACGTCTAGTGAAGCGTCGCTCGTGAAGCGTATCTCGTATGGAAAAACAAATTGCAACGAACTTGGAGCAGCCGATGATGGATCGTGGCACACAAAAAATACGGAACTTCCGAGACCTGGAAGTTTGGAAATTGGGAAAAAAGATTGTAGTAGCAATCTATGAAGTGACCCAGAGTTTCCCGCGAGATGAATTCTATGGATTTATCGCTCAGATGCGTCGGGCTGCCGTGTCGATACCGTCGAATGTTGCAGAAGGATTCAATCGAAGGCATAACGCGGAATATCGCCAATTTCTCTACGTTGCGCTAGGCTCATGTGCCGAACTTGAGACACAAATTGAGATTGCTCACGATCTTCGGTTTGTGATGATAGATGGACGAAATACTTTGTTGGAGATGCTGGATCATGAATCAAAGATGCTAAGAAACCTCATCAAGCGACTCCAATCACGGAGCTGACCAGGTACGAGACTTTCGCATGCGAGATACGCTTCACGAACGACGAGATACGATGGAGATCCGCATCTACTACGAAGATACCGATTGCGGCGGCGTGGTGTATTACGCCAACTACCTGAGATATTTCGAGCGGGCGCGAACGCAGTATCTGGAAGACCGCGGGCTGTCGGTGGCGGATCTGCTGAAAAAAGGCACGCAGTTCCTGGCTGTGCACGCCGAGCTCGATTATCGTTCGCCGGCACGGTATGGAGATACCCTCTCGATCGCGACCACATTGTCCGCGACCGGGAATGCCTCACTGACCTTCTCGCACGTCATCCGGGAGGCGGACAGCGGTCGGATCGTGGTCGAAGGGTCCGCCAAACTGGTCACCACCGATCTGAATGGGAAGGTGAAGCGCCTCGACAAAGCAATGCTGGCCGCGTTACAGTCCGATCCAGCGAGGAAACGGAATGGATAAGCTGGGAACCTGGCTCGCGATTGCCGGGGTCGCGATCGGATTTATCGTGTTGGGGTGGCTCTTGTTCTCGGACAATTCTTCCGACCGCAAAAAGAAATAATGGGTCACGGACGCGCCGCAAACCTTCCGGTCACCACCCGTTCTCCATTCTTGTACGCGATAAGCTCGGCCACATCCTGAGGCAGCTCGGCCAACCACTGCCGAACGTGGCCGGCGTGTGAGCCGACGATCGTCCACCGATCCACGGTATGGGTGTCGGTCCCCACCATCCAGCGATCGGGAAATTCCAGGAACAGCGACCGCCAGTCTTCAGTGAGCCGACCGTCCGGAGCAATGTCCCGGCGAGACGAGAGCTCCGGCCAGAGGGTCTTGTAGCGGCTCAACATCTCTCGGACGCGGGCGGGAGACTCATAGCCGGCATGGGCCCAGATGATTCGGGCGTCCGAGTCGTGATGGAACAGCCGTTCAACGGCGTCGGCGTCCGAGTGCGCATGCAGCATGAGACCGTGCTGCCTGGCAAGTTGGACGACGCGCCGCACGACCGGTAGATCGGCGTCCGCGCCGCTCACATGGAACTCGCCGATCGCGACGTAGCGGTGCCGTTCGAGACGTTCCTGGAGATAGGGGATCACCGACTCGTCGTGGAACCAACTCGACGTCTCGCCGCCTTTTCGATAGGGCCGCAGCTCAGGAACAATCAGATCCGGCGCTTCGGCGTAGAGTAGTTGCGTGCCGTCGTCGCTGGAGCTCGATACCAGCGCACGCAGCACCTTCGCGCTCTGCAATCGCGCAATCGCGTCCGCGGGCGGGACCGATTCCCAGGCGTCGGCATTGTAATGAATATGGGCATCGAAGAGCGGAAGCTCAGCCGCCGATGGGGAAGTCAGGACGAAGGCGAGGATGCATACCGCACTATGGAGACACAGGCCTATTCGAAATCTCATATCCGTTCCCAACAGCAAGAACTCATCCTAACAGCGTCGCTCGTCATTCGTGAAGCGCGAAGCGTAAGAGTTTCGTGTTGCGTGTTTCTAGTTACTTTCTCGGAACCCGAAACTCGAAACACGAAGAGAATGGCGAGAGACGAGAGACGTTTCACGAGATACACTGGCCTGGCGATCCGTGACGAAGGTCTTACCGGGAAGACGCATCGTGTTGCGAGTCGGTGTCTCTCTCCTCTGCCGGGGCGATGGGATGTCTCGGTAGAGTCGACTTCGCTGCCCCTTTCACCGATCCATGAACGCCCTTCGCATTCTTCTTGGGCTGCAATTCGGGATCTCGGCGGCGGCGAGAAGGTCTTAGATCGCTTCCTGCATGGCGTTCCGGTTTCCAGCAGAGGTCACAACCTTGCGGGACGCTCGAGCCCATCCCCGGTGAGAGAGGCGTCGTCGGCAACGAAGACGGAGGCGCGGTCGATGGTTGAGCGCCGCTCTCCAGCGGCAGGGCAGAGAGGATAACACCATAGAAGCACAGAAATAACGGAAGCGCTCTGACGTTGCGGACCATAAGAGTCATCACACGCACTCTCCATGCCAAGATCTCGGGAAGTTGACATCCGAGAAAACGGCGTGCTGGAATAGCGCGAACACCGTCGTTCGTGAATCGTGAAGCGTCGTTGGCTTGCGAGATACGAGAGACGAGATACGAACGACGCTGTCTCACGAGCGACGAAGTAGGAGGTACGTCATGGAAATGTTCGGAAGGGTCGGGCTCGTTGAAATCCCCATTCTAATCGCTCCGGATCAAAAGGTCTGGATGGACAAAATGATCAAGGAAGGCAAGATCGCCGTCCCGCCAGGAGGGACGCTCGAAAAAGGCTCGCTCTATTCCATGTTTATCCGCATGTTGCTGCATAACGCGATGGAAGAGCAGAAGAGGCAGGAGGCGCTGGAGGCCGATGACGAAGATGAAGAATAGTGCGTGAAACGTTAAGCGTGAAGCGATAAACGCGCCGTTGGGGACTTGTTTTGAGCATCCTGAACATGCTGAAAACAGATAGCCTGTATCCGAATCAACCTGGATAGTATCCGACAAGATACGAGCGACGCTTCGCTGATTGGATTCAAGCCATCAGCTATCAGCCATCGGCTATAAGCTCTTCAGAGCTGAGTGTGCGGCGCGGATCGTCTTCTCGACGTCCGAGGCGGTATGCGCAGTTGAAAGGAACGCGGCTTCAAATTGCGATGGGGCGAGATAGATTCCCTGGTCCAACATTTTGTGAAAGAACTGGCCGTACTTCTTCGTGTCCGACTGTTTGACCGTATTCCAATCCACCACGGGTCCGGGAGTAAAGAACGTCGTCATCATCGACCCCACTCGCTTCTGTGTCACTGAGACCCCGCTCTTCTTCGCCGCTTCACCGATACCACGTTCGAGCGCCGATGCGCGCGCCTCGAGCGTCTTGTAGACGCCGCGTGCCTTCAAACGCTTCAACGTTTCGATGCCGGCCGTAACGGCCAGCGGATTACCGGACAACGTCCCTGCTTGGTACACCGGTCCCGCCGGAGCGATGAGACTCATGATCTCTTTTCGTCCGCCATACGCTCCCACCGGCAATCCGCCGCCGATGATCTTTCCGAGCACGGTCAGATCTGGTTTGATGCCGTAGAGCGCCTGCGCGCCACCATAGGCCACTCGAAAGCCCGAAATCACCTCGTCGAAGATCAGCAGGATGTCATGCTCGGATGCCAGGTGACGCAGCGCGCTCAAAAAATCCGGGGCCGGCGGCACGACGCCCATGTTCCCGGCAATCGGTTCGATGATGATGCAGGCTAGGCGATCGCGATGTTCCTGCACCATCCGCTGCACGGTTCGGATGTCGTTGTACGGAGCGGTCAGCGTATGTTTCGCGAAGTCGGCCGGCACGCCCGGTGAATCGGGGATGCCGAGCGTCGCCAAGCCCGAGCCGGCCTTGGCCAGCAGGTAGTCGCTGTGGCCATGATAACAGCCTTCGAACTTCAGGATGCCGTCGCGCTTCGTGAACGCACGGGCCACTCGGACCGCGCTCATCACGGCTTCCGTGCCCGAACTAACGAGACGAACGTGCTCCATCGAGGGGAACGCGTCGCGTATCATCCTGGCCAGCGTCACTTCCAGTTCGGTCGGCGCCCCATAGCTGGTCCCTCGTCCTGCGGCTATTTTGATGGCGCGAATCACCGGCGGCACCGCATGGCCGAGAATCATGGGTCCCCAGGACAAAACGTAATCGATGTACGTATTTCCATCCAGGTCATACAGGCGGGACCCTTTCGCTCGCGCGATGAAGCGCGGTTGTCCTCCGACCGATCGGAAGGCACGAACGGGACTGTTCACTCCGCCTGGAATGAGTTGTTGGGCTTCGGCGAACAGCTTCGCCGATCGGCTGGTTTTCATCGCGGGGGCGCACCCTATCATGCAGGCCGAGGAAGGGTCAAGAAACGGCTTCAGTCGCAGACGGGAGCCGGTCGACTGTCCGAAGCAACTCACAGGCCAAGCAACAAATTGCAGTTTAGATTCAGGGACCGTAGCTTTTTTGATTCAGTGATGCGAGCGGTGCTCGCGCGCCTTTGCGATTTACTTAGTAAATCGTTTGGCCGTGAGGCACACTTTCATTCGGTCTGAATCTTGCCTGGAGGGTGGTCGACCAATCACCGGAAGGAACATCCGCATGAAAGTTGTGTGCTCATGGTGTCGTCAGGAGGGAAAGGCCGAGTTTGTCGGAGAGAAACCTCCTTATGATGATGCTCGCGAAACGCACGGTATCTGCATCACTCATCGCCACGAGGTTCAGGCACGCTGGCGAGCGTCGCATCACCCAGCGGCCTCTCGTGCCGTTGCAGGACCTCTGTCCGCGGCTCTCTTGTACTGGACCAGTCTCCTCAGCGTCGCAAAAAAACCACCGGGCTCGTAATCCACAACGCTCATTTGCGGGGTCGATTGCGCCGACCGGGCTGTTCAGTCCGGTTCGGCGTCGTGCATGACGACCCGGCGGACATCTCCGAGACGGCCCAATGGGCTCGCCGGCTCTTCTTTCGATCCGAAACGACGAGCAACACATGGAACGGTTTCGCCGGCTGCGCTTCCATGCCGGCCTGTCCCGACGCCCACGCCTCGCCGGCGTCGCTGAGCACTTCTATAAAGGTGGCATACTCTTCCTCATCGTCCTGCAGAACCTGTTCTGAATCGGTCATCAGCAAGACATAGCCCTTGGCAGGGAGCCATTCCAGATCGGCGAGACACTCTTCCAGTGCGTCCCAGTTGTGCCCGAAGTAGTCGGGAAAACGCATGACCCGCGCAAACTCGGCGAAGAGGCCGGCGGCGGTGCTGCATTTCGTTCCCTTGAGCAGCGAGACACGAAACCCTTCAGGAAGGGAAAAGAGCTTCTCTGCCCGCTGGCCTTCTTTGATGACCAGGAGCGAGACCCAGGGCGGCTTGGCAGCCTGGAGATGCGAAAGAAGCGAAGCGGATCCTGCCATGGCTCTCAGTTAAGTGGAATAAACGTCCGATAGTGGTCGCCGGTGTAGTAAGCCGTGCCGGTCTGCTGCTCGATGACGATCCGTTCTGCATCGCGCGGGCGTCCACGGACTTTGGGATTTACGTCGTATTCCCGGTATCGTCCCGGCGGGAGACGCCGCTCGCGATTTTGGAATTCGCGCCCTCCGACATAGCCCGGTAGTGGGTTTCCTTGCCGCTGGCGCAGCAGGGCCAGGAGCTCGTAGGCCCTTTTCGGTGCCGCTCGTCCAAGATGCGGCTGTGCGGCATCACGAGATCCCTCGAGCGTCGCCGCTCCGGTCTCCGGTTCCGCAGTCCAGAGTTCAGTTCCCTGGGACGAGGGATGATCGGCGACTCCTCCGCAGAGCGACAGGGCCAGCCAGACGAAGACGCCCACGAATCTGAACGGAAGTCGGTGAGTCTGCTCATGCACATGACGACGTGGATGCTGATGCATCGGGTGATCGGCGCTGCAGCGGCGGCAGCTCCATTGCCTCGCAACGAAGGATTACTCGGAGAGACTCCTAGCACGCGTTTTCACGAAGGTCAATGAGCGGGCGCCGCGGATTGCGCGTCTCTTTGCGGCCTCGTGACCCGTTTGTTAGAATGGCTGCGCCAAGCCCACATTATTCATGAACGCTTCTACTGCAACCGCCGATACGCCGCTGCGACAAGCTTGGTTCAGGGACTGGCTCCGTCGTCCGCGACGGTGCCTGTCCCAGTTCGCACCGAACCGTCATGAATAATGTGGGGTGATGTTTCAATCCTCGATCGCTATGCGCCAAGCCGACATGGTATGCATGAGAGGCATCACGGTCTTCGTGTTCATCACGCTGGTCAGCCTGTTGTTCGACGGCCGGCTCGCGGCGCAAACCGGAGCACTTGATCATTCCCCCGCCGAGATCGTCAAAAAATACTTCGCGTTGGATCAACGGGGCGCGCGCTTGGATCCCCTGTCGTACGAAGCGCTGGCTCCCTATACCGATTGGCACGAAGAGCCTGCCTGGGGTCAGGTCGTCGTCGTGCGCAGCGTGTCGGTGGCCGAGCAGTATCGGAAGTGGGAAGTCATCGACCGGCTGGAAGTCGTGATTCCGGTGACGTTCGAGGTGCTCGGCTCGGTCTATTTTGAAACGGCCGCCTTTGTGCCGGAGCCGGCCGTGGAAGAAATCCGCGTCCGCGTCAAATCCGTAAGGAATCGATGGAGAATCGTCGAGCCCGTACTGCCGCCCCACGTCGGACAGAAACGGATGCTGAATTTCATTCGTGAAGCGTCGGTGAAGGAGCAGGATCCGATGAAGCGCGACCGGCTCGTCGCGCTGGCGGAAGAACTGCGAAAGGCGAAGTAATGGGAAAAACACCCGTCGATCTGTTGATCTTCGACTTGGACGGCACGCTCATCGAATCCAAGTGGGACATTGCGGCATCGGTGAACCTGACACTGTCCGAGCTGGGATTGCCGGAGCGGCCGCTGGAGGAAATCTTCGGCTTCGTCGGAGACGGCGTCAAGAAATTGCTGCGGCTCGCGGTGGGCGAGCACAATCCTGTGAGTTTCGAAGAAGCGCTGCGGGTCTTTCGTCGCCACTATCTGGAACATTGTCTGGACCGCACGGTGTTTTATCCGGGAGTCGAAGAGGCGCTCGTCCATTTTGCGCGGACGAGCAAAGCCGTGGCCACCAATAAATCGCTCGAGTATACCAACGTAATTCTGAAAGGCCTCGGCGGCCATCATTTTCAGTTCGTCGTGGGCGGAGACAATGGATTCGGGTTGAAGCCCGAACCGGGCATGTTGCTGCATATCATCGAACGCTTCAACGCTTCCAAGGACCGAACGGTGCTGGTCGGCGACAGCACCAACGACATCAACGGGGGGCACAACGCCGGGATCAGGGTATGCGCCGTCGGCTATGGAATGGGCAACCGCGAGAAAATGACCGCTTGCCGCCCCGATTGGTTTATTGAACGACCTGAACAACTCATGGAGATTTTCGAATGACCATAGAAACACTTTTCCTCTCTCGTGAAGCGTCTCTCGTCCGTAAGGCCCTCGGCCGGGTCGCGCTTCACGCCTCACGGTTCACGGTCGTGGCAGTGATGGTCGGCCTGAACTTCCAACTTGATCTGTCGTCCGCAGCTGGTCCGGGGCTGGCGGACCGCGTCATCGAGCACCGGCTGGCGAACGGGCTGACCGTGCTGATGGTCGAGCGGCATCAGACTCCGATCGTGTCGATCAATATGACGTTCGCCGTGGGGGGAGTGAACGAGCAGGTGGGGCAGACGGGTCTCGCGCACTTGTACGAGCACATGGCGTTCAAAGGCACGAGAACCGTCGGCACGAAGGACTACGGAAAAGAGCAGCCGATTTTGCAGGAATTATATCGAGTCGGCACCGAGCTCGAAGAGCGGCAGCGCGACGCGACGAGGCGGAACGGAGATGGAGCCCTTCCGGACGCCGAGGCTGCGTCCATCGACAAGCTGCAGAAGCGTTTCAAGGAGCTGCAGGATCAGGCCGCTCAATATGTGGCGGGCAACGAGATGGCGATGTTGTACCAGCGCCATGGCGGTATCGGGCTGAATGCGGCGACCGGAAAGGATTTGACCCGGTACATCATCAACCTTCCGTCGAACCGGCTGCCGCTCTGGGCCGCTATCGAAGCGGATCGTATGGCCAATCCGGTGCTGCGCGAGTTCTATAAGGAACGGGGCGTCGTCATGGAAGAGCGCCGGTTGCGCAACGACGACAGCCCGACCGGGCTGCTTTTCGAAACGTTCACGTCGGCGGCCTTCCGCGCCCATCCGTACGGCGTTCCCACGATCGGCTGGGAATCGGACATCCTGTCGCTGACGCCCGCCGCCACGGAGGCGTTCTTCAAGACGTATTACGGACCGGGCCGCGCCACGATCGGGATCGTGGGCGACATCAATCCGAAGGAGGTCATCGAGCTGATCGAAAACACGTTCGGAAAGATTCCGGCTTCGCCGCCGCCGCCGCAGATCGTGACGGTCGAACCGGTGCAGCGGGGAGAGAGGCGGGTGGAAGTCGAGTTCGACGCGGAGCCCCAAGTCGTCATCGGCTTTCATAAACCGGGGCTGGGTCATCCGGACGATTATGTGTTCGACGTGATCGACGAAATTCTGACGGACGGATTGACGTCGCGATTGTATACGACGCTGGTGCGGGACGCTCGGCTGGCCGCCTCCGTCAACTCCGATGCCAACTATCCGGGCGTGCGTGCGCCCAATCTTTTCCTGATCCATGCGACGCCCTTGGCCCCGCACACCACGGCGGAGGTCGAGGCCGCGATTCTGACGGAGCTGGAGCGGTTGAAGACCGAACCCGTCAGCCGGAAAGAACTGGAGCGGGTCGTGAACAACTTGGACGCCGATCTGGTGCGCGCACTTCGTTCCAACAGCGGACTGGCTTCGCAGTTGGCGCTCTATCAGACCGTGGCGGGCGACTGGCGGTACGTGCTCAAGTCCCGCGACAAGGTCGCCGCGGTCACGCCCGCCGACATCCAACGCGTGGCCGCCCAGTACTTTACGAAGTCGAATCGAACGGTGGCGACGTTGGTGAAAAAACCCGGAGACAAACAGGTGGCAAACGTGCCGCTGCGCGAGGTGGCACGATGAGCGGCGTGATGCGAAAGGCGTTGGGCGTCATGCGGAAGCGTCTCGTTCTCGGAGCGATCATCGTGTGCCTTCTGGTTCCTTTGGCGGTTGCGGCGGCGTTCGCCTTGGGTGATCCCAGGACCATGACGTTCACGCCGGTGGAGTTTACCCCGCCCGATCCCGACCGGCTGGTGCTCGAGAACGGCATGGTCGTCTATCTCTTGGAGGACCATGAATTGCCGTTGGTGAACGTGACGGCCACAATCAAAACAGGAGGGTGGCTCGATCCGGCCGACAAGATCGGGTTGGCCGCCGTGACAGGGACCGTCATGCGGACAGGCGGAGGAGCCGGCCTGTCCGCCGAACAGGTGGATGAAGAGCTGGAGCAATTGGCCGCAGATCTCAATATCTCGATGGGAAGACAGTCCGGTTCCGCCACGCTGGATATCCTGAGCAAAGATGTCAAACGAGGGCTGCAGATCTTTGCCGGTCTGCTCAAGTCGCCGGCTTTCGATGCGGGTCGGTTGGAACTGGCGAAGCTTCAGGCGATCGAAACTATCCGGCGCCGGCAAGACAGCCCCGGCTCGATCGTGAGCCGTGAATTTGTCAAACAACTCTACGGGCCCGACCATCCGACGGCCCGCGAAAGCACCGTGGACACGGTTCGTCGGATCACCCGCGACGATGCGGTGGCGTTTCATCGCCGGACCGTGCATCCCAACGGGATCATCCTGGGAGTCACGGGCGATTTTCAGAAGACCGAGATGCTGGCCATGCTGCGCGACGTCTTCGGCGACTGGAAGAAGGGCGATGTGCCGGAGTTGAAGATTGCCGACGTGGCGGAGTCGGCTCAGAAGCTTGCCATCCGATTCATCGACAAGGAGACGTCGCAGACCCATCTGCGCGTCGGCCACCTTTCCATCAAAGAGGATGATCCGGATTACGCCGCCCTGGCCATCGCCAACGACATCTTGGGCGGGAGTTCTTTCCGTAGCAGGCTCTTCAACGATGTCCGGACCAAGCGGGGGTTGGCTTATTCGGTCGGCAGCCGGCTGAACACCGGGATGCACGATCAGGGCGTCTGGTTGATGCGGGCGGAAACCAAACTGCCGTCCACGCAGGAGGTCATCAGCCGCTTCGTCGCCAACATGGAGCGGATGCGGACCGACCTGGTCAGCGATCAGGAATTGGCGGAGGCAAAGGAAGCCTACGTCAACTCCTTCGTCTTTTCGTTTCCCAGCGCGTCGTCGATCGTCAATCGCATGATCGAATTGGAATACGACGGTTTGCCGAAGGATTTTCTCCAGCAGATGCGGGCGCGCGTGGTGGCGCTCAAGAAGGAAGATTTGTTGGCCGCCGCCAGGAAGCATTTCCATCCCGACCGCTTGACGATCGTCGCGGTCGGTCCGGGCCAGGCGCTGCCGAAGATGCTGTCGGCCTTCGGCGAGGTGAAGGAGATCAAGCTCGCGCCGGAAGGGTGAGAGTGGCGGGATGGGACGCGCCGCATACTCCAATGCCTCGGGTCGACCGTACAGTGCTTCGCCTCTGCTCGGCTGTGCAACTAGGTCCGTTCGAGCTTTGCCTGAACGGACCGTCGGACAGTGCTCGCCGTCGTGCAACACGACCGCATCGGCTCAGCAGTACGGTGCCCGAGCCTCGGCATAAGTCGTATGCGGACATCCCATCCCGCTGTGTGGCGCTGGAAGATCGCGCTCAAGTAAAGCTGCGCCGAAACGTCGCAATGCCGTCGCACGCTATTTCTTTCAGCTCTCTCAATTGTCAGGGCGCTATGGCGACTGCCTCGATGCCCATCCTTTCCGGCCGAGAAGGACAGATCAAGATGGCGCTTCGTATTCGACGTGCGGTACGCTTTGGCGTGAATTAAAGTTTGTGCCATAAGCCATCTGCTATCCGCCATCGGCTCTCAATCGTATGCCGCTCGAAGACGATCTGTGCGATATCATGAAGAAGGCGCGGGTGGGATTGGGACTCTCAATCTCCGAGGTCGCGCGGAGGTCGGGATTGAGTGAAACGGAGTTCTCAGGACTGGAGCGTGGAGACCCGCCGCAGAGCCGGGACCAGGTGAGGGCGCTGGCCGGTGCGCTTGAGCTCCGGCCCGGGTCGTTGGAAGCGATTGCCATTGAGAACTGGCAACCGGCCATGCAGCCCGCTCCCGCCTGGGTTGAAACCATCCATGGATCGGTGGGAGGCTATGGGGTGCAAGGGTACATCGTCCACGACGGAGGACAAGCCGTGGTGATCGATACCGGTTACAATGCCCGTAAGATGATCGCAACGTTGAACGCCCGCCAATGGCGCCTCGTCGGGATTTGCCTCACGCACGGCCATGCCGATCACGCCGATGGGATCGACGAGCTGCTTGCGCACCGGGAAGTGCCCGTCTATTTGGGGGTGGACGATCGCGCGCTCTTGAATTGGAAGCCGGCCTCGCGGCTTCTGCACACGCCGGAGGATCGTCAGACCGTCGAAGTGGGACGGAGGAGGATTCAATGTTTGGCGACCCCGGGACATACGCCCGGCGGAGTGTGTTATCACGTCGAGGACCAGGAACAGCCGGTCTGTTTTGTGGGCGATACCTTATTTGCCGGTTCGATCGGCAGATCCAATCCCAGCAGGCTCTACCGGACGCATCTCGACTCTGTCCGGAATCGCGTGCTCGCGCTGCCGCCGAACTGCCGTCTCCTGCCCGGCCATGGACCGGCGACGACGACGGCGGAAGAACATCGCTACAATCCTTTTGGCGCGGTGGAATAAACGAGAATCGTATGAACGGCGCCCAGAGACGAGACTACCCGGAACACTACGGCGCCCAAGAGCCGGCGGTACCGGGTGACGGTGTGCGCGGTGAGATGGACGAGTCGAGTGAACCGTCCTATCTGTCGCAATGGGTGTTGCCGATTTCACTGTTCGTCATCACGGTGTTCACCACGCTCTGGGCGGGAGCGTATCAAGCCTACAGCGGCACAGTGCGCGGCCCGGTGAATTTCTTGCTCGAGTATCCCGAAACCTTGTGGAAGGGCATTCCCTTCGCCGGGACGCTGCTCTTCATATTGGTCACGCACGAACTGGGTCACTACGTGCTGTCGAGGATTCACCGCGTGCCCGCGTCGCTTCCGTTGTTTATTCCGGGTCCGCCGCACTTCATCGGCACGTTCGGGGCGATCATCCGGATGCGCGGACCGATTCTCAGCCGGCGCGCGCTGTTCGACATCGGCGTGGCAGGACCGTTGGCCGGCTTCGTGATCGCCGTGATCGCGTTGATCATTGGACTAGGTCTTTCCACCGTGGTCGATCGGACGACGACGTTCGGGTTGCAACTCGGCGAACCGTTGCTGCTGCAGTGGCTCTCTTGGTTGGTCATCGGGCCCCTGCCGCCGCAGGCCGACGTCGTCCTGCATCCCGTCGGATTCGCCGCCTGGTTCGGATTGTTCGTGACATCCCTTAATCTCATCCCCATCGGCCAGCTCGACGGAGGGCATGTCGCCTATGCTCTCTGGGGCAACCGCCAACGGACCATGGCCTTCATCACCGTTCCGGTATTGATCCTGTTGGGATTCATCGGATGGCCCGGCTGGTTCGTCTGGGCCTTCATGGCCGGCCTCTGGGGAATCGGGCATCCGCCCATCATGGACCCGGCCACGCCGCTGGGCCGGGGGCGTAGGATCGTCGGGTGGATTGCGCTGGCGGTGTTTGTGTTGACGTTTGCGCCGGTTCCCTTCTCCTTCCACTGATGGGATGCTGAAAAAGCCCGTTGGCGTCGCGCATCCCTTCTTCGTTGCAACCTGATCGATAGAATTCCTTGCACGGATTGCGCATCAACACTACAGTCTTGCTATGGCGCTGGGTCTGATAGCCACCAGGTTGTGTCCCAAGTGCGGCTTCGAGCAACCGGAGGAAGACGACACCTGCCGAAAGTGCGGAATTATTTTTTCGAAGTACCGGCCGGCTGTCTCGTCCCACCGATCCGCGCCTCCAACCGGTGAACCGTCCTCGCCCTGGTGGACTGCCGCGAAGCAGGTGCTGTTCGAGACGGATCGGCCGAACGATTCAGTGACGCTGCTGGGCCGCGCATGCGTGTTTGTGCTGCTCGCCGCCTGGGGAGGGAAGTTCATCGTCACGCCGTTGGAAACCAACTATACGGGAGAATCGTTTCTGCACCTGATCAATCTGCCCTTTCATGAGGCCGGCCATCTCCTGTTCATGCCGTTCGGCCGGTTCATGATGTTCCTTGGAGGAAGCCTCGGTCAGGTCCTCATGCCGATCGTGTGTTTGGTCACGTTCCTGATCCGGACGCGCGATCCCTTCGGGGCCTCGGTGGCTTTATGGTGGACCGCCGAAAATTTCATGGATCTCGCCCCGTACATCAACGACGCTCGCTCGCTGGACCTCATGTTGCTCGGCGGAGTCACGGGAAAAGAGACCGACGCGCATGACTGGGAGAACATCCTCGGTATGCTCGGCTGGCTGCAGTACGATCACCGCCTCGCCCATCTCTCCTACAACGTCGGCACGGTGTTGATGCTCGCGTCCTTGTGCTGGAGCGGCCTCCTGCTGGTCCGTCATTATTCTCGGATGTCGTGACCCTCAAAGCATCTTGCGTTGCCGCGATAACTTTCCTACCATAGGCACCCACGTTCATGGGGGATGCCATGACTCGGCCGATCGTCGCCGTCCTGCTGTTCGCACTGTGCGTGCCGCACGGCTTTAGCGTTGCCGCGGACTCTTCCAGCCAGAGATTTGTATTGGTGCTGAACGGCGCGGCCGTCAAGGACAACCAGACCGGCCTGATTTGGGAACAGGAGCCGGATCGTGAGCACGATGTGTGGAGCCGGTCG
>DATFDJ010000059.1:0-13849 GCA_035252115.1 Nitrospira sp. | reverse complement strand
CGCTATGAATACATGGTGATCGAAGGAGTCGGCGGTGTGCATGTGCCGCTCGCTCCGAAAACCGACATCATCGATCTCATCGCCCAGTTGAAGCTCCCGGTCATCATCGTGGGCCGGGCCGGACTTGGCGGTATCAATCATGCGCTGTTGACCATCGAATCGCTCCGCCGCCGGAGGATTTCCATCGCGGCCGTGATTCTCAACGAGACATATCCGAGTCGATCCAAGCTCGATCGTCTGAAGGGACGCACCACCGTGGAAATCCTGCGCAGGAGGGCGGGTGTGCCCGTGCTCGGCCCCCTTCCCTACAAATCTGAACTCGCAAAACAATTTCGGCGGTCGGTGACGCGGCTGGCTCAATCGGCGGCCATCAAGAAACTCGTTCAGCTCGTCAAGTCATCTGCGCGATAAGTTGCGCCACCGCTTTGTGCACCTCCGGCGCCTTGAGAACGGCTGAGATCACCGCGACGCCATCCGCTCCAGCTTGCATCACATCTCCGATACGCTCGTATTGAATTCCCCCGATGGCGAAGATAGGAAGGGACGTGAGCGACCGAACCTGCCGTAGTCCTTCCACTCCCACGATCGGATCGTGATCCTGCTTGGAAGCCGGTTTGAAGATTGGTCCAAAGCCGAGATAGTCGGGTTTCAACACGTTCGCGCGCCGTACCTGCTCGGCATTGTGGGTGGATAAGCCGATTATCTTGTTGCCGCCCATAAGCATGCGAGCTTCGGCATAGGGCAAATCGTCCTGACCCAGATGGACGCCGTCCGCCTCCATGGCCAGTGCCAGATCGCAGCGATCGTTGACGATAAACGTCACGCCGAGATCCGCTGCAAGCTTCCGCAGAGGCAAGGCTTCCGCATACTGCTCCTTCATGGAGCCGGCCTTGTTGCGGTATTGAAAGAGCTTGGCTCCGCCCTCTGCCGCGGCCTTCAAAACCTCGGCGAGCGGGCGGTCAGCCCGGACGGAAGGATCGAGGATGACGTAGAGACCGGCTGCCACACGCATAACAAAACAGGCGGCTCTTTTTGTACCGGCGCTACCGCAACGGCGCAGGACCGCTTCGAATCATCTTCTCAGGCCTGGACCCGCATGACACCGCCTAAATCTGGTGTCAAATGCTTTACAATCCGCTCCTCCGTGACCCACGCCAACTCCCGTTTCAGGGGCGCAGTTTCGCGGCCGGTCAGCTTGCCGCCCCGACCCGGGAAAAGCCTCGCCATGCTTGGCAACTTCCTTCCTTCTCCATTTATAGAGACGAACGCGCGGAATTCATCAAAGTCCCCCCGAACTTTCAAAGTTTCGATTCAACTATCCACTCTTTGTGAATATTGAGTGGGCTGAAAAGAAGAAAATCAAAATGTCTCTTTTTCACATTTTTGAATTTGAGCGGTGGCACTAGGACAGTTTGTCCTTGTTTCTTAATACCTTTGAGGAAAACTGTAAACTGGTGATTAGGGTTAGGTGTCTTCTTGTCGAACATTAGGCCCACCAAGACCTCTGCGGAAATGGATATTACACTAAAGGAGAAGTTTAACGTTTTCTCGTCTAGAATTGTCTCATTGAGGTAGGAATTCTGTGTGAAGTCTTGAACGGAGAATGGACCGCTAAATCCAATTGGGAGTCGTGTGTCACCCTGCTCTGTTTCTAAAGCAACATGGCTCGGGTCAAAACTAATCTCCGAGGTCTCAGGCCTTAAAGAAATCAGAAGCCAAAAACGGTCTTTCGCCTGTGAATACCAGAATGGAATGACAGGTATTAATGGCCCTACCACTCCATACGCTCTGCCGTTTTGTGGAACAACCTGGATTGTTATTGAATCCAGGAAAATCCTCGATTGATTTTCACTGCTCGACAGCTGCATCTCACTTTGATCACTAGTCAATACTGCCGTACACCCTTGTCCTGACATGACTGAGAGAATCACCACGAAGGCGAAACGATTTATTCGTTTCTTTAATTTCACATCGCCTCTCTCAGCAAAACCATCGATCTTTTTAGACGCTTTCCACACCGCCCTAAGACATACTGTCTTGTCTGCACAAAGAGTCACCTCGTCGTGCACCATCTTTAGAAGGGCTCACCTCGTTGTTGAAGAGGACTGTCCACTTGTTGTCCGGATCCCTCCGCACCTAAACCCGGCAGAGCCATATGTGCAGTGTTCTCCTTTGTGAAGAAGGTTCTCGATCTCTCTAGAACCCAAATTAAGCAGCGTACCTTTCATTACTTCAATTCCAGAACCCACCCCGACCACGAGTTCCGGCACCCCTGGCATAGTGAGTAATGTTTTGACCAAGGCTTCCTAGTTAATGTCCAGCCCGCATAGTCTGTCGAACTCTTGACGAGGCCACCGAATAGATAAGGTACACCGCGCAGATAGAACTCTGCACCACCAAGTACAGCTCCAAGGGCAGCTCCGGCCGCCGCACCATGTAAGGTCGCTGCGGTAATTGTACGCCAGTCACCGGCACCCCCCGAAAGTAAAGTAACAGGGTCAAGTCTTGCAATAACGCATCGGCTTTTTACTGCTTCAAAGTGGCGGATCACGCTTGGGTCGTGAACTCACTGATGCCGCCAAGCCGAAACGCTTGTACGACAGCGTGCGCATTAGGCTCCAGCAACCTGCGCTTTCTAGCCGGCCAGGAACCGATCCAGAAACGTGGTGGACACATGTCCCTTTTGAAAGTCGGGGTCGTTGAGGATGCGCTTGTGCAGCGGGATCGTGGTTTTGATGCCTTCGATGACAAACTCGTCGAGCGCCCGTCGCATGCGGGCGATGGATTCCTGCCGGTCACGGCCGTGGGTAATGACCTTGGCTATCATCGAATCGTAGTGCGGCACGACGACGGCATTGGATTCCATGGCCGAGTCCACCCGAACACCGAATCCGCCCGGTGCGCTGTATTTCGTGACGAGCCCCGGTGACGGCGTGAATTTTTCGGGATCTTCGGCGTTGATCCGGCATTCGAGACTATGCCCATTCAGCTTGATGTCCTGCTGCTTGAAGGACAGCGGCTGCCCGTCGGCGATCCGGATCTGTTCCTTGATCAGATCGACCCCGGTCACCATCTCGGTAATCGGATGTTCGACTTGGATGCGTGTGTTCACTTCCATGAAGAAGAAATTCTGATCCTTATCGAGCAAAAATTCGACGGTGCCCACATTGCGATAATGCACCGCTTTGACGGCTTCCACCGCGGTCCGGCCGATCTCGCGCCGCAGCTTCTCGTCGACGGCGGGTGACGGGGTTTCTTCCACGAGCTTTTGATGCCGACGCTGAATCGAACAATCGCGTTCCCCGAGATAGACCACGTGTCCGCGATTGTCGGCGACGATTTGCACTTCGATGTGGCGCGGTTCGAGAAAATAGCGCTCGAGATAGACGCTGTCGTTGCCGAACGTCGATTTGGCTTCGGCTTGCGCCGCTTGGAAGGCGCGAGCCAAATCTTCGGCTTTATTGACCACCCGCATGCCGCGCCCACCTCCGCCCGCAGCCGCCTTGATGATCACGGGGTAGCCGATCTTCGCGGCGGCTTCGATCGCTTCCTGCTCGCTCTTGAGTCCGCCGGGGCTTCCAGGCGTGACCGGCAAACCGCGCTCGGCGACGATCTCTCGCGCTTTCGCTTTATCCCCCATCAAGGCGATGTTTTCGGAGGTGGGACCGATGAATTTCACGCCGATCGATTCGCACACTTCGGCGAAATGAGCATTCTCGGCCAGGAATCCGTAGCCGGGATGGATGGCATCCGCTCCGGTGATCTCGGCGGCGCTCAAGACGTTGGGGATGTTGCGGTAACTGAGAGCGGCCTCGGCGGGGCCGACGCAGATCTTTTCGTCCGCCGCACGGACGTGTAACCCGCCGGCGTCCGCTTCCGAATGAATCGCGACCGTCTTGATGCTCAACTCTTTACAGGCCCGAATCACCCGAAGGGCGATCTCTCCCCGATTGGCGACCAGGACTTTTTTAAACAATCCGTGCTCCGATGTGGATCAACTGAAAGCGATCTGTCTCACATATCAGGCGCTAATGATTCCGACTCTTGCGACTCACGCTTCACGATTCACGTCCACGAGTATTAGGCCGTGGCTTTCGGATCGATATGGAACAACGCCTGTCCATACTCCACGGGCTTCGTGCTCTCCGCCAGTATCTTCACGACCCGTCCATCGACCTCCGATTCGATTTCATTCATCAACTTCATCGCCTCGACGATGCAGAGGACCTGACCTTTCTTGACGAAGTCCCCCTCTTCCACATAGGGATCGGCGTCGGGAGATGGAGAGCGGTAAAACGTCCCCACGATCGGCGATGTGATGGTCACGAATCCGGTTTGGTCGGCCGCGGCCGTGGCCCCTGCGGGGGTCGGGTGCGAGACGCTCGCGGCGACAGCGGTTGTCGTATCTACGGCGGACGGGGTGATCCCCTTGATACCGACCTCGTATCGAATGCGGATGCGGACACCTTCCCGTTCAAGCTCCAACTCCGTCAGGTTATTCCGCTTCAGGAGATCGACCAGTTCTTGAATATGTTTGGTTTGATTCCCCGTAAGGAAAGAAGAGCCTTGATCCCCCGGCCGGTCGGCCAACGATTGGGGTAGCACGATGGGTGCTGCCCGCTTCTTCGACCGGCGCGGCTTCCCCCGGCTCACCTGACGCGCTCCACGTACGCTCTGGTGCGGGTATCGATTTTAATCACGGTGCCGACCTCCAAATACAAGGGAACCTTGATGGTGGCTCCGGTCTCCACGACGGCGGGCTTGGTGCCGCCCGATGCCGTGTCGCCCCGAACGCCCGGTTCGGCGTCGACGACTTTCAGTTCGATGAAAATCGGCAATTCGACGTCGATGGGCCGATGTTCGTAGATGAGGATCTTCACGATCATGTTTTCCTTCAGGAGATCCGCGTTGTCCCCGAGCTGCTGTTTCGCAAAGGTCAACTGCTCGTAGGTCTCGGTATCCATGAAGGTGTAATCGTCACCCGTCGCATACAAGAACTGCATTTCCCGTTCTTCGAGATTCGGTTCTTCAAACCGTTCGCCGGATCGAAACGTCCGGTCGAGCACGTTGCCGGTGATGTAGCTTTTCAATTTTGTGCGGACGAACGCTCCGCCTTTCCCGGGTTTGACATGCTGAAACTCCACGATGTAAAAGGGTTCTCCCTCGATGAGTAGCCGCACGCCGCCGCGGAAATCAGTGGTAGAAATCACTCCGTACTCCCTTCACAATCGACACATTGAATAAAAGACGTCCCGGAAGCTCGTTATCGCGCTCGCCTTCTCGATTTGCCCGCTGAGGGCGCCGATACGGCCTTTTTCGTCCGGCGGCCGACGAGATGGTCGTGCAGACCCCGGAGCGCGAGCAGATAGCCGACCGGTCCCAATCCCGACACCTGTCCCAAAGAGACTCCCGCCACATGCGACTGGTGGCGGAAGGACTCCCGTTGATAGATGTTCGACAGATGCACTTCGACGGTCGGGAGGGCCACGGCGGCCAGCGCATCGCGGATCGCGACGCTGGTATGGGTGTACGCGGCCGGATTGATGAGAATGCCGTCATACCCGCTCCGCGCCTCCTGGATCCAGGTCACCAGTTCTCCTTCGTGATTGGATTGGCGGATATCGACTTGAACCGCCAGTTCGTCGGCCAATTTGGAAAGATCGGCGTCGATCGCATCCAGGGATGCCGATCCGTAGATTGCCTGCTCCCTGGCGCCGAGCAGATTCAGATTCGGCCCGTGTAGGACGAGTATCCGTAGCATGAGTCACTCGGTGGAACAGAGCGATGCGGCAGGCTACCCTTCAAGGGGGAACCGGCAGGGCGCCATTGTAACAGGCGGCCTGGGACCGGTCAAACCGCTATATTATTGGGATGTTGAGGAACTTGGCTCTCCGGATGCACGACGATCTCGCCGTTCTCGTTGAATCGAGTGGAGCCACGACTCCAACTGTTTGATCGTGTCGGCATGCGTTGTCGAGGCGGGGCCGGACGACGGAGTTTCTGAGGAGAGGTCCGCCCCGGGTATTGAGCCGGGTGACCTACTGCCGCTCGCTTCAAGGACCGTTTCCATGATCGTGCCGGCCCGGGCGATGGGAGACGGTTCTTCTACCGCCAGGCGATCGTTGATATCGGCGGCGTCGTTCTTCTCGATTTGACCGGCGACTGAATCAACCGGACGCGAGGGCCGACTCGTCGCCGGAGGCTTTGAAGCCACCTTTTCAGGCTCCTTTGCCGGTCTCCCCAACTTGGCCTGGACGGACAGGGCCTCCTCGTCACGTGGGTTCAAATTCAGAATGACGTCGCACGATTTCAAGGCCTCCTGCGTCAGCCCTTGAACCATGTAGATCTTGATCAGGGTCCGATGCGCGCGCAGGTTCTCCGGACTGAGCTTGACGGCTTCTTCCAAGATCGCTTTGGCTTTCGTCGGTTGCCCAAGCTGATCGTAGGCGCGTCCCAGCACCACCATGGCGGTAATGAAACCGGGATAGAACCTCAGTCCGTCCTCGAGAACCGCGGCCGCTTCCTCCCACATGCCTACCTTGCAGTATTCCTCTGCAAGCGGCAGAAAGACCTTGGATTGAGGATCTTTGGCCAATTGAACCGCCAATCGGTCGATCTCCATGGCGCTGGCGGAATATTTTTGATTCGACGGCATGAGATGCTACGGTCCTTTGCGTCCAGGCTGTGCCGCTCGGATTGGGTCTTTCATCGGGGGAGCAAACGTCGCGCGGCATCCAGGATGTCGTCGGCAAGCCGGCGTTTTGGCCTCAGAGGCAGTTCGGTCATTGTGCCGGAACGATCGATCAACGTCGCGGCGTTCTGATCGCTTCCAAAGCCGCCCCCTGCTTGCGTCACGTCATTGGCCACGATCAAATCGAGCCCTTTGGCCTTCAGCTTTTCGGTCGCGTGAGTCACCAGATCGTGGGTTTCAGCCGCAAAACCCACCAACAACTGATGGCGGCGCTGAGCTGACAGCGCGGTCAGAATATCGGTGGTCGGCTCGAGCTCGATCGTCCGGTGTTTTTTCCCTCGCTCGTGCTTTTTCCATTTCTGTTGAGCGGGATGCTTCGGCCGGAAATCGGCCACGGCTGCGGCCATGATCACCACGGTCGACCAGGTCAGCCTCGTCGTCAGCGCCTTGGCCATCTCTTCGGCCGTCTCGACAGGAACAGTCTCCACTCCGCTCGGAGCCGCCAAAGCGGTCGGCCCGGTCACCAGAACCACCTGCGCGCCTCTCGCCCGGGCCGCTTCCGCAATCGCATAGCCCATCTTGCCGGAACTGCGGTTGGAAATGAATCGGACCGGGTCGATCGCCTCTTGAGTCGGCCCCGCCGAGATCAGCACTCGCTCGCCCAGCCAGTCGCGCCGGGGGACCAGCGCGGCTTGGACCGCCTTCAGGATTCGCGTTTCCTCGGCCAACCGGCCCAATCCGATGCGTCCGGAAGCCAATGGACCTTCCTCCGGATCGAGAACGACCAGACCTCTGGTGCGCAACGTCTGAACGTGATGTACCACCGTCGGATGGGTCCACATCCCTCCATCCATGGCGGGCGCGCAAATGACCGGCCCCTGTGAGGCCAGCAGCATCGTAGACAGCAGATCATCGGCGAGACCAAGAGCCGCCTTCGCCAGAAAATTGGCCGTGGCCGGCGCGATGACCATGACATCCGCCTGTTCAGGAGCGGAGAGATGTTTCATTTCACGGTGGACTTCGAATAGATCCGTGAGGACGGGGCGTCCGGACAGGACTCCGAACGTCAATGGTGCCACAAATTTCATCGCCGACCGGGTCATCACCACATCGACCGTGGCTCCTTCCCGGACGAAAGTCCGGAGAAGGCTCACGGCCTTGTAGACGGCAATGCTCCCCGTCACGCCGAGGACAACGCGCATCCCGACGAGCGTCGGTTGTGTCGCCCCGGCGCGCATTCCCTACTCCTCGGCTTCCGGTTCCGGCGCTTTCGGCGAGTCGTCCACATAGACGCTCAATTCCTTCTTGATTTCCCGCGCGTCTTCGCCCGTCATCATCGCGATGCGTTCGCTTTCGCCTTCCTTTCCGCGCTTGGCTTCCTTCATGGCATCCCGAGCGTCTTTCCCGACCAGATACTTGGCTTCGCTGCGCAGCACCTCGTCCAGCCCGATCGTCGTTTCCTTCGTGAATTTGGACGAACCGAACGGTCGCGATCCCTGGAGCAGATGCTTGGCGCGTTGAGCGGCGACAATCACCAAGCGATGGCGTGAATCGAATTGATCCGGCGTATATTGGGGTAGAAGACTCAACATGTCCACCATGGTTGCAGCACTCCCTTTCCGTTATGGAAGATCCTTCCGATCTCCCGGTTTCGACTCGTCGGTGAGCAAAAAATTATTCTCGATCCACGCCATATCCAACCGCTTCGTCTTCAGCCGTTCCGCCAGAAAGATATGCTCGAGATCGCTGAGAGACCGCGCCAAATCGTCGTTTCGCACGATATACGCATATTCGCGGTAGTTCCAGACTTCCTCCTTGACCTTGTTGAGACGCCGCTGGATTTCTTCCGGCGTATCCGATGCACGGTTCTGCAGGCGCGTACGCAGGACGTTCATGGAAGGAGGAAGAATGAACACGGACACGGCGTCGTCGAACTTTTTTTTGACCTGCAGCGCCCCCTGAACGTCGATTTCGAGCAGGACGTCGATCCCCTGCTCGATCTTGTCGGCCAGGGTTTTCCGCGGCGTGCCGTACAGATGTCCGTACACGCGTGCCCATTCGACGAATTCGTGCCGGTCGATCATCTGCTGAAAGGCCGGTTCTTCGATGAAGAAATACTCACGCCCGTGTTCTTCGCCAGGTCTGGCTTTCCTGGTCGTGTAGGAGACCGAATGCCACAACCCGGGAATGCCGGCGACCAACTGTTTGCAAAGAGTCGTCTTCCCCGTCCCTGACGGAGCAGAGATGATAAACAAGATGCCGCGCCGCTGAGTCGACGACCGGGTCGGGCCGCCCGGCTTCTGTGCGCTACTGGGCGTCGTGGTCGTCATTCGACGTTCTGCACTTGTTCTCGGATACGTTCCAACTCCGCCTTCATGTGCACCACATGACCGGCGATCTCGGCGTCATTGGCCTTGGACCCCATGGTATTCACCTCGCGCCCCATTTCCTGCAGGAGAAAGTCGAGGGTTTTGCCCACGGATTCCGAGCGGTTGAGCGTGTGTTCAAACTGTAGCATATGTGAGTCCAATCTGACCATTTCTTCCGTAATGTCTCCCCGGTCGGCAAAGATGGCCAGCTCTTGATGGAGCCGTGCGATGTCCGGGATCTCTCCGTCGAGGAGTTTCTCGATGCGCTCCTTCATTTTGGCGAACATTTCTCGGACAAGATGCGGCGTCCGGGCCGCCACGGCCTCGCGATGGCCCCTGATCGTGTCCAGTCGACCCCGCATGTCCTTCGCCAAGGCTTCTCCTTCACGCTTTCGCATCCTGCCGAGGTCATGGAAGGCTTGCGTCGCCAGTTTCTGTACGAGCTTGGCCAGTGCGGGATCTTCGGCCGGTTGATCCGCGAGAGCCACGACGTCACGCAATCCGGCGATCAGGGCGACATCGATCGAGCCGCTCAATTTGAGCGATGTTTTCAGGCGGCGAATCCCTTGATGGTACTGTTTCGCGAGCGACTGATCTACAATGACCGCCTGCGCTCGACCTTTTCCTCCCTGCACGCTGACCGTGACATCGACTCGCCCCCTCAGACACACCTGCTGCACCGCCTTCTTGAACGGCTCTTCGAGATGAGCCAAGGAACGAGGCAGGCGGCAGGCCACTTCCAGAAATCGATGGTTCACGGAACGGATTTCGACCGTGACGGACCCGTCATGCCATGGCGCCTGCTTGCGTCCGAATCCCGTCATACTGCTGATCATCGCGGCCCTTTCTGCTTCCAGACACAGTCCGAATAGATCGGACAGCGCGCGCACCGCGGACCTCGTGCGATGCAGGTATACCGGCCATGCAGGAGCAACCGTTGAGAGACATCGGTCCATTGCGACTCGGGAAGGAGTTGTTGAAGATCCGCTTCGATCCGGTCCGGATCATCCGACTTGGTCATCCCAAGGCGATTCGCGACTCGCTTGACATGGGTATCGACCACAACCGCGGGCTTGCCGAACGCATTGCCCAACAGGACGTTGGCTGTCTTTCGTCCGACCCCCGGCAACGTCACCAACTCCTCCATGGACATGGGAACCTTTCCGTGGAATCGTTCGGATACCGTCCGCCCCGCTGCAATGATATTTTTTGCTTTGCTTTTGAAAAATCCGGTCGAACGAATGAGATGCTCCACATCCGCCGGAGCGGCGTTTCCCAGTGCAGCCGGTGTCGGATAGCGCTGAAAAAGGGCGGGTGTCACTCGGTTCACGCGTTCATCCGTACATTGTGCCGATAAGATGGTGGCGACGAGGAGTTCCCATGGCGAGCGATAACGGAGTTCCATCTTGGCCGCGGGAATCGCGTCTGCGAGCGCCTTGGCAATGCGGCCGAGACGCAGACGGCGCTCGTCCGCCGTTCTTCCGAAGTCGGATCTGGGCATAAATATGGAAGTTGCGGGCCTGATTGTGCAGCGGTCACGGCTGAGATGCAAGTGCGAACGGAGTCGGATGAGCACATGTCGTGCGAGCCGCCTGCACGGAAGCGAGACGCCGTTCCAGTTGATCGAGCAAGGGATGAAGGCTCTGAGGATCAAGCGCGGAAATCCCGGTGGCATCGTACCGCCGGCACAGACGATCGATCTCGGCCCGCGGCAGGCGATCGCACTTGTTGAAGACCAGCATCTTCGGAATTCGGTCGAAGCCCAATTCTTCGAGGATACGGTCGACGGCGGTGATGTGCGAATCCAGATCCTTGGCGCCGATGTCGACGAGATGCAGCAGGAGATCGGCATCCCGCAGTTCTTCCAACGTGGTCCTGAATGCACTCAGCAGGTCCTTGGGCAAATCGCGGATGAATCCCACCGTGTCGGTGACAATGACCTCTTGATCGTGCGGGAACCGAAGCCGGCGGCTGGTGGTGTCCAGCGTTTCGAATGCCCGATCAGCGGCACCGACGCGACTGTGGGTCAGGACGTTGAGCAACGTCGATTTTCCCGCATTGGTATAACCCACGATCGAAATGACGGGCAATGCCTGTCTCGTCCGCTTGGCACGGCGCTGATCCTGGTGGCGCGCAAACAGAACCAGTTCTCGCTCCAGATGACCGATACGGTCGCGGATTCTCCGCCGATCCGCTTCCAGCTTCGTTTCTCCAGGGCCGCGTGTTCCAATCCCGCCGCCGAGCCGCGACAGCGACGTTCCACGTCCCGTGAGGCGCGGCAGGAGATACCGGAGTTGCGCCAGTTCCACCTGTACCTTGCCCTCCCGGCTGTGCGCGCGCTGCGCGAAGATATCCATGATCAGTTGAGTACGGTCGATGATCTTCAACTCCGTGATGTCGGCGATGGCCCGCGCTTGGGCGGGAGAGAGTTCCTGATCGAAAATGAGCAGATCCACCCCCTTCTGCAAGGCGCGCATCAGCACTTCTTTCAGCTTTCCACTGCCGATCAAAAAGCGGTGATGCCCGTCCTGAACCCGCTGGACCACCTGATCGATGACGTGGATTCCGGCCGAAGCGGCCAATTCGCGAAGCTCTTCCAGCCGTTCCTCCTGTTCCAAGCGACTGGCTGGAGAGGCGCTGATCAGGATCGCGGTCTGTTGGCTATGAGAAACCGCATGGGCACGCGTGTGCCGCTGGAGGTCCGATTCAAGCTCTTGGACGAACGAGCCGAAATCCATCGAGTTTCGATGCAGGGGCATCGGCTTCATCACGGTGCACAATTGCCCCTCGGGATTAGGCGGCAACAGATGCGCGAGCGACAACTGCCCAGGTTCCCCCCGCTCCGTGACCGAAAGGGCGCCAACCAGATCGAGACGCAGGAGGGCGAGGATCGTCAAATCTTCCTGGCTGAGCGGCTGATCATGAAGCTGGGAGCGGATAAGTCTGAGCCCCCTCAGCGAGCGGCTGCCGACTCGAAACTTCGCGAGAACGGATGGCGAAGGTTCCGCGCCCGTGCCGACAAGGACGTCCTCGATCGTCCCGCGTCTGGTGACAAGGAGACCGATCGGACGTTTGATGTCATGGGTAAATTGTGCGAGCGCCTTGGCAGCTTCCGATGAGAGCACCACGCTGGCCGGCATCCGTCGCCGGTAGAGCCGTTCGAGCGCGGCCAATTGGCTGGTGCGTAACCCGCTTAGTTGTCCGTGAATGTTCGGAATATGAAAGCTCCTTTCTTATACCTCCGCTCCCGTCAATGGCATGTCCCACGTCGCCATGGCTTCCGCATCGAATGAAAGGCGTCTCCCCGATCGGAATGCATGCAGCCCGGCCGCGGCGATCATTGCGGCATTGTCGGTGCAGAAATGGAACGGTGGAATACTCAATCTCACACCTTCGGCACCGGCTCGTTGTCGGAGCAACGTGCGAAGACGGGAATTGGCCGATACGCCTCCGACGACCGCGAGCGCCTTCATGCCTGTCTGCCGTACGGCGGAAAAGGCCTTCTCAACCAGAGCGGTGACGATGGCCTCTTGATAGCTTGCGGCCACATCCGCCCGTTGCTCGACAATCTGTGCCGACTCCATCCCCTGCAATCGATACAACAATGCCGTCTTCAGTCCGCTGAAGCTGAAATCCAGGCTCGGCTTCCTGAGGGACGACTTCGGAAACGACACAGCCCCCTGGTTCCCAGTTTGCGCAAGCCGATCAAGCGCCGGCCCTCCCGGAAACCCGAGACCGAGCATCTGAGCACCCTTGTCGAACGCTTCGCCTGCCGCATCGTCCCTTGTACGGCCTAGGAGACGGCAAGAGCCCTTGTCGTCCCGCTGGTAGAGATGCGTATGGCCGCCCGACACCACAAGGACAATGCAGGAAGACGGGAACGAGGGATCTTGGAGCCATGCAGAGACGATATGGCCTTCCAAATGCCCCACGCCCGCGACCGGAATATGCAACGCATACCCGAGGGCCTTGGCATAATTGAGTCCCACAATGAGCGCGCCTGCCAGTCCCGGCCCCTGCGTGACGGCGATCCCGGTCAGTTCGTGCCACGACAGCGCGCTCTCCTCCATCGCTCTCGCGACGATTCGCTCGATGGTTTCAACATGAGCCCGCGAAGCGAGTTCCGGCACGACGCCTCCGAATCGTTCGTGCACGGCATGCTGCGAAGCAATCACATTCGACAGTACCGTCCCATCGGGACCGACCACGGCCGCGGCGGTCTCGTCACAGGAGGTTTCCACACCGAGCACCGGCCCTTCGGTCCAGAGAATAGAAAGAGGCGGGGGAGCTGAGGTTAACGGCACAATGCGATCTCCCTCGAGCGGGAAAAACAGTTCGACCCTTGCTGCCGGCCGGCAGCAAGGGTCGAATTCTCGGCCATCGTCACGTCGTTCGTCACTGCGGGTTCACACGCCGGCCATGGCCTCCTGTTCGATGAACGCCGGTGCGCCGTCCCGTAAGACAACCTTGATCTTCCGGCTCTCTTTGAAGCGGCCTTTGATCATTTCTTCCGACAGAGGATCCCCGATCGCCCGTTGAATCGTACGGCGCATCGGCCTCGCCCCGTACAGCGGCTCATACCCTTCCTTGATGAGCCACTGCTTGACTTCGTCGTCCACCTCGATTTCGACGCCTTTCTCCAAGAGCCGCAGATTGAGCTCGCGGAGGAGAATGTCGAGGATATTGTAGAGATGCGACTTGTCCAGTTGGTGGAAGACCACGATTTCGTCGATCCGATTCAAGAACTCGGGGCTGAAGGATCGGCGGAGTTCTCCCAATACTTCCTCTT
>DATFDJ010000058.1:0-29983 GCA_035252115.1 Nitrospira sp. | reverse complement strand
TCCATCTGATCGCAAGCTTCGCATCAGTCGCATGAGATCGATCTCGCCCCATGATTCGGCGATTCGGCCGTCCTGGATGCGGTATATAACGAGCCCGGTGAATTCGACGGTACGACCCGTAGCTTCGATGCCTTCAAATCGACCACGGTGAGTTCCGCGCGCCGTGGTTCTGAGTACAACGCGGTCATCTTCTGCGACGAGATCGTCGATGGAATGGTGTGCATCCGGGAAGGCCTCGCTGAACTGCCGCTCAAGTCGCTCGAGTTCGTTTCGATCCATGACCGTTGCACCCAAGTGACCCACGTAATCGCATGAAATAAACTTTTCGAAGCTACCCACGAAGCCAGCATTTGCGAACTCAATCCAGCGGCGAATCAGATCCTTGTTGTTCGACGCTTCGCCGATTGATGCACCGCTCATGCGCATGGTTCAATTGCTAATCGGCCAGTGCTGGGAATATCTCTCTTGACGCAGTCGAGCCTTCAGAGGATTCTTAATAGCCATGGAAAGTGTTAGGACTCCCACGATCACACCTGCGTGCCAACTCAGTCGGGGATCTCTTTCACTGCAAATGTATTGGCGAAGATGAACGGAGTATCGATGCCACCTGAAGAATGGGCTATGAACAATCCTCGCACAACGACCTTTTGGCCATCCGAAATAGCAGTCCTTGCTGCGGCCCTATAGCACGTACCGGCCACTTCCACACCGATTGATCCAGATTCGTCTTCAAGTGTAAAGCTGTAGCTATTGCAATTTCTGTAGAAAGAGTGAACAATTTCTATATTTTTTACAACGCCCATGACTGTGACCGCATGCGCCTGAAAGGAAGAAGCTGCACCCAGCAACGTACGTATTGAAAGCGGTTCGTCTGCTTGAGAAAGGGGTACGCCGCCAAGCCAGAACATCACGAGAAATGCCGATACCGTGAAACCAAAGCTCACCAGAGGTCTCGTCTTGTTGGAAGTCAGGTTACCGACATTTGTTTGTGAGTCGTCAGCATGATCTGATACTTTTATTCAGTTGCTCCAGCCGTGACCCTATACCTGGGAATCTTCCATCCCGCATCTCTGTCGTTCGCCGGCAACACAGCGCTGCGCACCAATCTTCACCAGCAGTTCACACATCATCGAATCAATCGCAGCATCTGATTGCTTCCACGTTGAAATTCAAACGGCACGGGGCGGATCTCAGACGCAATGGCATTCCGTCTGAGATCGGCAAGCAACTGGTCCATATGTGGATAGGGCTGCGCATCGGGTCCTTGGAGCGGATAGATCCTGACCTCTTTGGCACTGACCCGGAATAATTCCAGAATCGCGTCTCGATGAAAAGCATAATCGAGCCGGTCGCTGTGCTGCTCAAGCAGATCAGGAACCAGCCCGATCCGAGAATAAGTTTTAGCGTTTGCACGGAGCAGTAAGCGCCAATGGCTTATCCAAAACCTTTGCAATCTTATATGTTCCGTTTGCAGGCAAGGGGCGTCTGCTACTCACCTCGTTGTTGTAAACAGCTTCAAGGGCAATTGTTAGACAGCCATCCCAAAATTCGACAAAGCCTTTTGGATTGACCCAGAATGAGGGATTCGCTGCGCATTCAGGTAATTGGGTAAACACGAGGTCAGCGGCGTCGATCTTTCCCTCGAGACTATTCACGCAGATCGAATAGCGAGACTGAAACTCCTGTTTTGTCCAATCGAAGATCTCATGAGGATTCCCTCTCCCCTCGGTATGGCTATGGAGCTGTATCTCATAAGCAAATCGCTTGGCTGGAAGTATCACGACCTCTTTCTCAAACGTTTCAGAATAACAGCCATTCCCACCAAGGAGACCAAGAACAATTGCAAGCTGTATCAGTCTGCTTCTTGTCATCGCATATACGCCCAACAAACTTGTTTCATCTTGCTGCATCTCTCGTTGCCCTAGCGCGTTTAGCGAGATAGATAATAGACGGCCACAATGAGAACGGTGACCCAAAAGAGTCCCCCGACAGTGCACGCTTGCTTCTGGCTAGGGTTTTGAACGCCGGTCAGTTTCAGTATCATCCGACCGATACCGCACCCGGTCCACTGAAGAAAGGTCTCAATGATTTCTCTTAAGCCCCCTAAGATCAAATCGGACATTCAAAGCCTCTGATTACACGCTCACACCGACCTCGATGCCATACTTCTGAAGGATTCCCAACGCCACACCTAATAGAGCAGACGACTTTGAGATGCGGAGACTTCAGCCTCTCTGCCCATTCCAGAGCTGCTCTGGCGTGACCCTGCTGGGTTTGAAGATCGGCAATTGTCTGAAGCGCATACGATTTGTCGAACTCTCGCGGAATCCTGTTTGCCGTTTTGAGCGCAGCGCGCACATCTCATATCTGCGCATAGGCCTTCGTAATTCGGTCAATAGCTGGACCCGCCGGGCTCAACTCCCAAGGCTTGCTGAAGCAACTGCACCGCCGTTCTGTTGTCGCCAGCCTTTCCGTACGCCTCTGCGACCATTGCCAGAGCGTACGGTTTCACAAGATCGGATTTAATGATGGCCGCGGCATCGGCGGCGTTCTTGAGGCGACCAGCCTTGACCAGCGCACCGACGAATGGCTGGTTCCAGGAAGTTTCTCGTGACGAATCGGTGATAACTTTCTGAAAGAGAGTCATGGCTTGTTCAATCGTTTGCTCAGCCTCAGCAGAGGCGCCGGCCTTTTCTTGAGCCTAGGCAATGGACAGCAGCGCGAGACTCTTGGCTGACAGATCCTTCTGGAACGTTTCGGTCAACTGAATCGCTTCTTGGACGTTCCCTCGTTGCAGCTGCGCCTCCACAATCCAACGCAGAGCCTCTTCTTTTGCTGTTTCATCTTCCACATTGGAAGTGGTCTTCAACGCAGCCTCCACGTTTCCACGCTGGGCTTGCGCAATCGCCACGGACGACAACACCTCACTTTTGAAGTGGCGAGTGCCTTGATCCATCAAAGATTCTGCCATTGTGAGCGCACCCTCGTCATCTCCTGCTCTGACTTGAAAGGGTGCAAGCTGAAACGCCGTCATCCATCTTGTGAAGTCATCCTCGACCGTGACGAGAAAGCGACTGGACTCTCGGAATGTCGCGGCGGCGGCCTGCGCATGTCCGGAATCCAATTGGGAGGCGCCAATATAGAACAACACACTGGATTTCTCGTGGTCCTTGGGGAGCGTCTTGGCGACCTGGATCGCCGGCGCAAAATGTGTCTTCGCATCGGCATGCTGCGATTTTGTTTCGAGCTCCGCGATCTTGCCGAAGGCATAAGCTTGGTCATATTTTTTGTTGATAAATGCGGCAAGTGTGCGCGCGCGCAGAAACGTCTTTGCAGACTCTGATTTCTGCCCGTCCTTCGCTTGGATTGACGCAATGTCGCCAGGGCGAGTACGGCCCGTCTGGGATCGCCGGCATAGGAGTAGTAATAGACATATCTCGACAACTTCGGACTATTCCTAGAAGGAGCGTTCGAAGAGCCGACTGGAGCATCGACACTGAGCGCCACGGCGGGGAATAGGGTCAGAGAGATGGCCAATAGGGGCCATGTACGATTCAGCTTCATCGCCTGCACCAGGATATTTCCCGCTGAGGATTAAGTTTTCCGCTCTCGTTTCTGAGTCGGCGAACGAGGAAGAGCCTGACGCTCGACCCAGTCGAGGACTTTCTCATCCGAGTCTACCGACAAAATCTTGCTCCGCAACTCCTCTGCATCCAACCTCGTAAATATGAGAAATCGGCCATCCAATGTCGTCGGATCCGCGCCCAAAAGGTTCTCCACATATTCGGAGGGAAGTTGCCCCCGTGAGTGCAGCCGCACTTTATCGATCAAGCGCGGCAAGATTACATACCCACCCAGCTTGTCACGAGGCGACCGCAATGCCTTTGCCACGTCCAACCTCACTTCCCACTTCCTTGATTTCATCGCTTTGGGATCGCCTGTCCGGCCCATCCGGGATTGGACGCAAAGCCTTTCCCATAGCGATCGTACAGCTCGAAAAACTGAAAAGCTTTGCAATCGGTCAGGACTTCCCGCATCTCAGTTAAATAACGGGCGAAGCTATACTCGAACAAGACGCCCTGCCCTCCGAACAGCGTTACTATCCGTCGCGCGGGATCGATCCCAATCTCTTGGTGAAAAACATACCGATAATAGGGACTCTCCGGTCCACCGATGTGCTGAAGGAACTGGGTCCAGGTCGGCGGCTTGTCGAACGAGAGCCGTTGCCGAAGATTTACATTTTTGACTCCGCCGAATTGCTCGAAGAAGTCCTTGAACATCGTGTCGTTCCAGCCGTGCTCGTCCGCGATGTGATGGATCGCATGCTCAAATGAGGCGACCGTATGGGTTTCCCAGCGCGACCCCGGAGCCCAATGGAAGATGACGCCGTTTTTCGGGCCGTTCCACTCCGTACCCCCAACCTGCTCGACCTGATGTTCGAGAATCTTGTTTGCCCAGACCCAATACAGAAAATCCAGAAACCGAGGGTCATCCTGTTTCAGGGTCAGGGCCTTCGTATTGAGCGGCGAAGTTGGGTTGTAGCTGGCCCTGACTTCCTTACAATGCTGCTCCCATTGCGCATCGGACCAGGTTGCGCCACTGATCGGAAAGGCATCGGATTGGGAGATCGCCGTGAGTGAGCCTATGATTAAGACAACCGTTATCCGCACAAATCGCCTCATAGCAGTCCTCCAGAAACTCACAGAACTCCTCGCCAAGACGAGAATAAATAACGGGGACGTTCTAAATTTCTTGATCACAGCCCGCTTCTCGCCACACAAAAACCAGAATGAGCTAGTCAGAATGTCCCCGTTTTGCTTTCCTCACATTCTGTTTGGTTGTTTCCTCATGTGTATGAACGAACCGAGAATATTACCTTCACACGTTTCGAGTTCAGGAAATAGGGAATCCAGACTACACAACTCCCAAGCGCGAGCGCACATTCATAATTGCGAAACGGCTTCCACGGCGAGGGCAGGTATCGGGTGTACTGGTCCATCACTTCCCATAATAGAAGTTGTTCCGTCATGAGAACCATCAGGTTTGCCAAGAGAAAGCCGATGACCAATTTGGGAACATGTCGGCGGCGACGAAAGAAATCCATGGCCATCACACTCGCTATCCATAAAAGCGCGGTGCGGGCTATTAGTTTGAAAAGCAATACCGGCCGCAATAAAGGATGATAGGCGGAAGCCATAGGATCATTGGCCGTCGCCCATAACTCATGATTGATCGGCGGCAGGGCACCAAGCAGGCCCAACAGAGTGGTTACGGCGATGAGCAATGCGGTCACAAGCCACAGATAGAGCCATCCGCTGACGCTCTCATAGTTATCAGCGGGTCTTGCCGTAGCGAAGTTCCTATACACCTCCTTCAATCTCTCACGGTGGAGTTCAAAGAAGGAGTACGAGATGAAGACAATAATGGCCGTCACCGCCAGGAGCAGTCCTATTATCCAAGAGGCTTGAATGATCAAGGGTGACTGCACTGCCTTGTACTCACGTTCAGAGAAAGGACGAAACCCGTTCGCTGGCTGCCCATCACACGGTTCTCGATGTCCCGATCCTCGTTATCCAGAGCACCAACAACACTCCGACCCAAAAAAAGAGCGCGTTCAACGAGATGACGTTGGCGGCAAATCCATTCGTATGGGTAAAGGCCCAAGGTGAGTTGTCTGGCATGATCTCGGTAATGTGCCAAAACAAACGCAACGACGAGCGTCGATAGCCTCCCAATCCCATGATCCATGTGACGATAAAGGCGATGAAGATCAGAGCGATATATCCTCGTGCCGCCAGTTCTCTTGCTGGGCGCGATTCCTGTAGCTTCTTCGCAGAACTAACCATCGCATGGCCGATACCAAGGATGACCAGGCTCAGAGTCGTCATGACCATGGGCACTTGAAGTCCAACACGAACATTGGCGGGAATAAAATTGCCATAGACACCGAGCCAGATCAGATTCGCGATGCCGGCGAGAAAGCCACCCGCGACGAACGCGCCTGTTGTATCGGAGAGCGCCCGTTCAACGTGACATCTCCGCCACAACACAAACGACCACATGGTAACCACAATCATGAGATTAATTGCGGCCTGTTTCGCGGACTCGACTCCATATCTCTCGAGGACGGGATGTCCCTGGTGTCCCATTGCGAGGAGTTCTTTGCCGGACATCATGAAGGTGTGAGGCGTGATGTAGGGCACACTACAGAGAGCGAGCGCGAAGAAGACATACTTGGCATAACGGACATATCGCCGTTCATGATCCAGTGCATCGATGCGTTGCCAGAGATAGTAGTTGATGGTGAGAAAGAGAATGGCCATCAGGGAAACCAGAACCACTCCCAACCACGCCAAGAGGCCGCCGAACATCGTGATGCCCATTTGTTGCCTGTAGGCATAGATTTCTCGACTGAGCCAATAGCCACTCGCAGGGGTGCTGAAGAGGGCCAATACAAGGCTAAGCAGCATGGGCACCGCTATCCAGTCGAAATGGTTCTTTTCCTCCGTAGATTGCGCCGTCATTGCCCTGTAGGCGGCATAGGCCATCATTACGGCAGCACCTACTATGAAATTGCCGATCAGCCGATGGATGTTGAGCGGATTCCATAACGCCGTGTGCAGCAGATGCCACGAGTTCCCTAAAAATCGGCCCTGCGCATCGACTCCCGCCGGAGCTTGCATGAAACTCCCCCAGGCATTGGCCATGAGCATGATTGTGGTGCCGACGAAATTCGCCAGCACACCAAGCGTCGCATGGATCCATTTTGCCGTTCCTACGCTCATCGCCCTCCACGTGTAGTAGTAGAGGTAAGCGGCAAGGCTGAATCCTACAGCGAGCAGTCCGTACAACAGAAACAGGGGGCGGAAGACGCCAAACAAATATTTGGTGAAATCGGGATAGAGAGCTAATAGGGTGATCAACAAAAACACGCCGACGAGCGCCGTGACCGAGATCGCCGACATGAGAACTGCGAGCATCTCATGGGCAAGAGCATCGTATCGCTCGGTGTTCCACGCGGTCCGAAGAACCAAGCCCATCACCTCCAGCATGCTGACCAGCATCAAGACGCCTAACACAAAGCTTCCCCAATACAGGTGTTGTTGAGCGAGCACCCAGATAACCAATCGGCTCTCTTGCAAGAGGGGAACGTTCAATCGCGGATAGTCTTCATTGCCGAGACGAGGGGCCGCTGGACCGGAGACAATGCCTTCTACCTTCAGCCCCGAGTCGGCAGAGGAGCGGTAATAGACATCTCTGGACAACTCGGGACTTTTCTTCGAAGACGAAGTAATGAGCGGAGAATCGGCAGTGACCGCCGCGGAAGGCAGCAGTGTCAGGCACGCAAGAAGGATCGAAGCACGAAGTGCCAGAGCGTTAGCATTCGCTTGTGTCGCCTTCAACATTCTGATGTTGTCTCCGTTTTAAGGGGGCATTCTGATTTCTTGTCACGATCCACCGCCTTCCCGACGCCGTTGCTGGCTCAGAATTCCCTTAACTCCCCCATAGAGAAGTTGGGACCATTGTTATAGGACTTTGGGCGGGGGCTGACCTTTTCAATCTGTGAGAGGTAGCTCACGATCTTATCAATGGCAAGCCCGGTTAACTTGGTCCCATATACCTTTGGCATGATGCTGTACGGGTAGGTCTGTACAACGTACACATCAGGGTAAAGAAGCGATTCAGTCACATACTGACTAGCTTGCTGATGAAATAGACAGCAATAATCGCCCCAACGCTAGTAAGGATCATGGATGGTTCACGCTCGACATCGAGAAATGCGATAAAGCCGACGATAATCCCTGCAAGTGCCCCGCGTTCATATACGCCAATGTAGCTGTCGAAATGACGCTGCCATATCGATGCGAAGAGTCTGATGATCAACCCCACCACGATGGAATAGACGATGAGTCGGCTCAGCTTTTCTAAACTTAAGATCTCCATTATTCAGGTTGCCCAGCCGAGAACCTATACCTGGGAATCTCTCCTCCCGCATCTTTGTCGTTCGCCAGCAACATAGCGCCGCCCACCAATCTTCACCAGCAGTTCACACATCATCGAACCAATCGCAGCATCTGATTGCTTCCGCGTTGAAACTCAAACGGCACTGGGCGGATTTCGGCTGTAAGGCCATGCTGTCTGAGATCGGCAAGCAACTGGTCCATATGTGAATAGGGCTGCGCCTCGGGTCCTTGGAGCGGATAGATCCTGACCTCTTTGGCACTGACCCGGAATAATTCCAGGATCGCGTCTCGATGGAACGCATAATCGAGCCGGTCGCTGTACGTGAACAGGAAATGCCCGCTGAGGACAAGATCGAAGGAACGATCCTCGAACGGCAGCCGCGGAAGTTCGGCTTTGATGTACCGCTGGTCTTGAAGCCCTCGCGAATAGTCATATTGAAACCAGCGCAAAGCCATCAGCCGGTAGCCTCGCAGATCGTCGAGAGAGGAATAGCAATTCCACAAGAAGAGATCAGGCACGCGGGCCACGCGGTCTATCACGTGCTGGATATCCGCTTCACCCCTCTCGATCAAACGCGAGATATCATCGCCATACAACGGATCGCAGGCCACCGCACGAATCCCCTTCCCATGAGCTTCCGCCACGAATGACGAGGCTCCCCCCGGGCAGTCGAGGATCGAAGAACCTCCCCAGGACGAACGATCGAGATCAAAGATCCGCACATATTCATCGAGTGTGCGGCCATAAAAGGCCACGCGGTCTAGCTGAATTCGCTCAGAGTCGCCTTGTGTCATAGCAATAAATAGTTGCCCGTAACCCTTGGGATCAATCAGCTATGCAATTTATGCTTCATGTTGACCTCATCGTGCATTTCTTCTAGCTCAGCATTCGGTACCATATTCCACACGCTGTAGGACACCGAGCATTAACGCAGCCGGATGTCTCCTGATCTATATTTCTTGATCTCAAACAGACACGTTCCAGCGTCCCGAGAGACAGCGGGATGCCTGTGCGCCTTGAGCCGCTCAATTGCCGGCAGGTCAATCTCAGCACCGACGAAGGCCAAGGCCGTAAGGCCACGACGGATTATCTCCGGTTTATCGCTTTGCAAAGTCTCAAGGGCAACCTCTCTGAGTCTTACGGGAAACATGGGATCAGCCTGCGCTTTCTCGCGCAGATGCTCACGCTGGTTTTCTATAAACCGTGGCCTAGACAAGTCCCAAGGCATCCTCTTAAGCAAGAAGTCCCTGACAACACTTAGTAAGTCCGCATCAGTCATGGCACCTCATTACGAGAGCTCAATTCGCTCCTCTACCCTTTTGGGAATCGGATGAATAATACGATTACTCGCACGAGCCACGAGGCGACGAGTACAGCGAGGATGCCAAATGCGATCAGGGGCGCCGCCTGTCCGTCCAAAGGCAATGCCCAGGCTATCGCTATCACAGCCAGAATGATCCACGTCGTAGCAAGGATAAAGGAACCTATCTTCTTTCTCTGACTCAGTGTGAGATTCGGACTTAAAGATAGTTCTCCACCATCTTTGTGAAAAGCACGTGTCAAACGCCAGACGAGAACGGCTGCAATGCCAGAAAAGAAAAGAAAGGACAGCACAAGATCTGCTCGGATTCCCTTCTCCGACATCATGAGGAATAACAATGCTGATAGAGCGGCGGCCCCTAGGAGCGGAAGAGATAGCAAAAGGACCCACAAGACTTTTGCCATTTTTGACAATGCCCAATGGAGAAAACCATTCCTCTTACAACAGAGCGTACTCGTTGAGTCCAACCCTATCGTGTGAGCGCATGCACGATCGTGAACGCCATCAGCTCGACCTCAAAGAAATTCTCGGTATTCGACAAGACGGCAACCGTGACAGGCCGGCCTCGTGCGGGCACAACGTGCAACGCGGCAGACGTGTATCCCGGCCCGGCGCCGCTGTGTCCGTAGAGGACGCCGTACGGAGATTTGAGATCCGCGATGAGACCGAGGCCATAGCTTGGTTCGGCGAATCGCTGGTTGGACGGTGTCGGGGATGCGCGTACGACCGTTCGCATTTCGTCGAGCAGGTGTCCGGGCAACAGGTCACCCGCAAAGAGCCGATCATAAAAACGCACAAGATCGGAAGCCGTCGAGGCGACGACCCCCGTCGCAACCCACCCTGGGTCATAGCGCGTCCGGATGTCGATCGGCAATCCATCACTGGACACGCAGAAACTGTAAGCAGGCGCCAAGGCCTCGAAATCCTCTCGATGTCTGATCACCGAGGTATGCCTCAGCCCTAATGGCCGACACACCTCTGCCGCGATGACGTCCGCGAAGCTTTGCCCACACACTGTTTCGATCAGCCGGCGCAAAAGCATGTAGCCGATGTTTGAATACCGCCAGCCTTGGCCCGGTTCGAAGAGCAATTGGCCTGCATGCGTCCGGGTCAGGAACTCTTCAAACGTCCAGGGTGTCGCTCCTTGCCGAACCGCCTCGTGATATTCCGGTAGAGGCCCATAGTCCGGTAAGCCGCTCGTGTGCTGCAGGCATTGGCGGATCGTAATGCGGGCGGCGTTCGGCGCACCGGGCAACCATTCCGATAAGGGAGCGTCCAACATCAGCTTGCCGGAGCCCACAAGGCGCAAGATGACCACAGCGGTAAAGCTCTTGCTGATGCTCTGGACCGAAAAACGGGACTCGACAGTAATGGCTGCATCTGAACATCCGCCAGCCGAGGTGACGATGCCGGACTGGATCGCATCATTATCTTGGAAGGCAATCGACACCGCGGCCTGTGAAACGCGACAGGCAGGCGGCTCAAGGTAGACGCGCAGGCGCTGAATCAAAGCCTCATTCATACTTTCATCACCTGAACAATTCGTTAGCGTGCTGATGTCTTCACTTGGCGCAGCGTATGGCAGTGATCAGGAGGCAATCCATGCTCGTCGGCACCTCTCAAGATCAATTGCAGATAGGCGGAACTTGGCAACCGCTCCGGTTTCGTGGCATCGGCCAAGAAGGCTTGAGCTACACATGTTTGATCCGATGACTGAATGGTCACTTCGAGCGTCGTACTTCTGTAACCTGGCTCGAACGGTGCTAGTCGCGCGAACTCCTCTTCGCTGATTTCATACAGGATTCCCCATACCTTCTCGCCCTGGCATGGAACTAAATTGGCTTTGCCGCTCCGATCCTGTCCTTCTTTGTTAAAACGTAAGGCATAGTCGCTCACACATCCAATCATCCACCGTAAGCTCATACGATCGAGTCTCGTTTCCATTTGCCGGCGATTCATGTTCGAAGCATAGGCACAGTACCAGGTCATCGTGCACCGCCTGGTTTACGAATGAGCCAACCGGTTTCCGCATGACGGCGCGCTAATCCGCACACGTCGCTGTAGGAGCAAGGACCAATTCCATGAATGTCGTCCCTTCGATCGGGTTGTGACAGTACGGGGCGATCTCCTGGAAGCCCAGCGACCCGTACAGAGCTTTCGCTTCTGCCATGGACGGCAGAGTATCTAACCGCATGCGGGTGTAGCCCATCCGCCGGGCCTGTTGGACTGCCGCGTCAGTCAAGCGTCTGCCGATGTGCCGGCCTCGGAATGGAGGCCGGACGTAGAGCCGTTTCATTTCACACATCCCGGCGCTGAATCGCCGCAGCGCTACACAGCCTGCCGGCTGCCCATTCCAGTACGCCAGCAGGAGGCGGCCGGTCGGCGGTACGTAGTGGCCAGGAAGCGTCGCAAGTTCATCCTCGAAACGCTGGAACTCCAAGTCGATTTCCAGGGACGCCGCATAGTCCCTGAATAGTTGCTGCGCCTCTTGGAGAGATTGGCCTGTATGGCCCTCAACAATCTCAAGCATGGTCGTTCGTCAAACTCCCGCCGGCTGCCGGACTTTTAGCCGGCTGGCTTCCATTTCTCCAGCAAGTTGGTGCCGATTACCCATTCCCATGGGGATTGGTACTCGGCAATGTCGTCGTCGTATCGTCCGCGCCAGCCTGCTGCGTCCAATACTCGTAGTTGTTGCGCCAACGAAACTCTAGCAGTTCTCACTGCATGCGTTACGCCATCATCAGTGAGCGCCGGGGAACACAACTCAATATATTGCACTCCATTCGTGACACGGACAGAAAATTCGTCACCACTTGATGGCTCATGTACCTTCGCAGCCCGGCGTGTTCGTGAGACACCGAACGGAATGAATCGAGGGTAGCCAAGAGCTCTTTGCAGGGCCCTAGCGATACGTTTAGTCGTATTCCAATCTCGAACTGAGCCAATGCGTACTCGAATTGATGGCCACTCTCTGCCATGATCAAGATCTCGACGGCGATCCCATGTTGCGTGTCGCAAAATCGGGGCGAGGAATCGGCGATCTCGATTCATCGTGGCATCGGTGAACAGAGTGATCGACTCGACCTTGTTCCAGTTAGTCGTTCTCCACACGATCTTGACGTCTGCTTCCATCCAACCGTCAGCATCCATCTCCGAGGGTGGAAACAGCGCGCGTGGTCCCTGGATGAGAGCGCAACCTAATCGATGCCTTCGGACTGCGAAATGGTCCTTCATTCCCATTCAGCTAACGCCAAGCGCCGACCGGCATGCGTACCATAGTCGTGTTTTTTATCGAGCTCGACCACTAGCGTCCATTCAGGCACTCACTGACGGGACAGCCAAACATAATGCGATGCCCCGTCAGGCGTCCTGACTCCAAATTCCCGCATGCCCCATGGTTCGTCGCACAGATTCTTTATCAATTCGGCGCCCTTGGCTTGGACCGACCGGTAGAAGTTGTCGATCGCGCTGACGACGATGTAGGCGAAGTACGAGTGGTCGCCTAGTTCCCCTGGCGGCAGCGCATCCGGACATTCTCCCCCCATGATGACGCAGGTGTCGCGTTCGAAGACGAGCCAGCCGGGATCGCCAATCGTCCGCACGGTGAAGCCGAGGACGTTGCTGTAGAACTCAGCGGAAGACCTGAAATTCGGCACCGCGATCACGAAGCGAGCCTTGGTGAAACTGGTCATCAATGTCGCCTCTCTTCAGAAAACGGGTATACGTGCGAGCATCTTGTTAAGCAGTGCTGACCCACTGCCGACTGCGTGATTCGCCGAGGGAAGACGGCGTCATTCTTCGTTTTGTGCACGTTTCCTCAACTCCGCCTTGAGATTGCCCGGGTTCAGAACCTCGATACCCGATAGTCTGCCTACGTTGTCTACATCCAGATTCACCCCATAGCCACAGTCAACGGCAATCGTTTCGCCGCGATGTCTACCGATGACGTTCTGTTCCACCACATTCAACGGTCGCGACTGATGTACATAAATATAGCCGGCATTCGCAAGGTCATCGAAGGTCACCCGATCGATCACCGAGGCTTTTAACTGCTCGACAAGATCCCTTCGGTTTTCGGCGGTCAGCGAATCGATTATTCCAACAGCCAAATCTGGAAATGCCGTGCTCATTTTTTCCATGCCGCTCTTTCACGAATCGAACAATGACTCGCCGGCCAAAGAATTTTTCCACCAAAACCTAGGGCATATGGAAATTCACCGCTCGATGGATGGCACGCATGGCGTCTACCAGGTGATCGCCGCAGTGCCCATGAAGGCTGGCCCTCCAAGACCATATCGCATCTGCCGTCTCACCAGCATCGAACGCCGCCAATGGTCTGACGAGATCGAGATAGATATCCGCGAGGTCGTCCGCGAGAGAACCTATTATCGGCCCTGTCTCGACGTAGGGATCGTACACCTCGAAATACTCGTCATAGCGTCCTAACAGAGATCTCAGGCGCGCCATGGGAGAAGGACTTTCACCCGTACGCTCGAGTTCATCAGTCGCGGGTTCCACATCCGGCAATTCCAGAGCAGCGGCATAGATGTGGGGAAGCAGCCGCGCGCACAATGTGAGTAGCGCAAGCGGAGTCGATTCGCTAGCTCGATCCACAGCCCTAACGTACCTCCGCACCAAGTGAACAAATATCTCGATCTCCCTGCTCATCGTTCGCCGCACAGTTTGTGTGCGTCTGGCAAATTTCAACCCCCGGTTAATCCTATCCGTCGATTCCCGAATTTAGTCACATCCGATGATGAACCTCTCCAAACAATCGCGCTCCGAGGCTGCAAATACAAGCTCGCGAAAAATCGTAAAGACCCACCCCCAGTCATGAAACAGTTCCTCATTTCGTTCATCGACCTTCAGAACGAAGCATCTGGATCCTCGCTGAAACGGCGAACGTAGATCAGGCAAGACTCTGGCCCGCTGAGTCTCATCTTCCTCAGGAGTCTGAGAAAACTGCACGCTTGCGAGGTAATCTTCAAGTTCGGGCTCCTCTAGCGGCATGAAATCCGACGGCTTTATACGGTCCGCCAGGAATGGGCCGTGAATTCCCGTCTCATCGTTGTCGCTCGGCAGAAAGGACGTATGAAACGCGGGTGAAACGACATACTGCGCAAGCAAGGCCGTGTCTGACGGTGCGATCGGAAGCTGAACAGAGTCATTCGCAAGCCATATGTAATCGCAAAGATGAACGACTATTGGTATGGGTGGTTTCATTGAGATGCTAAACGGCCAAGCTCAAAGCCGCGAGAGACCGTATACACCATCGGTTACCTCGCTCCCTTCTTAGCGCCATTTGATGTGCAATCCGGGCACACAGAGGAACTGAATCTGATCTCCGAATGCGCTTCAACGTAGCGTTCCACTTGCTGCCAGGAATTTATCCCGTTGTGAACCTTTCGGCAGGCTGAGCAGATTGGAACAATGGTCCGCTGAGTCTCGGCTTTCTCAAGGCGGTGGTTCACGTCCTCGACAATCTTGGTCAATTCGTTTTCCCAGTACTTGCGGAAGTCCAGCTCGTGTTTGAGCCTTAAGGCTGATCGGACGCGGGCCAGGAGTTCTATCTTCTCCACCGGCTTGGCGATGTAGTCCATCGCTCCCGCTTCAAAGGCCGCTTTGACAAACGTGGCTTTATCTCTACCCGTCACCATCAAAATGGGCACATCCTGATAGCACGCCACTTTTTTGATCAGTTCACAGGCTTCGATGCCGTCCATATCGGGCAGATGGATGTCCATGAGAATGACATCGATGTGTTCAGGGGGTTTCGCACGGGCGGCCGATTCGAGGCCGAGATGCGCGAAAGCCTGACGGGCCGACCGAAATGCCAAGATCTCCCTGTAACCGGCGGATTCCAGTATCCGGTGAATGAAAAGCCGTTCGGTGGGGGAATCGTCGATGATGACAATCCGGTCGCAGCGAGTGTATGGAATCACCGTTCGTCCGCGTACGAGCGATTACACGGCTCCGTTTCTTCCCTGGACAATTTCGCGGCTCCGCGCGCTATGAGCATGGTGAGACCTTTGTCAACAAGACCTGTCCAGCTTCACCGACAATATTTGACCGTAAAGCCGAGTCTTGTTTAATCGGGATATCGCCATATCGGCGTCCTCCGATATGGCCATTTCCACGTAGCCGAACTCCAGGGATTCGCCGTTGGGATATCTCATAACGACAGCGGACAAGACGGCCCCATAGCACAGAAAGAGCGCTCGGAGCTCTTCGTCTCTAAAAAATGATGGTAAGCCGTCAACCAAGAGTCTCGTACCCATACCTGCGTCGTGATTCCAGTGCGATGCGCGGGACCGGTCGGCATAGCGCCGTACCGAAGTGTTCCAGTGTCGCAAGTGACCGTTCACCTTGACCCGGTACCGCGTTTATTCAAGCTGACGAGCAACACGCTTCCATAGAAGTATGTTCGATGCAATTGTCGGATGGCGGAGCACGCCTCATGAGGGGTCGACATCTCCACATAACCGAATTCCAGAGACTGACCGCGCGCGTCTTTGACGATCGTGGCGGACAACACAGTCCCATGACGCGAGAACAACGCTCTGAGTTCGTCATCGGTGAAACACGATGGAAAACCATCGACCCACAGTCTCGTGTCCATGCGGCAACCTCACATAGCTGATCCGGAATGCGGCACAGCACCCTGCACGATTCGATCATGAACCACGTGATGCCTGTTCACGGCTTGTATCCCTTCAGCGTCATACTCAGTGCTCCATAGGACGCCGCCACGCGCCTCGTGTCCGGCTCAGAACTTTTGGAAAAGTAGTCCAGGCGTCTGATGATTTCCACACCGGTGAAGCCCGCTTCCCGCAACATGCCGCGATACTCCGACTCCATCACCGCGCCCACAATACATTCAGCCCAGAGTTGAGGGTCCTCTCGGGACTGACTCAGAATCGGCTTGCCGACGACGATATCTGAAATCTGGAACTGTCCTCCCTGGCGCAGCACGCGAAAGATTTGTGCGAAGGCCTTCGATTTATCCGGCACAAGGTTCAGCACGCCGTTGCTGGTGACCACGTCAGCGACTGCGTCGGGAAGAGGAATCTGCTCCGCATTCCCTTCAAGGAATTCCACGTGCCCAAATCGATTGCCGGCTGAATTGGCTCGGGCCTTGGCAATCATGGCCGGTGTCATGTCGATGCCCCAGACTTTTCCTTCGGACCCCACGAGGGTCGCCGCAAGCAGCGCATCGGTCCCCGCTCCCGACCCGATATCCAAGACGCGGTTGCCTTTCCGAATGGCTTGTGCCGCAAAGGGATAGCCCACGCCGGCAAACGACTCCACCGCCGTCTCTGGTAGGACATCCAACTCGGCGTCGGGGTATCCGACGAAGAGACAGGCCGCGCGCCCGGTGGGAAAGTGAAAGGTCTTCTCCGGAGACTGCGCCACCTCCGTGTACATCTCCTGCACCGCGTGAAAGATGGCCTCTCGCTGATCCGATCGGAGAAACGCGACCATTATCTCTTCCCTCCATTACCCTCTCTTCTTCGCCGGATTGGAACCCCGCGCATTTAGCTTGGCTTCAGCGTTTGGATCAGCTTTTTGATCCGCTTCTGAAACGATGTCCGAACCGTCCCTTGACCGACCGCGTTCAGATGGGATTTCAGGTTGCGTTCGAATGCGGCCCGCGCCGCACAGCCATGACACTGCTTCAGGTGTTGCTCTATCTTCTGTTGAGTGCCTTTGCGCAATTCTTCGTCCAGGTACGCCTCGAGATGCGCCAGCACTTCCCGGCATCCGTAGGTACGTACGCGTGTCATACCTGCCTTTGCCCTTCAACCTTCGCCAGACCCGCTTCCACGGCATGTTGCCATAGCGCCTTCTGCAAGCGACTGCGCGCGCGCGACAACCTCGACCGGACGGTCCCGATCGGCACGTTGAGAATGCCGGCAATTTCTCGATACGACAGTCCTTGCACATCAGCGAGCACCACGACGACACGGCAGCTTTCCGGCAGGCTGTCCACCGCCCGCTCGATATCGTCTCGCAGGAGCTTATTGAGAAATTCCTGTTCCGGATTGCTCCACCAGAGCAGGAACGGCTGATGGAGTTTTTCGAACAGCCAGAACTCTGCGTCACATTCATCGATTCCTTGCTCCGTAATCGGCCTGAGCGATCGCTTGCGGCAATGACTGAGAAAACTGTTGGTCAGGATGCGGAACATCCAGGCTTTGAAGTTCCGCTCCTTGTTCAGCGAGCGTCGATGGCGCCATGCCTTGAGGATGGCTTCCATGACGAGATCCTCGGCATCGTCCCGATTCTTCTCGAGTCGTAAGGCTGCGCCGAATAATTGATCGAGCAGACCGACGATCTGCGCTTCGAACCAGGCACGTGAAATAGCCGCGCGGGAGGTCGCTCTCACTCACGAAGTCTTTCATTATAGAGACGCAGCGAACATAGAAAAGTTCCCAGGGTTCTGAGCGTACTCTGGTGAAGAAATCGTATCGGTATCGAAGAAAAGACAAGCAGGCATAACGCCAGAGCCCATGGTCACAAGGCGCCTTCTCCGGTTTCCCCGGTCCGAATGCGCACGGCATCGACCAACTCGTGTACGAAAATCTTGCCGTCCCCAATGCTTCCGGTCTTGGCTACCCGAAGCACTGTTTCCAGGACTTGAGCGAGCCGGCGGTCAGACACCGCCAATTCAATCTTGGCCTTGGGCACAAATCCGATCGAGTATTCCCGGCCGCGATAGGTCTCGGTATGTCCCTTCTGCCGGCCGAATCCTTTGACTTCTGTCACAGTCATTCCCTGGATACCAATGTCGTGCAGAGCGTCTTTGAGTTCGTCCAACTTAAATGGTTTGATGATTGCCTGAATCAGTTTCATGCCTACCTCTCGACGAGAACCGTGACCACTCATGAACTGAACAGCGCCGGCTTCACATTCCCCGTATCTGTGGAATCGCTCTCAGCAAGCGAAGCTCACAGCACAACGGCGTCCACAGTTCCACCAGGAACTGCGGACGCCGTTGTCCGTCAGTCGAGTCATTCAGACGATGAAGGGAAACGCCGTTGTCTCCCTGTATGTTTCAGATACTGGACAAATCCTTCCTTGCCATCATGCTCGGTGTCCGATCACATAGTTCTTGTATAAGGAATCGTTTCGAAGCGATAGCAGGAAAACTAGAGAATTAAAATGAGTCTGCCAGGTTTTTCCCGGCAATCGAGGATGGGGGCATCAGGATGGTTCGGGCTCGAAACCGGACGCATATTGCGGGTTTGTCTGGCCGTCCGAGCGCAAGAGACCGATTGCAAGCGCATACCGAAGCAGTTCGACGCGAGTTTGCAGTCCGAGTTTCTCTTGCACGCGGGCACGGTAACTTTCAATTGACTTCACGCTCACCATGAGCCGTTCCGCGATTTGTCGGTTGGTGTAGCCTTGCGCGACCATCACCAACACTTCCCGTTCACGCTGACTAATCAACCCCGCCCTGTTCCGTGTCACAGCGTCCGGAGCCGGCCCATCCAATCCCAGCGATTCCATGGCCAGCCGTTCTTGGCTGAGCGAACACAGATAGTTTTTTCCGTTCGCCACCGCTCGAATGGCCGTCAGCAGTTCGCCGTCAGCCGCTTTTTTGGTCACATACCCCGCCGCGCCGGAATCGAAGGCTGCCCGTAGGCATGCGAGATCGTCGTACATTGAGAGAATCAGTACGCGGGTAGCAGGACAAGATCGGAACAGGACCGGAATGACTTGAAACCCGCTTGTCTGCGGCATCGCCAAATCGAGCACCACCACATCCGGCTTCGTCGCGACTGCCTTAATGACCGTCTCATTTCCATCCCGTGCTTCAGCCACGACGTCCATATCGGACTGCGAAGCGACCAATGCTCGAAGACCGGCACGGAGGACAGCATGATCATCGGCAATCAAGAGTCGAATCGGCATCGTCACAACTCAGTTCCGACCGGCACTTCCACATGAATCATGGTTCCCCGGCCTCTGGCCGACTCGATGGTAAGAATGGCGCCCGCGATTTTTGCTCGCTCCTCCATTCCGCATAATCCCAGCCTGCCCTTAGACAACGCAGTTTTCCTGACGTCCTTCAGGTCGAAACCGCAGCCGTCGTCTTCGACCACCAACCGAATACGCGACGCCGTCGACTGCATGAACATGCTGACAGTGGTCGCACAGGCATGCTTCGCAGCGTTGGTCAGAGCCTCTTGCGCAATTCGGTAGAGAGCGCTTTCAACATGCGGGGCCGGACGCATCCCGGTGAGATTTCCAACATGTAGCTCGACCCGCAGTCTATGAACCTGTACGAACTCGTCCCTCAAACGTTGGAGAGCCGCCTCCAACCCCAGCTCATCCAGTACGCCGGGACGCAGCCCCTGCACTAATCGCTGAAGTTCATCAAGCGCCTGTCCCGCGATGCCTCGCAGCGTTTGCGCACAAGAGCGGAGATCATTCACCGACGGAGCTTCCTCCATCGTTCGCAGACCGACCAAGAGGGAGGTCAATGCCTGCTGCGTTTCGTCATGCAGTTCGCGCGCGATCCGGCCCCGTTCCTCTTCCTGGATGATGATCGCCCGATCGAGAAGTTGGAGGCGAGTCTCCTCTGCCTGCCGCCGTTCGGTCATATCGTGCACCACAATCAAGCCGGCCTGCTGGTCGCGGAAGTGGATCGAACTCCATGCGATTTCAACGGGAAACGTGGTCCCATCTTTCTTACAATGCCTCCATGCGCCGGTGTCCTGAAACTCCGGCTCGATCCAGCGATGCGCACTCTCTCCAAGGTGAGCCACCATTGCCGACCGTTCATCGAGCGGATGAACGTCGACGATGCGCATGCCGAGAAACTCGCTCTGAGAATATCCGTAGTGGCGAACGGCCGACTGATTCACCGCAAGAATCGCCAGCGTCCGCATGTCGTATACATACATCGGCGCCCTGTTATTCTCGAAGAGAAGCCGATAGTGTTCCTCGGAGGTTCGCAGCGCGTCGTCCGCCTGTTTGCGCCGCGTAATGTCGTGAAATGTCACAACTGCGCCCTGGATGTGACCATTCTTGTATAGAGGAGAAGCAGAAAACTCCACCGGGATGGCGGACCCGTCCTTTTTCCACAGGACCTCGTTGTCGATTCGGCAGGCTTGTCCCGTTCGACACACGCGATAGATCGAACAGGTCTTTCTGGAATACGGTGATCCGTCTTGCCGGCTGTGATGAATCAATTCATGCATCGGTTGCCCGATCACTTCGTCAACCTGGTATCCCAACAGTGCCGCTGCCGCTTTATTAATAAAGGTGCATCGCCCTTCTAAATCCACTCCGTAAATACCTTCGCTCGTGGATTCCAACAGTGCCACATGCTGCGATCGCGCGGTCATCACCTTATTGACGAGAAAAGCGGAATGGATTGAGAGTCCCGCATGCATCGCCAACGTACCGATCATCTGAACATCCAGCTCGGTGAATTCGCGGCGCAGCATTTGTTCCTTAATGAGATACAGTCTCCCGAAGAGGCCATCATGCGCCTTAATCGCAGTCCCACAGAAGGCATGTGTGAGAAGACCATCAAAGGGCACGCCAGCCCGATTGGCCTGCAGTGTAAGCTCTCTCAAACGGAGTACGTGATGTCCTTGGTCCAGCTTGGTGAGAAGAGATTGCTCGATGAGGAAGGCCTCGATCGCCTGGCTCATCGCCTCATCCATGTTCACCAAAAAAGTCTGAGTAGGCGGCTGACCCTCTTTATCGAACATCACCAGGGCTCCGCGTTCCGCCTCAGACAATTCCACTGCTGCCTCGAGAACCATGCGAGCAATAAAGCTCTGCGACCACGCTTTGTGCTGCAACGCCTTGCTGATCGCATAGAGTTTCGCCATGCGTCGCTCTTGGATTTCATATTGTTTCACTTCGCCGTCGGTTCCGCTCAGATGGAACATCTCGCGTTGCATGGCTTCACCTATTCAGATCACTGCTCGACGATCTCTCTTCTGCCACGGCGTTCACACTCGTCACCCACCGCCCCGTTTTCCCTGCATCTCTTTCTCATAGAACTGGACCATGTCGGCGATCTCTTCCTTGGTCATGCCGTTCTCGATCCATTTGTGGCCTTCCTTGCGAAGCATCTCTTGTGCGACCTCCGGCGAAAGCTCGCGCACCAGCGGCAGGAACTTCGTGTAGAAGCTCTTGGCGACCTCGTAGAATCCCTGCCAGTGCACATAATCGGGCGCGACCTTGGACAGTCCGTGTCTGGCCCGCCGCCCTTCGTGGTGCCAGAGCTCGTAGAAGACCCACTCGATCTTTTCATCGTACGGAGTCGGCGTGATCTTCTTCATCTCCAGCAATTTGTCCATCGCCGCTTTCGCCGGCTTGCCGAATTTGTCGTTGTAGAGATTGATGCCCTGGTCCATCGACGTAAAGAACCGCTCCACGATCTGTTCGCTGTGACAGGAGGCGCATACCTGCCGCATGGCTTTGCGCCGGTCGCCATAATTCTCCAGCCTCGTTGAAATGACCGGCCTCAGCGTCCAACTGATGCGGTCTCCCACGTCGTGCGTGACCTCCTGCGTGCCGGTCGCGCTCATGTGGCAGGTCGCGCAGGTCGGATAGAGGTAATCCTTGCCGGGATGCCATTTCTCCGACGGATCGGCCAGCTTCATCTTTTCTTTGTTGGCGTCGTACATGACCCCGTGCTTGCTCTCGTAGTAGGCCTCGATCTGCGGATGATCCGGCCCCATGTGGCAGCGGCCGCAGCTCTCCGGCTGACGCGCTTGGGCGACCGAAAAACTGTGCCGGGCATGGCAGGCCGAGCAGGTGCCCTTCGATCCGTCCGGGTTGACTCGTCCGATTCCCGAGTTCGGCCAGGTGGCCGGATGCAGTTTGCCTTTCTCCATCACCTTGACGATGCTGCCGTGACAGCCGGCGCATCCGGTCGTCACGATCTCCGGCCCTTCGACGACGTTGCCGAGAAAGTTGTCCAGTGAACCGGTGAATTGCGCCCCCTTGGCATGATGCGATCTGGCGAACTCCTTCGCCTCCTTGTCGTGACACCGCATGCAGTCTTTGGGGGTGACGAGGGTGGAAATCAGAAACCCTTCGTGATCGTACGCATCCGCCTCGCCCTTTTCCGCCCGATGACATTCGACGCAGCCGATCCCTTTCGGCGCATGGCGGCTGGTTTTCCAATCGTTGATGCCGCCGACCCCCACGTCCTTCGCCTGGTGACAATCGATGCACTTCTTGTTGTCGGCCGATACGAACGGTCTGAGTCCGCCCCCGCGCCGCTCCTCGACCTGCACGTAGCCCACGCCGGTCAAAGCCAGAAATAGAATAAGCGACAACCCGCCGATCATGTAGCGGGTGAAGTTCATTTTGCCGTTGGCCGCTCTGGTCTCGTGCTCGCTTCGTTCTTCTTCATGCAAGTCAGACATGGGTACTCCTCTTCGGCTTCTTCAGCCTTCAGTCTTCAGCCTTCAGCCATCTCCTCTCTTTTCACATCTGCGTATCCAAATACATGAGCACGACCATCGCCGCGACCGCGAACGCTGCGACGATGCCATTGATGAACGTCATCGGCCATCCCCGTTCGGACAGGACACGGTCCGCGAAGGGATAGGCGACGAACAGGCCGGCGGCTCCGATGAGGCTCCAGAGCGCCAGCGGTCCCGGCAACAGCGAGATCCACATGTACGGAGCGGAAAAATACCAGGGCGGCGACACATCGGACGCCACCTCCTGCGGATTGGCCGGAAGACCGAGCACGGGCGGAAAGATCATGACGATGTCCACCATCAGCACCAGCAAGCCGATCGCGACTGCTCCCATCTTCATCGTGTGCTCGGGATAAAAGGCATGGAACTCGCGGCTCCCTTCCACGTTCGCGAACCCGATGAGGCGCACCACCAGCACATGGCCCAGCACCAATCCGCCCAGCAAGACCGGCAAGAGCTTGGTATGCAAATCGTACAGGCGGAGGAGCGTGACGCCCGACACCTCTTCGCCGCCGCGCAGCAAGGACAGCAACGGCGTGCCGATCACCGGCAAGCTCCCGATCATGTTCGTCACGACCGTCATGCCCCAGTAGGAGACGTTGTCGAACACGAGCGAGTAGCCGGTGAATCCCATTGCGAACGTGACGAACAACACGATGGAGCCGCTCACCCATTTGAGTTCCCCCGCATCCCGATAGGCCCGCGTGAGAAAGACCCGGATCACATGGAACAGCAGGAACAGAATCATGAGATCGACGGACGTCTTGTGCAGTCCGCGAACGAACCATCCGAGGTACACCTCGTGCGTAATCTGATCCACGCTCTCATAAGCCTTCTCCGGAGACGGCACGTAGTAGAACGTCAACAGCAACCCCGTGGCGATCAGGATGCCGAACAGCGTCAGCGGAATGGCGCCCAGCGTGTACGGCCACCATTCCAAATGCTCGGGCAGATCCTTCTGGATATAGTCGATCCAGCTCTTGTCTGTACCGCGTCCTTCGGTTTTCACGGCCTCGGTGGTCGTCAATGCCATTGGTTCACCATGGGCGAAAAGTTTTGAGTTTTTAGTGTTGTTTTTAGTTCCGGATCCGAAAACTCATAACTCAAAATTCAAAACTCAAAATTCTTTTTAGAGGTTCACGTACACTTGCTCGCCCCGCTTGACGATTTCGAGCCGATCCAACGGACGCGGCGGAGGTCCGCCGATATTGCGGCCGGTCTTGTCGAACGTCCCTTGATGACAGGGGCAGACAAACTGCTCGCGCTCACGGTTCCAGGAGACGAGACAGCCGAGGTCCGTACAACGGCGCGAGAAAGCGGCCACGCCTTCGTCGGTCTTGAGCACGAGTATCTTCTGGCCTCCCAAATCCATGGGCAGCGCTTCTCCCAGCGGAATGCGCGATTCGGCGCCGATCAGCACCGCCTGCGCCTGTTTCTCCTTGCGTGTCGGCAGAAGAAACTGTACAAAGCGGAACCCCAGCGTTCCGATGCCGAACAGGACTCCGAATCCCATCACGGCCTGACTGAGAAAACGGCGCCGGCTGACGTCGTCGTGCACAATGGCCATCTTCAACCCCCCTTAGACACGTGAAACGTGATGCGTGATGGAATGCGCAACACGCTCAACACCGACCGTTTCCGATACGCATCACGCATAACGCTTTACGTTTCACGCCTCACGCATCACGCCTATCGTATTACGTTTCACGAGTATCCCTTCTCCCCATGTTGATAGAGATCGAGTCCCATCATTTCCCCCTCCTCGTCTACGCGAGGCGGCAGCACCAATGTCCATACCTTCACCAGAATCCAGGTCATCCCTCCTGCGACGATCCATGCGGTGCAGGTGGCGACGAGTTGAGCGAAGAACTGATACGGGTATCCGTAAAAGAGCCCGTCGCTTCCATCCGCATTGACGCCGGTGGATGCAAAGAGGCCGGTCGCGATCATGCCCCACGTTCCAGCCACGCCGTGCATGCCGAATACATCGAGGGAATCGTCGTAGCCGAGGATGAGCTTCACGTAATTCACGACCATGTAGCAAAGGCCCCCCGCACCCACGCCGATCACCACCGCCGGAAGGGGGCCGACGTAGCCGGCTGCAGGGGCGATGGCCACCAGTCCGGCGACCGCACCGCTGAGAGCGCCCAAGGCGGTCGGCTTGTCGCGCTGCAGCCATTCAGCCGCCATCCATGCCAACGCCGCGCCTGCGGCGGAAATTTGAATGGCGACGAAGGCGACCGTGATTGTTTCCATCGACGCGGACGCGGAGGCGCCGGCAAAGCCGATCCACGCCATCCAGAGAAACGCCGCGCCGCAGAACGAGAACGGCAAATGGTTCGGCATCATGTCGACACGTCCGTACCCTTTGCGCGGCCCGACCAGCAACGCAAGCGTTAACGCGCTGACGCCGGCACTGATGTGAATAACCGCACCACCGGCAAAATCCAATGCACCCAATCCCGACAACCATCCCCCGCCCCAGAGCCACCGCGCCAACGGCAGATAGACCGCGGCGATCCAGCAGGCGCCGAACAAGAGAAAAAATGAAAAACGGATCCGTTCGACGACGGCGCCGGCCACCAACGCCAGCGCGACCGATGCCATGATCCCACTGCGCAGCGACGACAACAACGCCACCGCGTCCGCCCGTCCGTCGCCAGGTCCGAGTTCGCCGCTGCCGGCAAAAATGGCCCATTCGAGCGACACCATCGCCAGCATCGCGAAAGGGAGCGCGATCGTATTCATGACGTTCTTTTTTCTGACCATGCCGCCGTAGAACAGGGCGACGCCGGGCACGGCCAGCATCAGCAATGTCGTGGACATCAGCAGCCACAAGGTCGCATCGGCCGTCGGCATTACCGCGGACCTCCGGCCAGCGAGACCTGATACTCACGCGGCGCGATCATGTCGATCGCCACTTCGCGAGAACGGCTCAGATGGTCCACGGCCAGCAGCACTTGCGCCCAGTGCATACCGGGCAGCTCGCACAAGCTGTCCAGTGTCTGTGGTCCCTTTTCACGCAAAACCGCCAGCAATTGCTTTTGACTCGGAGAGAACTCCTGTTGCCCATCATTCTTCATCGCCATAAGAACCTCCTGTATGAATACGCAATGTATTGCCCCTCTCCCAACCCTCTCCCCGCCGGGGGAGAGGCGAAGGTGAGGGGCTTACGAATACGCCCGTTCGTTGTGCTGACTGATATCCAACCCCATCCGTTCTTCGTCCGGCAGCACCCGCAGACCGACGACTCGATCCACAATTTTCAGCAGCACCCAGGTGCCGATCGCGGAGAAGCCCGCGACGGCGACGACCGTCACGGCCTGTGCGCCAAGGAATGTCGCATTGCCGAGCGCCAATCCGTCCGCTCCGGCCGGATTCACCGCTTTGGACGCGAGCAGGCCCGTCAGCAGAATTCCCGCCACACCCGCCACGCCGTGAATGCCGACCACATCGAGCGAGTCGTCGTATCCGAAGCGGCCCTTTTTCATGATCGCCAGATAGGACAACGAGCCGGCAGCCGTACCCATGCACAGCGCCGCGAAAGGGCCGACGTAGCCGGCTCCCGGCGTGACCGTCGCCAATCCCGCCACCGCACCGCTCGCAATACCGAGGACGGTCGGCGTCCCGCGGTGCCACCATTCCACCGCCATCCAACTCAGCGCCGCCGCGGCGGCCGCCGTGTGTGTGGCCACGAACGCGACCACGGCGGCCTCGTTCGCGCCCAATGCGCTGCCCGCGTTGAAGCCGAACCACCCGAACCATAAGAGTCCCGTCCCCAAGAGAACCATCGGAAGATTGTGCGGTGCCATATACTCCGTGCCGTATCCTTGGCGGGCGCCGAGCACGTAGGCGCAGACCAGTGCGCTGATGCCCGACGTGATGTGGACGACGGCCCCCCCGGCGAAATCCAGCGCGCCCAATCCCGCCAGCCATCCTCCGCCCCAGAGCCAGTGCGCGACGGGGCAATAGACAAGAAGGGACCAAACCGCCGAGAAGAGCACCAGTGCGCTGAACTTCATCCGCTCGGCAAAGGCGCCGGTGATCAATGCCGGCGTGATCGCGGCAAACATCATCTGAAACACCATGAACGCCTGGTGTGGAATGGTCGGACCGTACGTCGCGCTGGGAGCCAGCCCCACACCGCTGAGCCCCATCCAATCGAGTCCGCCGATCAATCCCTTGATGTCGGGACCGAATGCCAGACTGTAGCCGGCCAGCACCCACAAGAGACTCACCACGCAAAGAATCACGAAGCTCTGCATGATCGTGCCGAGGACGTTCTTGCTCCGCACCAACCCTCCGTAGAACAATGCCAATCCCGGCACGATCATCGCGAGCACCAGCGCGGACGACATGAGGACCCATGCCGTATCCGCGCCGCTGACCGCCGTGGCCGCCGTCGAGACCATCTGTGCTTCGTCCATCAACCTCTCCCTTCCCTCGATCACCGGTGCACCGGATCCACCAAACACAAAAGGCGTCCGCCATTCCGGAGGAAATGACGGACGCCTTTGTCCGCGTACCTTATCTGCCGGGAAGGAACGAAGACGACGTTGTCCCCGTTCATCCTTGTCGTCGGCCACCGTGTAGCAATGGCCGACGAGGCAGTGTGGCTCTTTCTTCAGCCTACTCTTTCTTCAGCCTACTCTTTCTACAGACGCACAGACCTTCAAAAGGTTCCCCGCGCGCAACGCGATTCCGCCCCGCGCTGGGACGAGCGGCCATCAAAATGTTTTGTATTCGAGCCACTTGCCGTTCAGCGTAATCTTGCACCGCGCCTCGCCCTGGCTGCCGGTCACCTTCTCCATGTCGAGCGTAAAATCGATCGCGCTCATGATGCCGTCGCCGAACAGCTCGTTCGCCTGCTCGCGCAACGAATCACCGTACACACCGATGATCTCCAGCAAGCGATACTTGAACGGATCGGTGGTGTTCGGAAAGTCGGTGCGCACGGGAAACTTGCTCAAGGCAGCCGTGAGCTCCGCGTCCAGCCCGAGCAGGTCTCCAACTTTCTTCGCTTCCTCCGCCGGCAACTTGTGATTGCCTTGCAGCGCCGCCGCCACGAAGGTCGGATTTCTTCCGACGGTTTTTGCCACTTCGGCGATCGTGACGTTCTTTGCCAACCGCTTCGCCTTGATCGCCTTTCGGATGTCGTCTTTATCCATGCATCCCTCCTCCCGAGCAGTATGTCTTCATCAAAGGGACAGCCACCGGCGGAAGGGTCTGTCCCCTTCTTCACTGGGCGACCAACGTCTCCTCTTCGAAGTTCACCACGACAGGTGAGCCCGACGCCGTCTTTCCGCCCTCCGTCGCATCCGGCGTGCCATGTTTGGCATGGCGCACCAGGAAGTGAATGATATGATTCCGGATCTTATAGTAGTGCGGATGTTCGATGACGGTTTCGCGCGACCGCGGCCGCGGAATCGTCACATGGACCATCTCGGCGATCCGCGCTTCCGGCCCGTTCGTCATCAGGAGAATGCGGTCCGATAACAAGATGGCCTCATCTACGTCGTGCGTCACCATGAAGACGGTGTTGCGCGAGCTGTTCCACATTTGGATCAATTCTTCCTGGATCACGCCCCGTGTGAGCGCATCGATCTGTGCGAACGGTTCGTCGAGCAGGAGCACCTTCGGTTCGATCGAAAAGGCGCGGGCCAGACCGACGCGCTGCTTCATCCCCCCCGACAGCGCAACCGGCCGCTTGTGTTCCGCACCCTTGAGCCCTACCAATGCAATGTACTTGTTGACGTGCGCCGTGACTTGCGTCGCACTCCAATCGGGATAGGCCGAACGGACCGCCAAGGCGATGTTGTCGAACACGGTCATCCACGGCATCAGCGCAAAGTTCTGGAACACGACCATGCGATCCAGTCCCGGGCCGGTCGTCTCGCGGCCGTTCAGAATGATGCCGCCTTCAGACGGTGTCTCGAGTCCGGCGATGATGTTCAGCAACGTGCTCTTCCCGCAACCTGAATGGCCGATCACCGTGACGAATTCGCCTTTGTCGATTTTGATCGTGGCATCCTTGAAGATGCAGACCTGCCCGTCGCCCGACGGCGTGGGAAAATATTTGCTCACATGATCAATTTGCAGGAAGGACATGGCTTAGCTCCTTGAAATAGCCGTCAGCTTTCAGCAGTCAGCAATCAGTTTTCAGATTCTGAATAAACCTTTTCTGCTGATGGCTATGGCTTCGCTGCTAATCCTGATACGTCACCAAGCCGGCCAATTTGTTGAAGCCCGAGTCCAGAATGACCCCTACCACCCCCACGACCAGGATGGCGAACAGGACACCGGCGATGTCGAGGTTGTTCCATTCGATCCAGCTCAGATAGCCGACGCCCAGTTCGCCAAGGAGCATCTCGGCCGGCACGACGGCAACCAATGCGCTCCCGAACGAGATGCGCAATCCGTTCACGATGGTCGGCGCCGCGCCGGGCAAGATGACCTTGAACAGCCTCTTGAACCAGGAGAGCTGTACGATGGCCGCCACGTGCAGATACTCTTTCTTGAGCGAACTCACGCCGAACGCCGTGGTGGCGAGCGTCGGCCAGATGGCCGCCATGAAGACTACCAGGATGGCCGTCCACTTCGGATCTTTCACCGTGTAGAGCAACAGCGGCATCCAGGCCAGCGGCGAAATGGGTTTCAGGACCTGAATGAAGGGGTTGGCGGCGCGGAGCAACACCTTGTTGAGTCCGAGGACCACGCCCAGCATGATCGCGATCACCGAGGCCGCGACGAAACCGGCCGCGAAGCGCGACACGGTATACAGCACCAGGTACGCGATGCCGTGATCGTTGGTGCCTTTCTTGACGAAGGCCTCGGAGAGCTCTTCCCGCGCCTTGTCGAGCACGGCGAGGGGACCGGGGATGCCTTGCACCTTCGCCTTCTCGGGATTCCAGACATAGTGTCCGTCGGGACTCCGGACGATATCCCCGTTGAACTCCATGAGCTGCAGTTGCTCCTCCGTCAACCCTCGCGGATCGAACGTGGGCCGGAGCGTGAAGAAATGCCAGGCCAGGAGGAAGACGATCAGCACGAATCCGGCGATGTACCACGGATTGCCCTGCGACGGCGCGACCGCGGCCGGCGGCCGCGAAGCTGTCTGCTTCCCCCATTTCCGGGACCAGATGTCGCTCACCTTGGCACTCAGCCGCTCACCGATCCGCCGCATCGGCATCCACATCGCCCGTTCGGCCGGTTCCGGTGGCATCTCGGACACTATCGT
>DATFDJ010000057.1:0-3860 GCA_035252115.1 Nitrospira sp. | reverse complement strand
GCAGCAAGCATGGACCGCGCTCATGGGCACGAGCCACCCAACCTCAGTAGTGCTCAACGGCACATTCACATCTACAGAAGGATCGCGTACGCAGTCTGGAAATGCGCAACTGACCGTGGGTTCCGATGGTACGTATGCCGTGAACCTGTCTCGCACGGTTGGCCCAGTGAGCGAATCGCGAACGTTCTCGAACGGGGTGCCTACGTGCACCTGGACGGACGAGAACAACGTGATCCATCAAATCTCATTCGTAAATTGCCTCTCACCGGCTTGGTTTTTTCCCGGCCTGATGTTGCTTTCTAGCAATGGCGATCCATCCGACCCAGCCTGGATACCGACATCGAATTCGACTGACTCGCTTGGCCAGCATCTCAATTTCCAATTCATTCTGCCCAACCTGGAAAGTGGTCAGGAAGACCCGCAACTCCTCAAGCCGCTCGATCTGGTCCTCGCCTCGGGCACTCTCTTGCCCGCATACGCAACGTTCACCATGCATCCCGACAATCCCGCCATCCACGCGGACATTCCTGTGAGAATTGCGTACTCCAACTATCAAAGCGTTTCGGGCGTGATGATTCCGTTTCACATTCAACGCTACGTGAATGGAAGCCTTGTTCTCGACATTACAGTCGCTACAGCCTCAATCCAATAGCCCAGCCAGGAGAGAGTGATTATGCGCCGTGCCGTTTTCGCTGCCCTACTGATCTCGTTTCTGTCTGCCGATTGCCCCGCGCAGGTGCAAACAGGGGTTTATGCCCATGGCGCATTCGATGCCAAGACTTTTGACACAATTAACATCGGAAATCTCAACGTCTACTTTGCTCTCCCCGTATATTCGAAGCCAGGCCGTGGGGGGCTGGGATTCTATTACAATCTTGCCTACAACAGCTCTGTGTGGACCCCGGTAACCAGTGGTGGCACAACCACCTGGACTCCAGTGTTTAACTGGGGCTGGACTGCCAACACCGACGCGCATACCGGCTATCTCGATGCTAGCGTGCTTCAGGTCGGTACGTGCACAGTAAATGGACACAAGGTCGCCTATGAGGTATGGGGCAAATACGTTTACGTTGATCCGATAGGTGTCGGCCATCACTTCAAGACATCTGGTGGCCAAGATGTTGAAGTCAGCAATGAGCCAACATGCACCGGCATCCCTTCGCAAGGCGCAGGCACCGCCACCGACTCCTCTGGATTAACGCTCAATACGAGCGGCCAAAATGGAACTATCACAACCCCCGCCGGAAAGATCGCGTATGCCGGTCTGAGTGGCAACGGATCGATCGCCAATGGAAATGAGGTCATCACCGCACCTTACAATAGCCTGAACGCGAGCGGATCGACGGTCGATTCCAATGGAAACGTGATATCCATTAACACGAGCGGACAAATCGAAGATACGACTGGCAATGTGATTGTGACCGTATCCGGTACCGCTCCGAATCCAACTACATATACGTATACCGATACCTCAGGCACGCAACGATCTGTGACGGTCAACTATTCCTCTTACAACGTCCAGACTGCCTTCGGATGCAGCGGAGTTTCGGAATTCGCGAAAACGAGTGAATATCTCATCAGCAGCATTTCCTATCCTGACGGGACCAGCTACAGCTTCGGCTACGAGCCGACTCCGGGCTACCCGTCATACGTCACTGGGCGTCTGGCAAGCGTCACACTCCCGGAAGGCGGAGAGATCACGTACACATACAGCGGGGGCGGCGGTGGCTACGGAATTGTATGTCCTAACGACACCACGACTACCACACTGACTCGCAAGATGCCCAATGATCCTGACCTGACCCCATTCTCCGTCCGATTCGGTGTATGAAATCATACCTTACATTTTTCTGCTTTTCTTTCTCAGGTGAAGAACTGTTGGCCGGGGAGCAGCCGGGTCAAGGCCGGAGCGAAGCGGAGCCCGTCAGGGTCGCCTTGACCCGGCTGATCCACGGCCATACTCTCAGCCGCCGAAAGAGAAGCAGCCTGCCACTGCCGCGCAAATTCATCAGGAGTTAGGTAGCCCAACGAACTGTGCGGACGGCGCGAGTTATATTCCGTCTTCCACGAGCCGATCTTCTTCCGGGCATCGAACAGATTCCAGAACCAGCTTGTGTTCAGACACTCATCGCGTAGCTTGCCGTTGAAGCTCTCCATGCCTCCGTTCTGCGTTGGCTTGCCGGGCTGGATGTGCACCAGATCGATCTTCCAGTCGATGGCCCAGGCCAGGTAGTGCCGCGAAGTGAGTTCCGGGCCATTATCACTGCGAATGGATTGCGGCTTGCCATAGGCGGCGATCGCCCGTTCGAGCACGCGCGTGACACGCCGGCTGGGGAAGCTCGTCGCCACTTCCAGCGCCAGGCACTTGCGGGTGAAGCGGTCGATCACGCCCAGAACCCGGAATCGCTGGCCAGCGGCTGTAACATCACTGGCGAAATCCAACGCCCACTCCTGGTTAGGCGCCGTCAACACAGGCCGCGGCTGAATCGCTCGCCGCAGATGCTTGCGCCGCGCGCGCTTCACCGTCAGGCCCAACTCGCGATACACGCGCTGCACCTTCTTGTGGTTCACGCCCATCTCCCTGTGTAGATACAAATGCAGTCGCCGATAGCCAAACCGCGGATGCTCCCGCGCCAGTTCCCGCAGCCGTTCCTGAACCTGGCTGTCGTCTCTCCGGCTTCGATACCGGCCGCTCGATCTTGGCACCGCCATCAGCTCGCAGACGTGGCGCTCGCTGGCCTTGAACTCCTCCAGCAAGCGCCGCACTTCCGATCGCCGTTCTACGAGCCGAGGGAGTTTTTTCGGATCACCGACTGGAGCATGTCCTTGTCCAGGCTCAGCTCGGCCACCAGCTTCTTCAAGCGCGAGTTCTCATCGCGCAGGTGCTTGACCTCTTCGGCCTCGCTCACCTCCATGCCGCCATATTTCGATTTCCAGGCATAGATGGTGTGCTTGCTCACGCCCTGCTCCCGAGCCACATCCTCGACCGTGCGGCCAGCTTCAACCTGCTTCAGCGCAGCAATAATCTGCGCCTCCGTGTGCCTGCTTCGGCTCATCCGTCCTTCCCCTTTCCTTCGTCACAATCGTATTCGGAAATGGACGGATTCAGGGGGTCAGGTCAGCTTTCGCCCGCCCCGCAAACGGCTCGCGAATATCCAATCGTCACCCGACCTGAACACGGAATGCTGCCTCCATTCGATCAAAGCTGCTGCGAGTTGCGGATGCATCGGAACCGGCTTCTGCGAAGATTCAGTCTTGCAGCGGCCTTCGACGCCGCAGACGATCGATCGGATGACATTGAGTTCTCCGTGCTCGAAATCTACATCCCGCCATTTGAGTCCGAAGAGTTCACCTTGTCTCAGCCCTGTTGAGGCCGCCACAAGGACAAGGGTTCGTTCACGAACGGGCAGATTGTCGACCAACATCTTTATTTCTGCGCCTGTAAGCACATCCGGCGCCCTCCTTCTCTTGGCACTCTGACGAACGAAGCGGATTGGATTTCGATCGAAAAGCTCATGCCGGCAGGCATGGTTGAACAGAACCGAAAAGACATTCCGGACCTTCGCTCGAGATCCGCGGGCCAGGTCGAGACCGCCAAGCCATGCTTCCACTTCGACCGCCGTGATCTCGTCAAGCGTGTGGCAACCCCAACGTGGTCTGATCCAGCGGCGCATGTATCCGCGGTTGGTCTTTATGGTCGCAACGCTCCACAGACTGGTCCCAAACCGCAACTCATGCTGTTCGAAGTGCTCGCAAAGCTGATCGATGGTGATCGCGCCGACGCGGTTCTTGTGAGATCGCAAATTGATTTCTGAGATCAAGGCTGACGCCGCATGACGTACAGCGACAGCATTCTCGTA
>DATFDJ010000056.1:0-3429 GCA_035252115.1 Nitrospira sp. | reverse complement strand
CTTTGTGGAGGCTGCGCGCAGATTTTTCAATCTCGTCGAGCCGGGGCCGCTGACGGTGAACGGCAGCGAGCCGCCAGCGCTCAAGGCCGACAGCGAGACGGCGGACGCGATGCCGGGTCCGAAGACGGAATGAATCCTTATGGGATCGATCCCCAAAGGTCCGAAACTGTTCACCTGTCCGAAATGCCGGAAGGCGTATCTCGGACATGACCCGCTTCCGGACTGTCCTGCTTGCGGCTACGATTACCGCGTGCGAGCCGGTTTTCGGTGGGACGTCTTGGTCTATCTGTTGTCGATTCTCGGACTGATCAGTTATCTCCTGGTTTCTTCATCGTATCGTCCGCTGCTGACCGGCACGGTCTCAGGCGGGGAACGGCCGTCCTATGGGGAAAAGCTTCCCGGCGCAGGATATCCCGTGAGTGAAGAGCGGGAGCATCATGAGCCGGGGCGCTGAACTGATCCCATGGCGCCGTTGAATCATGCGCGGAACACACTGGTGCTCGGGACCCGCGGCAGCCGGTTGGCTGTTCGGCAAAGCGAGTGGGTCCAAGCGCGACTGAAAGAACTGGCACCCCATGTCACGGTCACGCTGCGGCGGATTCAGACTTCGGGGGACAAGATTCTTGACGTCGCTCTGGCCAAGATCGGCGGCAAGGGTCTCTTCGTGAAGGAGATCGAGGAAGCGCTCCTGTCAGGCGACATTGATTTGGCCGTCCATAGTATGAAGGATGTCCCGGCTGAATTGCAGCCGGGGCTGGCGTTACTTGCGGTTCCCCGGCGGGAAGATGCGCGGGATGCGCTCGTCAGTCGGGACGCATGCCGGTTTACGGCACTGCCTCGTGGCGCAAAGATCGGCACAAGCAGTCTCAGGCGCCAAGCGCAGTTGCTGCAGAGCCGGCCGGATCTTTCGATCAGTATGCTGCGCGGCAATCTCGAGACGCGTCTGCGGAAACTGCGGGAAGGACAGTTCGATGCCATCGTGTTGGCGGCGGCGGGCCTCAGGCGATTGGGATGGGAAGAGCACGTGACCGAGTATTTAGAACCGGCCGTTTGCCTGCCGGCAATCGGACAGGGTGCACTGGGAATCGAAGGACGGCAGGACGATGCGTTTCTCCGGGGAATGTTGGGCGGATTGGACGACTCCGAAACACGGAGAACCGTATCGGCCGAACGCGCCTTGCTGCGGCGACTGCAGGGGGGCTGTCAGGTCCCGATTGCGGCCCATGCCACGCTGTCCGGTGATCGGATGAGCTTGGAAGGGCTTGTGGCTTCCGTGGACGGCATGGAAGTGATTCGAGACAAGGTGCAGGGATCGGCCGACGACCCGGAGTCGCTCGGCGTGCGCTTGGCAGAGCGACTCCTTGCGCGTGGCGGGGATAAGATCCTTGAGTCGATCTATGGAAGAGCGCTATGACACCTCCTGGAAGAGGCAAAGTGTATCTGGTCGGCGCGGGACCGGGAGATCCGGGACTGTTGACGCTGAAGGGTAGAGAATGTCTTGAGCAGGCTCAGGTGGTCCTGTACGATTATCTGGCCAATCCGGCCCTGCTTCAGTACGTCCCCGCCGGAGCGGAGCGCCTCTATGTCGGTCGACGCGGCCGGGGGCAGTATCAAGAACAAGCGGACATCAATCGCGTGTTGATCGAGCGTGCTCGAGCGGGTCAGATTGTGGTCCGCTTGAAGGGGGGCGACCCTTTTGTGTTCGGCCGCGGCGGAGAAGAAGCGGAGGCGGTCGCCGCAGCGGGGGTCGATTTCGAGATCGTACCGGGCGTGACCGCGGCGGTTGGCGTGCCGGCGTATGCCGGGATTCCCGTCACTCATCGCACGCTCGCATCGACAGTCACGGTCGTGACCGGACACGAGGATCCTGGAAAACCCGGATCAGTCCTGGATTGGCCGAAGCTGGCCGGCGCATCCGGTACGTTGGTGTTCATGATGGGCATGAAAACGCTGCCGGTGATCGTCGATCGCTTGTTGAAGGAGGGACGGGCTGCCAGCACGCCGGTTGCGGCGATCCGCTGGGGTTCACGAGCGGATCAACGGACGATCGTCGGTACCCTGAGCGACATCGTGAGCAAGGCGGAAGCGGCTCGATTCGAACCTCCCACCGTCATCGTCGTTGGAGAAGTGGTTCAATTGAGGGACCAACTGAATTGGTTCGAACGCCGTCCGTTGTTCGGCAAACGGATCGTACTGACTCGCCCACGACATCAAGCCGGAGAATTCTCCCGTGTGCTGTCGTCCTATGGAGCGGAGGCCATCGAAATACCGACCATCGAAATCGCCCCCCCTTTGAGTTGGGATGCCGTCGATAAAGCCGTCAGGCGATTGTCTTCCTACCAATGGTTGATTGTGACGAGCGCCAATGCCGTCGCCCCGTTCTTCGCCCGCCTCAGGATGGCGGGAGAAGACGCGCGCGCGCTCTCACAGCTTCGTCTCTGCGCCATCGGCCCGCGAACGGCGCGGGAGTTGGAGCGCTATGGCCTCGTTCCCGACATGATTCCCGGCCAATATCAAGCCGAAGGGATTCTGGACGTCTTCAAAAGAATCGACTTAAAGAATGCGCGCGTGCTCATCCCAAGGGCTGAGGCGGCCCGTGAGATCCTGCCCGAACAGCTCCGTGAAATGGGCGCGCACGCCGACGTCGTGCCTGTATACCGGACCGTCGCGCCCACCGCCGGTCTGCAGGCGTTGAAGGAACAATTCGACGGTCGGCGGGTCGATGTCGTGACGTTCACCAGTTCCTCGACGGTACGGAACTTCGTCGAGCTGATGGGAGGAGTCGAGCCCGCCGGACGCGCGGTCGCGGACAGCGCCGTGGCTTGTATCGGACCGGTCACAGCCGAGACAGCAAGGGCGTGCGGCCTGCCGGTGACGATTGTGCCGCCGGAGAATACCGTACCGGCTCTCGCAGACGCGATTGTCAGACATTTCAGCGAAGCAGGTAGAACGGCGGTCGCCGCCTTCGGATAGGAAACGGATTCACAGCCAAGGGAGGAATGCATGGTTCCGGTCAAGTCCTTTATGGTGCCGAAAGAAAAATTTGTGACGGTAGAGCGCGACACGGATGCCCAGACCGCGGCGCGCATTATGAGAGACCGCGGCATCGGCAGTCTGTTCGTGACCAACGGAAAAGACATCATCGGCATTCTCACGGACACGGATATGGTCCGACGAGTCGTGGCAGCCGGAGCCGATACGGTCAAGACCACGGTGGAACAAATCATGTCGGCACCGATCATGACGATCGAAGAAAACAAGACCTTGCTGGATGCCAACGATTTGATGGCGCAGAGCCATCTCCGGCATCTCGGTGTGACGAAGGACGGAAAGTTGGTCGGGATGATCTCCGTCCGCGACCTCGTCGTCTTTTTGACGAATCTGCCGAGAAAGTAACCCATGGCCTTTCCGATCCAGAGACTGCGAAGA
>DATFDJ010000055.1:0-20953 GCA_035252115.1 Nitrospira sp. | reverse complement strand
AAAAGCTGACGGGCCATCATCGATAGGCCAAGGCTCAGCCGGCAGGTTTGAGCGGTGTGGTTCTGAGGAACTCCCGATAGTTGAGGACGCGGGTGCCCTGCTGATCCACCCAGAATCGTCCGGGCTCGAAAAAGAGGAGATAATTTTTGGGAAGCGGCGGCATCAGCGGATAGTTCATGTAGTAGTTGTCGATCTTTCTGGACGGGACGATGACGTGGAAATATTCGATGTTGAAATAGAGATACGGGTCCTTCACCGCGATCCACCCTGCGGTGACATCCCGTTCCTCGGCCGGATTGTTGCCCGGTGCAAACAGCTCGAAGTGGACCCGCTCTTCCGGACTCGCCGCCCCCAAACCCTCAGAGAGTTGAAAGACAAGAACGGCCAGTTCATCTTCGCGAAAGACCACCTTGGGAGGAGCCTCCTCCGCAAACCACCGTAGAGGCAACCGTTGCTCCTCTCTTAAAGAGAACCCTCTCAGAATAGTGGTCAATTGCTGCGGGTCGATTGTGACAGGATGGGTATAGCCGGCCGGTGTGACTTCTTCCTGCAAAGAGACCGCTACGCGCGGGTCTTTGTGAATCACTTTGGTCGTGTACGGCATGCGCGCACAGCCGCCGGACAGGAAACTGATGAGACAGAAGCCCAGAACAAATTGTAGGAACTGCTGCATGCCCCGTTGCTGCTGCATCGAGACTCCTTTCCACTGGTTCAGTGCAGAAGTAGAATACATGCATGTGTAGCAATTTATACTTGACACCCTGGCAAAAAAATTATCTGACCAGGCCGCGGATCGACCCCGCGTCTCCTGAGGGGATGCCGTAGCCGAGTGCTTTGAGAATGCCTTCAGCCTCTGGACTTCGCACGAACGCGAGAAACTTTTCACACAGTGCACGGTTCGGGCAGAACCGTTCCATGGCCATGGAATACGTGACCGGCCGGTCCAGGTGTGCGGGCGCCAATGCCGCCACTCGTACTCGGCTCGCTTCTCGAACGGCGTCCGGCCCATAGATGATCGCCGCATTCGCTTCGCCGTTCATCACATGGTCGAGCACCGCCTTGGCGTCGGCAGCCACCTCTAACCGCTCTTTCCATGTTTCCTCGCCTCCAAAGGCGCGGAGCAGCGCGGCGGTCTTTTGGCCGAGAATCGTCAGCGTGGGATCGGCGACGGCGATGCGACTCCGGGAATCTTTCGCCAGCGCCTCGAAAGATGTCGGCGCCTCGACCAATGACTCGGGAACGACAAGAACCAGGGAAGCCGTGGCATAGGGCGTACGCGATTCCGGCAAGACATAAGCCTTCGTTCCCAACCTCGTAATAAGTTCGTCGCCGCCCGGCGCAACAATATGGATCGGCCCGGAACCGATGAAATGCTTGTTCCCGTGCCGGTTTTGCATCCCCGCGATCAGTTGGCGCAGTTCCAAACCGGACGCATAATGCAGCAGGACTTTAACGCCGGGATGCTGCGCTTCGAAGGCGTGAGCCAAGGCGCTGAGGGGGACGGCAAGGCTCGGCGAGGCAGCCACGACGAGCGGTTCTGTTGCCAACGCGGCGATCCCTTGTAGAAGCAGCCAACCTGTGAGGAGGAATGTCCAGACAACATTGCAACCAACGAGAAAGTTCATATCTTCACTCCACGCAGAACTTATGGCAGCGAGTGCGTCTTTCCGGTTTCCCGTGTGTCGTAGCCGCCGAGCGCGTCGATTTCTCTTCGAAACTGACGGGTCGTCAGCATGTCAAACAGACTTTGGAGCGTCGGGTGAGCAGAAACATACGCGGACGGGACGACCAGATCGTACCGGGCGTCTTGAAGAGGTACAAAGTCGAGCCCGTAGTAATTTGCAGCATAGCGAACGCCGACACCGGCATCGGCTTGTCCCTCGGCAATGAGGCGCGCGACGTGAAAATGTGACGTCGCAAGCCTGTCATAGCCTCTCACGTGGTTTTTTGCCAAGCCTGCGGTGGACAGTTGGTGGTCGAGAAGCATTCGTGCCCCCGCTCCGGATTCGCGATTCACGAACTGCACGTCCGGCCGCGCCAGATCGGCGGCTGTTCGGATGCCCTTGGGATTGCCTGAACGGACGAGCAGTCCCTCTTCCCAGCGAGCGAACGTCACGACTTTCACATCGGACCCTTTGAGATGGCGCTTCACGTAGGGCAGATTTGACTCACCAGATTTACTATCGACAATGTGAATGCCTGCAACATGGACTTCACCCCGTTTCAGCGCCTCCAATGCAGCGCCGCTCCCCATCGTCCATCCGACAACCGTGGCCTTGTCCGCTTGGCGGCGCAGATATTCCCCCGCAAGGAAGATGGCTGGGTCGCATCCGGCGACGGCAATCTCCTGCTCGATCGTCCGCCGATCCCTCAGGAGCTGAATGCGAACCGCACGCCGATTCATTTCCGTTCTTGAAAGATCCGACGTTTCCGCGATCAAGCCATCGGCCGCGATCGCGTAGTTGAGTGCTTCACCAAGTTGAGCCACAGGACGGATAATGAATCGGCCCCCGACATGTGCAACCTTGACTCGTACATGATCCGACAGCGGACCTGTCCGCGGCATGCCGATTAGATCGCCTTGGATAACTTCGCCTGTGGAGTACAGGCTGAACAAGTCTTCCACGCGGCAATGGAGCGCCTCTGCAAGACGCAGCGCCACGGCTGTTGTGGGCAGATATTGATTCGCTTCGATGGCGCAGACCGCCTGTCTCGTGATGCCTGACAAGGCGGCGAGATCTGTTTGGGAGAGTCCGTTGCGAGTGCGGATTTCTCTGAGGCGGTTGTCGATGTTGCTGGCCGGTTCGGCTTTGTGCTGTTCGCCCACGGGCGCGTGTGATATCAAGCTTACATGATATATGTCAAGTATTGTTGAGCACAATTTCAAGTTCGCATTTGTTTACTATATGACCAAACTTAGTGTAGTATTGTCGTAATCCTCTGGAGATCAAGAGGTATCTTTACTCCGTCCCATGACTGAAGAAACTCCACATGTATAGCGGCTTCCGCCTCCTCCTTATTCTCCACGCGTTTCTCTTCACCTTCATGCCACCGATTGGATCCCATGGCTTCGACTGGGTCCCCACGGACGAGGAAATCAAGAAATATCGTCAGAGCTGGAATCCCTTTTCGGAGGGGCCGCTCCTCATCCAATCCGTCGATATCCATCCACAAGGTCAGCTTTCTGTCCGCCCGTTCGTCTTTTCTTCCATTTCCGAGAAAAGCTACGGAAATACCTTGTCTCTGCCCGGTGATGCCAAGAACGGTCCGACGCACACCTATGCCGTGAATCCACTGGCAACGCTTACGTACGGCCTCACGAGGAACGTCGAACTCGGGTTGGCCACTTCCATGATTGCCTATTGGTCGAAGGACACCACCGCAGCCAATGCCCACAGTGACAGTCCATGGGTCTCCGACACCGGCATGGGAGATACGTCTCTCATCGTGAAGTACCGGCCGGTCATCCAAGATCCCGATGGTGCACGGCCCTCGTTCACGCTGTATCAGCAGATCGTCCTTCCGACGAGCCGCTGGACAGGAACGGAACGTCCTCCAGGAGGATTTGCTCCGCTTGGCCGCCTCCCCGCTACCCGGTTCGGAGAATTGGGATTTACCGAGGGCCTGACGTTCAGAAAAAACATCCAACCATTTCGATTCAGCGCCGGCGTCTATTACACCTATTCGGCTCCGGGCAGCGACAACAACACCACGACGTACGTCGGCGACGTCATCAATACGCGTTTTGTATTCGAACATTTTCTCAACGATAAAAAAGGACTGGCCTACAACGTAGAAATCGCCACTGTCCATACCGCAACCTGGCGCGCCGACGGTCACAGCATTAATCGGAGTCCCTTGAGCGGTTCGACGGTGATCGGTGTCGAGCCGGCTCTTCAATTTCGCTTCACCGATTCGCTGGTCGGCGCCCTGGGAGTGCTCTTTACGGTCGCAGGGCAGAACGCCTTGGACGCGATTTATCCCAACTTTGCGTTCCAGTGGTATTGGAATCGGGGCAACCAAGTGATTATGCGCTGATCCAAGGGAGCTAACGATACTGCATCATGGGATCCAGTACACGGCCCGCGTGTTACTGAAGCGCCGTGCAGTACCGCAACAGCACAATGCTCGCGCCACAGCCATGATCGTCGGCCGACAATGCGGAGTCACGACAGCGTCTGGTGTCGTACATCAGATCACCTGTAGCGAATCGAAGGGTGCGCACATATGACGGCGAGGCACATCGGAATTACAGCCGGCACTGCAGAGGGCACCGCGCTCTGTTATCGGATGCTAACGCAACGTATGGAATCCCTTCTGAGTCCGGAGTTGCAGCCACACGTCACCATCCATGCCGTTCCGCAATCCTGGTACCTGTCGTTGATCGATCAAGGAGACTGGATCGGCGTGGCGTCGCTCATGTCGCAATCGGCTGCCGTTCTGGCGCGAGCAGGGGCCGATACGATCATCTGTCCGAACAACACGCTGCATCACGCCTTCGATCTGGTCGTCTCGACGGTTCCTTGGCTGCACATCGCGGAAGTCGTCGCAAGCGAGGCGCGTCGTCACGGATACCGTCGAGTCGGATTGCTCGGCACACAGATTGTCATGGAGGGGTCCATGTATCAATCGAAGTTGGGACAGCGGGACATCGACACGCTGATCCCCGATGAACGCGAACGCGATCAGATTCAGCACATTATCAGGACCGAATTGATCCCGGGACGATTCACCGACAGATCGCGTTCTTCTCTGCTGCAGATCCTCGTCGAGATGGCGAACAAAGGCGCGGACGCCGCGATCCTCGCCTGCACGGAACTTCCGTTGCTGCTCACGGAAGAGCTTTCCCCCCTTCCTCTTTTGGACTCCACGCGTCTGTTGGCGCAAGCGGCCCTGACGCGCGCCGTTTCTTCCGACGAACCGTTGTCGATAGAACCACGCATCGTTGTCTCTCGGTCTTCCACGTGCAACAGCAACGGAGGATCATGACTCGACGTACGACAGATTGCCTCACGGTTCCTCCATCGTTGGGGGCACCGCAAAGTTCTAGACGGACGTTCGCGCAAGCCCGCTGCTTCCGCTTCACCCGTCAGGAGACGAGATTGTGGTAGACGGCGTATCGAACGAGATCTGCGTTCGTCTTCGCGTGGATCTTCCCGAGCACACGAGCGCGGTAGGTGCTGATTGTCGTGACGTTCAGATGAAGGGTCTCGGCAATTTCGGTGAGCCCATTGCCGGCCACCAAGCCGTGGAAGACCTGGGATTACCGGCTTGAAAGCGTTTCATGAGGAAATTTGACAAAGGTCGATTTGACTTCCAGAGCCAGATGCTGAGCTGCCGTCTTACTGACGTATTCCTTGCCATCCAGAATAGTTTTGATGGCATGGGCGACTTCTTCAGGCGGCGCATTCTTGTTCAGATACCCGTTTCCTCCTGACTGGAAGACGCGCACGGCATACTGCGCCTCCGGCAACATGGTCAGGACCAGAATACGCAGATTGGAGCCGGCCTGCTTGAGTTCCTTGACGAGATCCGTCCCGTTCCGATCCGGAAGACTGATGTCGAGAATGGCCAGATCGAAGGATTGCCTTCGGACGGCATGCAGCGCTTCTTGAGCAGTACCGGTCTCGGTGATGTCTACGTGACGAACGACCTGTTCGAGGAGGTGCTTGATTGCGCTCCGAAAGAGCGGACAGCTTTCAGCAATGAGCACCGTATGGACTAGCGGCTTCTGCGGTTCTTTCTTGGTCCTATTGACCATGATGCTGACTGCATACGGAACGGGACTACCAGGTTCCTAACTTGGTCCGATTGCGATCGGCAGTTTGGGTGGAACGACGTAAGCCCACGGCTTCATGATCCATTGGACGACACGGAATCGAATCCGTACTTCACCAAGAGCTTCTGAATCCGAGAGCTCATGATGAAACTAAAAAATTGCTCCGCCGCATTCAGTGATTCTTCACGACAAGTGGACACCACCGCTTGACCGAACTGGACCGACGTCGGCTTACCGGCCGGGGTTTCATCGATGATGCGGACTTGGCCGCTGTTGATCGCATCGACGCGATAGACAATGCCCACGTCGGCAACTCCCGACTCGACCAAACTCACGATATCGTCGGTATGTTCCGCATGGAGAACATGGTAACGGCTCTTATAGTCCACTTGCCTGAGCGCCACGGCCGTGATCTCCCCCAACGCGGATGTTTTCGGATCACCGAGCGCCATGCGGGCGGCTCGCCTCGGGGGCAGATCGCGGAAGGAGATAGACGTGAGCGGTGAAGCCGCCGACATGACGAGAACAAGAGACGTCTGAGCATAGATTCGCGGTCCTCCGTTCAGCGTCAGTCCCTTCTTTTGCAATTTCTTGACTTCCTCGATCCCATCAGGCAGAAACACGTCGATTGCCGCTCCCTTTTCAATCTGCTGGCTCAGCGTGTGAGACGGCCCATACACGACCTGTACCGTCACGCCATATTCCTTTTCGAACATCGGGATGATTTCTTCAAATGGAGCCTTCATGCTATGGGTCGCTGCGACTGTCAGGGTTTCAGCTTGAACAGGCTCCCCTGTTGCCGCGATACCTGCAACTCCGGCTATCGCCGCAACCATCGCCATGCTGAGAATTCGAATTCCTGGCATGATTCTCCTCTTATATAGTGCGGTAAAAGGACTTGCTTGAGTGCCAATGACTTGAACGGTCCATGGAAATCATGGCAAGATCAGTACCATATGTCGTATTGATCCGACAGGAGAAGCCAAACCGGTCAATTGGCCCATTTTCACGGATTATGGACGATCGCGCACCTCATCGGATCATCCGACGATTGGATGGGAATGTGAGTTCTCGCACGTGGCGCTCAGTGCGCAGGCGCGAAATCGACTCTCTCACGCCGCTGATAAACTCCCCGCTGGAACGCGGACTGGGCGGCGACATCTTCCGATAAATCGCGCACATTCCCCGGTTCTTGACGGATGTGTCGGAGGAATACGACGATAGGTAAGCAGTTTGCTACATCATGAGGGATTCCCCTAGTCCGAGAGCGGTGTGTTCTAGCGCAGAATGCGGTTGAAAAGGCGTAGGTAAAACAGCGCTCTCGTCAGGATCCTCAAACCACTGTTTGGTAGACTTCGCCTATGAACCAAATCGTTCTCATCGCCTTGAGCCGGCCCTACACGTTCGTCGTCATGTCGATTCTGATCGTGATCTTCGGGGGTCTTACGGTTCTCCACATGCCGACCGACGTGTTCCCCAATATCACGATTCCAGTCACTTCGGTGGTCTGGATCTACTCCGGCCTGCTCCCGCAGCAGGTAGAAGGGCGCATCACCTATTTGTTTGAACGCTTTTTGACGTCGACGGTGGAGGGCATCAAGTACATCCACAGTCACTCCTACTACGGCAGCAGCATCACGAATATTTTTCTTCAGGACGGCGTCGACGTGGGCCGGGCCGAAGCCGACATCGTGGGCATTGCGCAGAACGTCGTCAAGGCGCTGCCGCCCGATATCTCTCCGCCCATGGTCATGCGGCTGGCGCCCTCGTCCATCCCGGTGGCCATGCTCCAAATCAGCTCCGACTCCATGACGCCGGCGGAGCTGTACAACCTTGCCTACATGCGAATCAGACCCTTACTGGTGACGGTCCCGGGAATCGTCCTGCCGCATCCCTATGGTGGCCAGGATATGCAGGTCATGGTCAACCTCGATCAGCAGAAATTGCTCGCCCGTCACCTTACGCCGTCGGATATTCACGATGTTCTCATGAAACAATACCTCGTGCTGCCGTCCGGGGACATCAAGATCAAGCCGACCGACTGGATCGTCCTGACGAACGCCTCACCGTTGAAGATTGACAACTTCGCCGATATCCCGATCAAGCGGGAGGGCAACGCGTTCGTGTACCTGCGCGATGTGGCCACGGTGCGCCTCATGGGCCGGGTGCAGCAGAATGCCGTGCTGGTCAAGGGCAGACAGACCGTCATCATCGTCGCGATGAAGAGCACGGAAGCCTCGACCCTCGACGTGGTCAACGGGATTAAGGCGATGATTCCGCGCGCCGAGCAAGTCTCCCCGGAGGGCGTGAAGATCCGTCTGCTCGATGACGCCTCGACGTTTGTGAAAGATTCGATCTCGGACGTCGTGCATGAAATGGCGACCGCCGGAGCGCTGGTCGGCCTCATCGTGCTGTTGCTGCTCGGCTCCTGGCGAGCCACGGTCATTGTCTGGACGTCGATTCCACTCTCCATCCTGACCGCCCTCATCGGCCTCCATTGGCTCGAGGAAACGATCAATGTCATGACGCTCGGCGGGTTGGCGCTGGCCGTCGGCATTCTGGTCGACGATGCGACCGTCATGATCGAAAATATCGATCGCCATCTCGAAATGGGGAAGCCGGTCGAACAAGCCATCATCGACGCCGCCAATCAGATCGTCGTGCCGACGCTCGTCGCCACTCTGTGCATCGCGATCGTCTGGCTTCCGCTGTTCGAGCTCGGCGGCGTCGCCGGCTACCTGTTCAAACCCATGGCGGAGGCGGTCATCATCGCGATGCTCGCGTCGTTCATCCTCTCGCGCACCCTGGTGCCGACCATGGCGAAATATATGATGAAGGGCCACCATGTCGCAGCCGCATAAACCGCACGCGCAGTCCGGCGGGGAATCATCGCGAAATCCCTTCGTTCAGTTTCAGAAAGGGTTCGAGCGTCGCTTCGATCGATTCCGCGAAGGGTACGGATCGCTGCTGGAATGGGTGATCGCCCATCGCAGCCCCTTCGTCAAGGTCTCCCTGGCGTTCGCGCTGGGCTCCTTGTCCATCTTTTTCTTCCTCGGGCGCGATTACTTCCCCGAGATCCGCTCCGGTGTCATTCAAATGCATATGCGGGCGCCGCTCGGCACACGCATCGAGGTGTCCGGCCGCATTGCCACGCTGGTCTCCAACAGCATCGAGGAATTGCTGCCCGGCCACGTCGAAAACATCGTCAGCAATTGCGGCCTGCCGGTCGGCCCGCACAACCTCGCCTTCATCCCGACGCCGACGATCGGTTCCCAGGATTGCGATCTGACGATCCTCCTGCACGATGAAAAGTCGCCGGTGTGGGAATACCGCCGTATTCTCCGCAAGGGCTTGACCGAGCGCTATCCCGGCACCGAATTCACGTTCCAGCCGTCCGATCTGACCGCCAAAATTCTCAACTTCGGCGCGCCGGCGCCCATCGATGTCCAGATCAACGGGCCGGACATGTATGCCAACTATGAGTTCGCCCGCAAATTGGTGGGCAAGTTTCGCGAAATTCCCGGCGCCGCCGATGTCGTGATCCAGCAGACCATGCGCACGCCGACACTCATGGTCGAAGGCAACCGCACCTTCGGCCTCGGCGTCAACCGGACCCTGAAGGATATGGCCGACAACCTGCTCATGACGACCGCCGGCAGCCAACAGGTCGATCAGATCTATTGGCTTGATCCTTCGACCGGCATGTCGTATTTGATCAATGTCTATACGCCGCAGCCGCAGATCAACAGCGTCAACAGTCTCAAAACCGTCCCGGTCGATGCCGCGAACAATACCTCGGATGAGGAAGTGCAGTTGCTGGGCAATTTGGCCGACTTGTCGGCGGAGGGTACACCCGGCGTGATCACGCACGGCAACATCATGCCGCTGTTCGACGTCTATGTCTCCGCCGAAGGCCGCGATCTCGGCGGGGTGCTCGCGGATGTCCAAAAGATCTCTAAGAGCATGGAGCACGAGAAGCCCCGCACCGCGGAGCTCGAAATCCATGGCCAGGCCTCCCTGATGTACGAGGCCTATGGCGAGCTGATCTTCGGTTTGCTCGCTGCCATCGTGCTCGTCTATCTATTGATCGTCGTGAACTTCCAATCCTGGCTCGATCCCTTCATCATCATCACGGCTTTGCCCGGCGCCTTGGCCGGCATCGCATGGGCTTTGTTCCTAAGTCATACCCGGCTCTCGGAGCCGGCGCTCACCGGCGCCATCATGACCATGGGGACGGGCACCGCCAATTCGATCCTCATCGTGTCCTATGCGCGCGAGCGGCTCCAGGAGCACGGTGATGCGCTCTTGGCGGCGATCGAGGCCGGCAAGACCCGCTTCCGGCCGGTGCTCATGACCGCCTCGGCCATGATCTTCGGCATGGTCCCGATGGCGACCGGCTATTCGCAGAATGCGCCGTTGGGCCGCGCGGTCATCGGCGGGCTGCTCGTCGCCACGATCTTCACCCTGTTTTTCGTCCCCTCCGTGTACGCCATTATCTACAGCCGGCAACCCGCTCGCAAACAGGAGTCCATCTCATGATGCGCTATCTCCGTGGAAGAGGCCTGGTGCTGTCCGTCGTCCTGTTGGTCCTGCTCTATCTCGGCTATCGCATCCATGAGACACGAAGCGACGCCGCGGCGCTGCACGAGCAAACGCTTGAGAGCGCCGTTCCTACCGTCGCCGTTGTCGCTCCCAAGCCGGTGCCGTCCACCGAGACAATTACGCTTCCCGGTAACATCGTGGGCTGGTACGAGGCACCGATCTATGCGCGCGTCACGGGCTACGTCAAGATGTGGTACAAGGACTACGGCGCGCTCGTGAAAAACGGCGACATCCTGGCCGAGATCAATGCGCCCGACCTCGACGCGGAATATCAGCAGTCCAAGGCGGACTTGGAATCGGAGCGCGCCAAGTACCGGCTCGCCGAGGTCACGGCAAAACGCTGGGTGGCGCTGCGGCCGAACCATGCCGTCTCCGAGCAGTCGATCACGGTCCAGGAACAAAACCTGAAAGTCCAGGCCGCGCTGGTCAAAGCCGCGGAACAAAAGGTCGGGAACATCGAAGCCTTCATTCGATTCAAAACGATCGTGGCGCCGTTCGAGGGTGTCGTGACCCAGCGTAATATCAACGTCGGCGATTTGGTGAGTAAGGAAGGCAATCTCAGCACCCCCAACGCGAAAAGCAACCTCTTCACGGTGGCCGATGTCCACGTGATGCGTCTCTTCGTGAACGTGCCGGCGACCTTCGGGCCGTTCCTTCAGCCTGGTCTGACAGCCGATGTGACCGTGCCGCAGTTGCCCAATCGCCACTTCACCGGGAAATTTTTGACGGTGGCGAAAGGGTTCGATGTGAGCACGCGGACCGCGGTCACCGTCTTCACGATCGACAACGAGGACAGAGCGCTGTGGCCGGGCTCCTATGCCGAGGTCCATCTCACGGCGCCGGTCGATCGGGAGGCCTACACGATTCCGTCCACTGCGTTGGTGTTTCAGGAGCACGGAACCCAAGTGGCTCTGGTGACGGAGGACGACCGTATACACTTGAAACCGATCACCGTGAGCAAGCTCATGGACAACATCGTCGAAGTCGCCGAGGGAGTGTCCGCGAACGACCGTGTCGTGAACAACCCGAGTGCCGCATTGCTCGAAGGGGACAAGGTGCGTATCGTCACACCGGCGCCCGGGTATGATCTCGTCAATAAAGAGTCGCCGGAACCGAAAGAACAGGCGAAGCACCACCCGTCGAACGGACAATCGACGCAAGAACCGGCCCCTAAGTCACCCCCGGAGTCGCCATAACCGGCTTCGAATGAAACCAGACGAGTTTTCCATAGGAGGCGTCCGTCTGTGGCGCCACGGGTTGCTCCTGCTGGCATTCAGCCTATCGGGATGCAATACCGATTGGTTGCCGCACGCCGATCTTGCGCCCACCTACCAGCCGCCTGAATATGTCGTCCCCGCTTCCTGGCACGGAGCCAGTCCCTTCGTCGAGGCCAATCCGTCGGACGAAGAACTGCGCCCCGACTGGTGGACGGTGTACAACGATCCGATGCTGAACAACCTGATCGAATTGGCCATGGTCGCCAATCCCGATCTGCAGGCGGCCGCGGAACGATTCGTCCAGGCCCGCGACGTGATGATGCAGGTTCGCTCTCAACGTATTCCGCACATCGGCCTCGGTGGAAAAGCCACGGACAGCCACCTACACGTCAATCCCTCGGTCTACGACCCTGATACTCCGTTGAGCGGAGGCGTGGGAGCCGGTGGCGGGATCGCAACCTGGGAGCCGGACTTCTGGTCGGCAATCCGCAACGCCACGCGCATCGAAACCTATCGCGCCGAGGAACGGGCTGCCGACTGGGGCCTCGCCCGCCTCAGCCTCCAGGCTGAGATTGCATCGGACTATTTCACGTTGCGCGGCTTCGACGCACAAGCGGCCATCTACAAACAATCGATCGATCTCTACAAACAGTCGCTCAATCTCGTCAAGGCGCAGTTCGCCGGTGCGATCGCCTCGGCGCTCGACGTCGCCCGCGTCGAATCGCTGCTGTTCAGCACGGAGACCAAGTACGCGCAGATCCAAGGTCAACGCCAGGTGACGGAACAAGCGATTGCGATCCTCCTCAATATGGCGCCGAGTACCTTCAAGATGGACTCGGTCGACGAGCTGCGCGTGGCGAGTTTCAAAATCCCGCAGACCCTTCCGTCCACCTTGCTGGAGCGTCGTCCGGACGTCGCCGGGATGGAGCGCAAAATGGCGCAAGCCAATCGTGCAATCGGGATCGCCCGTGCCGCCTTTTTCCCCGACGTGCGGTTCAGAGCCGACGGAGGCATCCTCGACGCCGGTTTCAACGCCGTCGAAATGGCCAAATTCGTCACCGGGTTCTGGTCCTATGGCGCCTTGGTGTCGGTGCCGGCCTTCGGTGGCGGATATCGCCGCGCCCAATTGCAACGGTCCTGGTCGGCCTATCGTGAAACAGAGGACCTCTACCGTTCGACGGTGCTCAACGCGTTTCGTGAGGTCGAAAACAATCTCAGTCTGACGAACCGGTTGACCATCGCGGTCGATCGGCAAGGCGCCGCCGTCGGCGCCACGTTCAAAGCGCAAAATCTCACAATGGAACTCTATCGCGGCGGGTTGGCTTCCAGCCTGGAACTGATCTATGCGCAGGTCGCAACCCTCACCGCGCGGATCGATCTCGTGCAGATCAAGGCCGAACTCCTTCGCTCCTCCGTTGCGCTCCTTCGCGCGCTCGGTGGAGGCTGGAACCGCAATCAGTTGCCCAAGGACGACGACATCCAACCGTTCGGGACGTTCCAATACGTCAATCTCTCCAAGCCGTCGCCCGCCGGCGGCATCGACGTCAACGCGAACAACAACTGGGTGAACAACGATCTGACCAAGCCCGCCGTACCTCTCCCGAGCTCCGGCCGATAATCTCATCGATTCTTTTCTGGCACGCCGCTCCAAAACCCATCGTGGTCTAGACGCGCGCTTCGCCGGCACCTATTTTTTTATTCGCTTCAGAATTGATTGCCTAGGACAATCCCTTGACGAAGATGGGCATGCGACAAGGGTATGGTGACGCGAGGTGAAATTGCGCACGTTCTGCTCTGGGCGCGAGCGCTCTCTACGCTTGTCCCGCGTCCGAATTCTGACCAGACTCGGAAAAATGGACGGCCCTATTGTGCGAGATAATCCGCGTGGATCGGTCATTTGCCGCTTCGGCCTCGTGTCCGCACGACAACTGGTCAATACATTGCTAATTACAACCACAGGTAAAAAGCGCTCACGGCTTTCGGCGGACTTCACGCATGAACCAGATTGTCCTCATCGCGCTGCGCCGGCCCTACACGTTCGTCGTCATGTCGATCCTGCTCGTGCTGTTCGGGTGCCTGACGGCGTCCCACATGCCGACCGACGTCTTCCCGAATATCACGCTTCCCGTCACCGGCGTGGTATGGGTCTACTCCGGCCTGCTGCCGCAGCAGGTGGAAGGGCGCATCACGTATTTGTTCGAGCGCTTTTTGACCTCGACGGTGGAAGGCATCAAGTATATCCAGAGCCATTCCTACTATGGCGTCAGCATTACCAATATTTATCTGCAGGACGGCATCGACGTCGGTCGGGCCGAAGCGGACATAGTCGGCATTGCGCAGAACGTCGTCAAGGCGCTGCCGCCCGATATCTCCCCGCCCATGGTCATGCGGTTGGCGCCATCGTCCATCCCGGTGGCCATGCTCGAAATCAGCTCCGACAACATGACGCCTGCGGAGCTCTTCAACCTCGCCTACATGCGCATCCGGCCCTTACTCGTCACGGTACCGGGGATTGTCCTGCCGCTACCGTATGGGGGCCAGCCCATGCAGGTCATGGTCAATCTCGATCAGCAGAAATTGCTGGCCCGCCATCTCACGCCGTCGGATATTCACGATGTCCTCATGCAGCAATATCGGGTGCTGCCGTCCGGGGACATCAAAATCAAGCCGACCGACTGGATCGTCCTGACGAACGCCTCGCCGTTGAAGATCGAGGATTTCGCCAATATCCCGGTCAAGCGGGAAGGCAACGCCTTCGTGTACCTGCGCGACGTGGCCACCGTACAGCTCATGGGCCGGGTCCAGCAGAACACGGTTCTGGTGCAGGGCAAGCAGAAAGTCGTCATTGTCGCGATGAAGAGCACGGAAGCCTCGACAGTGGCGGTGGTCGATGGGATCAAGAAGATGATCCCGCGCGCCGAGCAAGTCTCCCCGGAGGGCGTCAAGATCCGCCTGCTCGACGACGCCTCGACGTTCGTGAAGGAGTCGATCTCGGACGTCCTGCACGAAATGGCGATTGCCGGGGCATTGGTCGGTCTTATCGTCCTCTTGCTGCTCGGGTCCTGGAGGCCCACGGTGATCGTGTGGACCTCCATCCCGCTCTCCATCCTGACCGCGCTCATCGGCCTGCATTGGCTCGAGGAAACCATCAATGTCATGACCTTGAGCGGGTTGGCGCTGGCCGTCGGCATTCTGGTCGACGATGCGACCGTCATGATCGAGAATATCGATCGCCATCTCGAAATGGGCAAGCCACTGGAGACGGCGATCATCGACGCCGCCAATCAGATCGTCGTGCCGACGCTCGTCGCCACTCTGTGCATCGCGATCGTCTGGCTTCCGCTCTTCGAGCTCGGCGGCGTCGCCGGCTATCTGTTCAAACCCATGGCGGAGGCGGTCATCATCGCGATGCTCGCGTCGTTCATCCTCTCGCGCACGCTGGTCCCCACCATGGCGAAATATATGATGTCGGCGCATCACGCCGCCGGTGCGGCGGTGCCCCATCATGTTGCCCACCCGGCTGCGTCGCCGAACCCTTTCGTTCGGTTTCAGAAGGGATTCGAACGCCGCTTCGATCGGTTCCGCGAAGGGTATGGGACGCTGCTGGAATGGGTGATCGCCCATCGCCGTGCGTTCGTCAACATCTCGCTCTCGATCGCCGTGGCCTCCATGAGCCTCTATTACTTCCTCGGGCGCGATTACTTCCCCGAGATCCGATCCGGTGTCATTCAAATGCATATGCGGGCGCCGCTCGGCACGCGCATCGAGGTGTCCGGCCGCATTGCCACGCTGGTCTCCCACAGCATCGAGGAGTTGCTGCCCGGCCATGTCGAAAACATCGTCAGCAATTGCGGCCTGCCGATCGGCCCGCACAACCTCGCCTTCATCCCGACGCCGACGATCGGTTCTCAGGATTGCGATCTGACGATCCTCCTGCACGATGAAAAGTCGCCGGTGTGGGACTACCGCCGTATTCTCCGCAAGGGCTTGACGGAGCGCTATCCAGGAACGAAATTTACGTTCCAGCCCTCCGATCTGACCGCCAAAATTCTGAACTTCGGCGCGCCCGCCCCCATTGACGTGCAGGTCAACGGCCCGGACATCTATCCCAACTACGAGTTCGCCCGCAAATTGGTGGCCAAGTTCCGCGAAATTCCCGGCGCCGCCGACGTGGTGATCCAGCAGACCATGCGCACGCCGACCATGATGGTCGAAGGCAACCGTACCTTCGGTCTCGGCGTCAACCGGACCCTGAAGGACATGGCCGACAACCTGCTCATGACGACCGCCGGCAGCCAACAGGTCGATCAGATCTATTGGCTCGATCCGAAGACCGGTATGTCCTACCCGATCAATGTCTATACGCCGCAGCCCCAGATCAACAGCGTCAACAGCCTCAAGACCGTCCCAGTCGATGCCGCGAACAACGTGTCCGATCAGGATGTGCAATTGCTCGGCAATTTGGCCAGCCTGTCGGCGGAGGGTACGCCGGGCGTGATTACACACGGCAATATCATGCCGCTGTTCGATATCTATGTCTCCGCCGAAGGCCGTGATCTCGGCGGCGTGCTGGCGGATGTCCAGGCGATTGCGAAGAGCATGGAGGCTGAAAAGCCTCGCACCGCCGCAATCGAAATCCACGGGCAAGCCTCCCTGATGTACGACGCCTACGGTGAGCTGATCTTCGGACTCCTCGCCGCGATCGTGCTCGTCTATCTGTTGATCGTCGTCAACTTCCAGTCCTGGGTCGATCCGTTCATCATCATCACGGCCCTGCCCGGCGCGCTGGCCGGCATCGCCTGGGCCCTGTTCCTGACCCATACCCGGCTGTCCGAGCCCGCGCTCACCGGCGCCATCATGACCATGGGCACGGGCACCGCCAATTCCATCCTCATCGTGTCCTATGCCCGCGAGCGGCTCCAGCAGCACGGTGATGCGCTGTTGGCGGCGATCGAAGCCGGTAAGACCCGCTTCCGGCCGGTGCTCATGACCGCTTCGGCGATGATTATCGGCATGGTACCGATGGCGACCGGCTATTCGCAGAATGCGCCGTTAGGCCGCGCCGTCATCGGCGGCCTGCTCGTCGCCACCATCTTTACCTTGTTCTTCGTGCCCTGCGTCTATGCCATGATCTACCAGAGGCGAGCCGGCCGACAGGAGAGCGCGCAATCTTCCACAGTGAAATCTATGCGCCGACGACGCCTCTTTCGGCTCTGGCATCCAGAGGACCAGACGGGACACCGCGGCGCTGCCTAGCCCACATTATTCATGAGCGCTTCTACTGCAACCGCCGATACGCCGCTGCGACAAGCCTGGCTGCAGAGTCGAAGGCAAGGTACCTCTCCGCCGCGATATGATTGAACGCGGCGGTTCAAGCGAAGCTTGGTATAGCGGGCGGGCTCGCCCCTCGCGACCTCGACATACTGTTTCAAGTATGCCTCGGTCTCTCGGGACTCCGCGCGCCCGTCTCGCGCCCTCACCCTTACCCTCCCCCATAATATGGGGGAGGGATAGGAGGGGCGTCACGAATCGTCATGAATAATGTGGGCTCGGAGACTGACACCCTTCCCCGCGTCTGCGCGTGCTGTCTGTTCCCGTCCGAACCGGACAGGCACCGTCGCGGACGCCGGAGCCGGTCCCTACCAGCGCACACCGTATCGCGGGACGTCCCGGCCTCGTTCCAGCGCCCCGAGGTCTGGCGCTGCTCCGGTATAGTCGTCATTGATATTGGGAAGTCGGATGCCGGCGTCGACGGCATTGCTCTGTGCATGCGGCATCATGGTTGCCGGCCGCATGAACGATGAAAATGACGCCGGGATCGCTGCCGGCGGCTCGAACACCGGTCGCTGCAGCAGCCGTCCGTGCCGCTCGTAGGGCGACCGGCGGCTCAGCGCATCGAATCCGTCCCAGCTATAGTCGAACTTGAATTCTCCATCGGGACTCCACCCGTTATAGTCGATCTGCGCGAATTGAATGAACGGCGCGAAGTCGACCGCTCGGGTCGTTCCGATGGTGATATTGTTCCGGAAGGTAAAATTGGACACCGAATTGCCGTACTGAATCCAGGCCGTACCGGATCGCACCGCCGTATTGTGTACGATGTGAAACCCGCTGGGATCCTGATTCAACTTATAGGGCGCCGTCGCCGTGTTGAAAATGATATTCCGGAACGCGTACGCCGGCCCGCCCCAGATCGGTTGGAAACTGATGCCCATCGCGACGTTGCCGAAACGATTGCGAAACGCCCGCACGTTCCGCTCGCTGTAGTCCAATTCCACTCCGTCGTCGCCTCCCCACAGCACGTCGTTTCCATAGAAATCGATCGCCCGATTGGGGATTTCCGTCTGCGAGGATAGACCGAGCGCGTCGCCGAAGCCGGAAAGAGTATTGTGGCAAATAACATGGCCGGCTCCCGTCACGACGATACCCTCATAGTCCCACGTCCGGTTGCTGGTGTCGGGCCACACCACGCCCTGTCCCTCGAGAAGATTGTCGCAGATATACAAGTTCCGATTGACGCCGCCGGTCGCATTGATCCCGTACCGCACATTGGTAATATGGACGCGCCGGACCGCGATGTCGTCGGCATTGCTGATCTTGATGCCCCAGGCGCTGTGTCTGATCGTGAGATCCTCCAGCCTCACATGGGACGCAAGGATGACGACGCCGTAATCAGATCCCGGAGATTCCAGCGCGGTTCGATGGACTCCCGCGCCTCTCACCACGATGGGATCGGTTTCGGTGCCGCTTCGGTCTATCCGGATCGGCCCCCGGTATCTTCCCTCGCCGAGCTCGATAACATCGCCTGGTCTCGCGTAGGAGAGCGCCAGACTCAGCGCCTTGTCGGAGTCGGCTGCGATGAGGCGAGGTGAAACGGGATCATCGGATGGAATGGTCCCGGTCGCGATCGTTCCGGTTCGCGTGATCGCGACGCCGTCGGGATCGTCGACGGTGAGTTTGATCTCGTATTGCGAGCCTGGGTCGAGATCGAAAATGCTTCCCGCAAACTGCTCACGAACGGGAAATTTGGTGGGATCGGCGCGCGACAACGTGTCCGGGCGAACGCGTTGCAGCGGCAACGCTTCCTTCCAGGTTGAAGAACCGGCCGGGCGATAGAACATCCTGACCGACGCGTCGTAATCCTCATCGCCCCCTTGAATGGGAAGGCTCAATCCGATGGTATGGATGGTGGAAGGATCGAACTCTATTTCTCCGACGGCGATGGGATGGACCACAAAGGACTGCACCCACGCACAGCCCGCCAGAAAAAGGAGGGCGCAGAGCGACGGGGTGAACCGGACGGAAACCATGCAGAAGCATTGACCGCCCTCATGCCGGGCTCCCACTGGGAAGATCCCCTGTCGCGTGAGATTCCGTGCTCAACGTCCGCGGCTCGCCGGGTTTCCTCGCATCGGCTGAAGGGGTCAATCGAACCCGTCGGCCGCCTCTTGATTGCTTGGACAGTCGGCCTGTAAGCTCGGGCTCCCCGCCGCAAGGAGGAGCTCGTCATGGCCTCATGTCGGTTTCTGTTCGCGCTCTCACTGCTCATCTTCTGCCTGTTCTCCTCGGCGTCTTCACGAGCCGCCATCCCGGTCAAGGCCGCCTCGCCGTATGTCGGGGGCTTGGATGCGTTGAACGAAGGCCGTTGGCCTGACGCGGTCGCGGCATTTACCACCGCGCTCGATGCGGCAGGCGACGATCCCGATATCGTGCTCGCGCGCGGCGTCGCCAATATTCTGGCCGAGGACTTTCCGCGCGCCTTCAAGGACCTGGACCGTGCGAAGCGATTGGGCTACCGCGGCCGCGAGCCCGAGCTCTGGACGTACGTCGCGGAAGCGATGAGCGGCATCATCGTCAATAACGACCATGCGCTGGGCGGCGGTCCTCGTCGCGACGATACCACGGCGGTCGTGAGCATCCCGGGACATATCGCGCAAGGGCGTGACGACTACACGACGGACTACGGCTCGTTCATCGTGTACCGCCTCGGGATGGAATATCAGAAATATCGCCTGCCCGATCGATTCGGCGGCTTGAACAATCCGGCCGGCGTGAAAGGTCCGCAGATGCGCCAGGCGATGCTGAAGGCCGGCCAGTTGTTCGCGGAGAAGAATTACCGCCGGCCTGAACTGGCTTCGGTGAGTGTTGCTCGGGCGAAACAGGCGACAGGGAGCAAACCGACCCCGCTCAATATGAATCATATCGAACGGGCATTGGCTGCGGATCCCGGGAATGCCGATGCGCACTATCAGGCAGGAAAGGCGTTGCTTGATGCGGGTCGTCCGGTTTCGGCCAGGAAAGAGTTTACCATCGCCTTGGCTCTTAGGACCGACTTCGGCGACGCGTACCTGGGCCGTGCCACCGCCGCAGCCCGCATGGGAGACGAAACACGGATGGCCGCGGACCTCGAGGCCCACAAGAAAATCGGCGGCTGGCTCTCGACGCGCTCCGCACGCTCGATTGTCGAAGGCGAACTCAGCAGCTACAAAGTGACCGGCTCTGCGGACAAGTACCTGGGCGAGTTACAGGAGGCGGCGAAATCCGCCAAGCCGATGGAACAATTAATCGACATGGCGGCAAAGGTCCATCGCGCGAAGGGCGGGCAGCGCCTGCGCTACGACGAAATCTATCAGGATCACCTTCGGGTCTTGGAAGACGCCATACGCGACAATCCCAAAGACCCGGACACCTATACCGGGCTGGCGAAGTACATCATCGAAGAAGCCGACAACCGCGGTGAAAAGGTCGAGCCGCGTCGAGCGCTCCAATCCTACCGCTTTCAATTGTCCCGCGAACAGGAACTGCAGAAGGCCATCCAGATTGCCGATCAGGCGCTGGCGTTGAATGTGAAGCATGTCGGGGCCAGGATGCAGAAAGCGTGGGCCCTGACCGCGTTGAAACGATACGACGAAGCCGACAAGCTGGCGGATCAGGTGCTGGAGATGGCCGGCAACAATGCGGACGCCTTGCGGCTCTATGGAAAATTCCGGGCCATGCGGGCCAATCAATTGTCCAGCGAAGCGTGGGGTCTTCGGCAGGACCGCTGCGCCAGCTCTTCTCACGATGAGACCAGAAGTGACGGAGAGTATCGCGTCACGACGACGACCTGTTATCCGCCTTCACAGGCCGATCTTCAGCGAGCAGCCCAGCTGGACGCGATGGCGGCTGAATTGCGTCGCAAAGCGAGGGTTGCCATGGAAAAAGCCGCCACAATTACCAAAGGCACGGTGGACGGCTTTCTCATCCTCGCAGACCTTGCTCTCTGGGACGGCAAGACCGGGGAGGCGCAGAATTATATGGAGCAGGCCGTCAAGATCGATCCCAAATCGCTGGAGGCCCAGGACCGGCTGGTGCA
>DATFDJ010000054.1:0-15258 GCA_035252115.1 Nitrospira sp. | reverse complement strand
GCTACATCGTAGAATACTCGGTAATCTCCCACGCGAAGTTCCCAAATAGGCGGCTCCGCTGTCCAAGGCGGAATCAATCCAATGAGAAGTTTTCGGTTTCGAGAAGGCTTCGCAGGTTGAGTCATTAGCTGCCGTTCAATCGCATTGAGTATTGCACCTCCTAGTTTTCTTGGAGAATAAAATAGATCAAGAACCGTTTCGGGTCAGAAGAAAACGGCGTCGCGTGGCGATACTTCTAGCCCGTTGACGGCAACATTATCCTGCGTTATTCTGATGACCATAATTCTAGTCATCATGAACTGAGGGATCGGCATGGCAAAAACGCTGCCGTTATCGGAAGTCAAAACGAGGTTGCCGGAGCTGGTAGCGGGAGTCGAAGAGCGCGAGGAGGAGGTCGTGGTTACGAAGAACGGACGGCCGGCTGCCGTCTTGGTTAACGTTCAGGAATACGCGCGCCTCAAGGAGACGCTCGACGTGTTGAGCGATCCTGAGCTGATGCAACAGATCGTAGAGAGCCGAGCGTACTACCGATCCGGCAAGAAGGGTCTTTCGTTCGACGATGTCTTCGGTGAGCCCCTCGTCCTACCCAAGAAGCGCCGCACGGCGTGAGACCCTTTCAACCGGATATTCCCCGGCATGTCGCCGATATCATTCGTTCGTTGCACCCCGATCTGAAACGCTCCATTAAGTCGGCCATTCGCGCCATTGCGCACGATCCGGAATGCGGTGAGCCGTTGCTTCGAGAACTCAAAGGGCTGTGGAAGTATCGTGTCCGCCGCTTTCGAATCGTCTACAGCATCAACCGTAAAATCCATATCATCCGCCTCATGGCCGTCGGTCACCGACGCTCCATCTATGAAGAATTGGCTGCGCAGATGAAGAAGTAGAGAGAAGAGATGCACAGGATTAAACTACGATTCGAGAGGAATGTAGATTGCTCACTTGGGATTCGGGACATACGTGTATCCCATGCGCTGCATGCAGTTTTTCTCGATTTGAGCTCCCTTGAAGGGCTCATCGGTTTTATTCCGCTGCGAGTCCAAGAACGCCACTTGCTCGCAATGGGCGAAATCGTCCCGTGTCTCCGCCTCGGTTCGCCCGGCCTGCTCCCAATGGCCCGAAGGCGCGGTTGAACAGCCCAGGAACATTCCTACGAGCACCATCACAGAGACTGGAAGAACTCCACGTGAGAGTTGCGCGATCAGCATAGCTTCCTCCTCGGTCGTCATGATGATTGATCCAGGCCCCGCCTCTTTGATGCTGCGGGAGGCTATGCTGGAAACTAAGTAATGTCAAGGATGGTGCGGCGGCATTGAAGGATGATATTGAGCGGGTCCTGCCGCTGATCAGCCCAGTCGGCTTCGCACCCCGCCCGGTGTGGGGACCCCGCTCCAGGCGACTGGGTGCCCCGATCAGCGTCACCGCGTGAACATGGAGAGGGACTTATCCTATGACTTAGGAGAGGAGGTCCAGCAAGCTCGGGAGAAGCATTATATTCCGTCGCGCTGCGAACGCTACCGTTCGGCAAGTGCGGTATCCCGACCCGCCGCGCAAGTCCCCGGCAGGGCCTCGTGACCTCATGCCTAGGGGAATGGATGGACAAGCTTCATAGCAGCATAGAATTGGTTCCACTCGTTGCGGGCGCTTGGTGAAACCCGCGTCTCGGCGCGACGGGTGGGAGGGTGACAACCGTCCGCCTGGGTCAACGTCACCGGCCGCCGCACAGGGAATGAGTCTTTGGTTTGGACGTGGCAAACGCCCGTTTGCCGCACAAGAAACACAGTATGAGGCGAAAAGAGGGACCGGATAGAAGATACTGTCGGGACCATTTCGACGGCAGTCGCATTCAACAAACCCACATCAGATTGAGTGCGAGCGTTTCCGCGACGTCACGCTGCTTCACATCAGCAGTAATGAATGGAATGGTCATGCCCGAGGCAGCCTGGAAGGCGAGAGCCGATGCAAGATGCACGGCATCGAGAGTCCGCAGGCCGGTCTTCTGAACTAGTTCCTCCGCTTGACCGAGAACGATGGCTCCGACCTCCACGAGCTCCCAATAACTTCGGTCTTTATGGAGTCTCCTTCGAATGGCCAGATAATCACGTGGGGCGAGTTCACCGGCGATACGTCGTCGATTCAACGCCGACAGGGCCTCGACCGGAGCAATCGCTGAAGAGAGGAACCGATACCGCTGCAAGAGACGCCGCGCTGCCGCCGACCCTTCCTCCTTTACGTATCGTTTCACCAGCACGCTGGTATCGAAATAGGCCCACCGCATTTGCGTCATCGCTCGTCTCTTTCTTCCTGAAGGGTCTTGGAGACCGCCGGTCCACGGACTCGCCGGGGATTCCAGACGGGAAGATGAACTTGCTTACCGGCCGGACGTAAAAACCCGGCCGATTCTAACCGCTGAACGGCAGACTCACTCTCATCTGCAGTTCGAATAGGCCTCACCACGGCAAGCGGTCGCCCGCGTTCCGTCAACAGCACTTCCCGTCCTCTCCTCACGGCTTTCATGATTCGGGAAAACTGTTGATTCGCTTCTCTCAAACCGATCTGCATGGTCTTTCTCAAATTGAGTAGTGATGTCACTACTATAATGAAGAGATCGCGCATGTGTCAACTGAAGCCCCGGAAACGCTGTCCACCAGTGCATGTCATAGCATTGCCTCGTGCGTCCCGTACTGTGCACGGTACAGCAACGATATTGGTTGCCGTAACCTTTATAGTAGAGGAGTCCCGCGCTAGACGGCTGGAGCGGGAGATCTCGGATCCCCGATCCAGGCGTTGTTATGTGCGGCTGGCAGGTCCAGTTTGCGATCGGGCATAATGCAATACGCTTCGCGGCCGAGCGGTGGTTATCCGATCCGTTACCGGTAATCATGTGTCAATAGAACACGGAACGATTTTTATATGGACCAACATTTCTGGCACCAGCGGTGGGAGAAAAGCCAGGAACGGTGTCAGGAACCATTTGACGGCGTATAGCAGTTCCCGATGCTTGATTTCCGCTGTTGAGGCTTAGTGTGCTCGGATCACCTCTAGGAGAGTGCTAATGACCAATGTCACTCAGCTCAAAATCGAGTTGGAACAGGAAGAAGATGGCCGGTGGATCGGCGAGGTACCGGCACTGCCTGGCGTAATGGCGTATGGCTAGACGCGAGCTGACGCACTTGTCACAGTCCAAGCTTTAGCCCTTCGTGCGATGGCCGATCGCCTTGAGCATGATGAGGCTGTCCCCGAGGGACTGCCCAGAGGTCTTCATTTGGGCGGGGGACCGGGAAGAATGCAATTGTCCCGTCCTGCATCTTTGCATTCGCGGTATTGTCGCGTGCGGATATTGTAATTGGCCTCGGCCTTGCTGCGCTCTTGAACGGCAAACTCCTTCTTCACGAAGGCGAGGCGTTCGGACAGGTGATGGAAGACTGTTCCACGGGGCGGGACGAACGGCATGGTGCGACCCATCAATGGTCCCAGAAGCGCGCGTTCGTCATCGTCACGACTCGTGCCGTCGAAACCGTGATTGTCGCGGATATACTTCGCGAAAAACTTGGCTTGCGCATGCCCCTTGGCTGCGGCTTTGTCGTACCAGATCAGGGCCTCCTCCAAGCTGAGCGGGACACCAATGCCGTACTGATAGGCTCTCCCAAGGCTGAATTGTCCATTCACCCACCCTTGCGACGCGCTGGCTTGCCAGTACTTGGCGGCCAGATCCCAGTCGTCCGAGACGCCATATGAGGCATATCGTGGCGTGCCTCCGTATTCATAAATTGTCCCAAGCAGATCTTGCGCCGCCGGTTCGCCTTGGTCAGCGGCGGCTTTGAGCCAACGCGACGCAGCGGACGCATCGACCGGAACACCATCGCCCTTGCTGTACATCAGCGCCAGTCTGCTTTGCGCGACTGGATTTCCGGCTTTGGCCGATTGCTGAAGGATGGCGGCGGCGCCGGCATGATCGCCGGCTTGAAACCTCTGGCCGGCTTGCTCATAGAGATCCCACCCCGGCAACCGCTTGCACGAGGACATGGTGGCAGCCGTCGGCCCGAGTATTCCTGTCGGTTCGCGCCCCGGCACAATGCCGAGACAGCGCTGAAGGAGCGTTTCGGCAGAGGCGGAATCGGTCAGTAGGAGCAGGAAGACCCCGAAGAGGAGATGCATGGCTGTCACACCTCTAGCTTTTGATCTGAGAATGGGCCGCTCTATTCTAAACGAGTGACATATCGGACACCATGTCCACACTCGTGAATGTGCGGATCGGCCCACGGTTTCGCAGGCCCCACGGCCTGACCACCAAAAGTGCCCGAACCATTTTGCGACGCCACTGCCGACAATTGAAGAGTAGAATCGCTGCATGGGACACGCTATTCTGTTGAAGGACCGATCGAATCACATGATTGATCAATCAATAAACCCTTAAACTGGTTCATATGGACCCATCTTTCTGGCACCAGCGGTGGGAGAACAATGAGACTGGCTGGCACGAAGGGAAGCCCAATCAGCTATTGGTCAAATATTTCGACCGGCTTTCGTTAGCGAAAGACAGCCGGATATTTGTCCCACTGTGCGGAAAGACTCGTGATATTTCCTGGCTGCTCTCTCACGGCTATTGTGTCGCGGGAGCTGAACTGAGCCGACTAGCCATCGAGCAATTATTCTCAGAACTGGAGGTGCGGCCACACATCTCGAGAGCTGGGGAAGGAGAGCGGTGGAGCGCGGAGAATATCGACATCTTTATCGGCGATATATTTGCGTTGTCAAAAAAGACGCTTGGCCCAGTCGATGCGATCTATGACAGGGCCGCGCTGGTTGCCTTCCCCGCAGAGATGCGCAATCGGTATACGGCGCACCTGACAGAGATGACAGACAAGGCTCCGCAGTTGCTCATTTGCTATGACTACGACCAGAGCTTGATGGAAGGTCCTCCTTTTTCCGTGAGTAATGAGGAAGTGCATCGGCACTATGGACCAAAGTACCATTTGACTCTCATGGCGAGCGCGGATGTGTCCGGTGGGTTGAAGGGGAAATGCCCTGCCAAAGAAAATGTATGGCTGCTAAAACAGTGATACATGTCCTGGCAAAGACCTTGCCGCTATCGGAAGTGAAAACGAGGCTGCCGGAGTTGGCGGTTCGCCGAACACATCCTCGAAAGATAGTCCCTTCTTGGGTCCCTCCCAAATAGATTGCCTGTTTTCCTCAGTGCGTCGGCGCGATTCCAGCTTGATCGAAAGGAAAATGAAATAGGAGCGTTTTCGCTCACTGTGCGCTGTGCGAAACATGAGGCGGTCGTCGGCTTAGCGCCTCGGGATCAAATATCTATCGTAAGCGGCACCGCCAATCTCGTCGATTTTTGGACTTTCTTCCACGCCATCTCAGTAGCGCCTCTCGCGCAAAGGGAAGGACTGAAACTTGCCCGCAGTGATAGCAGAGTCCATGGGATTGCAATTTTCTGAGTCCTTGGAGCGTGCCATGGCTCTCAAGAATCACACGATCGCGGCAGAGTTCTTGATGCTGGCGATTGTCCTGGCCGGTTGCCAAACCGTCCCTCTTCCGATTACACGGACGATCCAGGTTTCGACTTCCTTGACAGCGCCTCCAATCCCGGCGGACGTCCAACGAATTGCGGTCTTCCATCCTCCGTCCCACAACCGGGATTTTGTCGAAGCGTATCACCGGCTCGAAGGCGCCGTCTTCAATCTGAAAGCGTATCGCTCGAGCTTGAAAATCGTCGATCGCGTCAATTTGCCGGCGCTCATCACGGAGTTGCGATTTCAAAGCGGCGGAGCCGTCACCGACGATACCGCCGTGCACATTGGCCGCTTGCTGGGGGCAGACAGCATTCTGCTCTGTACGATCGAGGGACCGACGCCGTACGAGCATTTAATGGCTCGCCACCTGAGTCAGGTCCAACCCATGGTCATCACAACCAAAATTATTCGCATCGAAAGCGCGGAAGTGGTCTATGAAGATGTCGTGATTGCTGAGGTGGCGGCCGCCGGACATGAAGACCGGTCGTTATCGAATCTCGATTACTCTCAGTTGCGGCACGAGGCATTAGACCGGAGCATCAAGCAGACAGTCATGGATCTGCAGCATGCGTTTCAACGCGACGTATCGGATCCTTCTTCCGCCCTTCTTCAGTTTTGAGTAGCGGCTCTTTCCAGCCCGGCTGAAGGTACGGCCGGCCTAGCCGGATAAATCCTGTCATTCAGCATCTGTAACAGCACGTCGGTGGCCGCACCGTCGCCCCCTGCGTTGTGGACGAGGCTATGACTCACCCACTCAGGATTGGAAGGTGGAAAGAAGTCGGCCACGCCGTTGTGCGTCCACAGAGCTTTGGGAACCAGACGGCGACCTCTCCGTGACACCTAGGATGAACCCTGGACGCGACGGATCGCGAAAAGTAGAATGTCGAGGCTTTGCTCCTCCATCGAGCCACTCAGGTGAGGGCTTCGTCTTCCCGTGCGTTGGGAAAGAGGCTCGAGCGAGGCCGGAAGATCACGTTCAGCGGGTCGCCATTGGGACGGTCTATCATCTTTTTCTTGCGCATAGGACTTTGGGGTTCGGTCGCAGCATCCTCCGTGCTGACCGGTTGCGAGTCGACCAATCACATGTTGACGGCCACCGAGCACGCCTTGGCCAGCCGGACCGGCACGACGGTGATCGAGGTCATCGGAGGCAAGAGTCCTTCAAGCATCGCCAAGCGCCGGCTCGACGAATATGCAAAGGACCCGGAACGGCTGGTCAACGATCTTCGAGCCGCCCAGCGGGATTTTCAGGCCCTGTACAACGCTCTCAACGGAAAAGTGACCGAGAAGTGGGGGCCGAAGGAAGTCAAACTGCCAGAAAAGAAGAAATATGTGAAATATACTCAAAGCTATACGAGCCGGGCCATTGTGGATTTCGATCGCGGAGAGATTACCGTGGAGACGTTGGACGACAAGAACCCCCGCGAGAGCCTCAGCCGGGCGGTCGTCACGACGCTGCTGACCCCGCAAGATCCCCGGGCGGTGGACGTCTTTTCCGATAAGGAGATCCAGTTGACCGGCGAACCGTATCTCCTCGGCCTCGTTGTCGATCAACAAGGGAAGGCCGTGCGCACGGAAGCAGCCGCACAATCCTTCGCGGCATATCTGTTGGACAAGAAGATCGGCACGAGACTCATCGAACAGGATGGGAACAAGAAACAGGCAACGTTCGTCACGATGCACATGGTGGCCAACCTGCCGCAGAAACAAGCGGAGAAATATCGCCCACTCGTGCTTCGATTTTCCGAACAGTATCAGCTCAGTCCGAGCTTGGTTTTCGCCATCATCCGGACGGAAAGCAATTTCAATCCCTATGCCGTCAGCTCAGTGCCCGCGTACGGCCTCATGCAACTCGTGCCGACGAGCGGCGGGCGGGAAGCCTATCGCCGCGCAAAGGGACAGGACGTCGCTCCTTCCCGCGACTATCTCTTCGACCCGGAGCACAACGTCGAGTTGGGGACGGCCTACTTGAATGTCCTCATGTTCAATCAACTGGAAGAGGTCACCAACCGGGTGTCCCGCGAATATTGCGTCATTGCCGCCTATAATACGGGAGCCGGCAATGTCTTACGGACGTTCTCCAAGAATCACGCTTCCGCCGTGCAACAGATCAACGGTCTTCAGCCTGGCGCGCTGTACGATGAACTGAGAGCCCACCTGCCCTATCAGGAGACCCGTCACTATCTGGATAAAGTCGCCACGTACCGAAAGGCATTCGTCGTTTCTTCCCCGGCCACCAACTAGCCGGCTCGATCCTGCCGGCAATTTACCTATGAGTACGCATCCGCTCATTTCCATGCTGGTCGGCGGTTTCGTGACGGCGTTCCTCTTTGGAATGATCGCCAAACGCCTCCGTATCGCGCCGATCGTCGGCTTTCTCCTTGCGGGGGTCGTCATCGGACCGTTCACGCCGGGCTTCGTTGCCGACACTGCACTCGCGTCTCAACTGGCCGATGTCGGGGTCGTCCTGCTCATGTTCGGCGTGGGGCTCCATTTCTCCATCGAAGATCTCTGGGCCGTCCGCAAGATCGCCGTGCCCGGCGCGATCTTCCAGATCGTCATGGCCACGGTACTCGGCTGGGCGCTGGCTCATTACTGGCTCGGATGGTCGAATGCCGCGGGACTGCTCTTCGGGCTGACGCTGTCCACGGCCAGCACCGTGGTCCTGCTGCGGGCGCTTGAAGACCGCAACCTTCTCGACTCCGAGGAGGGTCGGATCGCCGTGGGCTGGCTGATCGTCGAAGACATCGCGATGGTCGTCGCCCTGGTGATCGTCCCCGCGTTGGCCGGCCTGCTGAACGGCACCGGCGCCATGTCTCTTCAGGCGGGGAACGTGCTCACGACCATGGGGCTCACGCTCGGAAAGATCGGAGTGTTCATCGGTCTCATGCTGATTATCGGCAGACGCGTGGTCCCTTGGTTGCTCGATCGCGTGTCGAACACGGGCTCCCGTGAATTGTTCACTCTCTCAGTGCTGGCGATCGCGCTCGGCATCGCGTTCGGGTCGGCCGCGCTCTTCGGCGCGTCTTTCGCCCTCGGGGCATTCTTTGCGGGGCTGATCCTCAACGAATCGGAACTAGGGCATAAGGCTGCGGAAGGAACGTTGCCGCTCCGCGACGCCTTCGCCGTCCTCTTTTTTGTCTCGGTCGGCATGCTGTTTGACCCGACAATCCTGTTGCATCAACTTGGGCTGTCGTCCTCACGGTGCTGATCATCGTCATCGGCAAGTCGTCCATCGCCTGGCTCATCGTGCTGCTGTTCGGACACTCGCGGCGGGTGGCCGTCACGATCTCGGCAAGCCTGGCGCAGATCGGGGAATTCGCCTTCATGCTCGCGCAGGTCGGCGTGACGTTGGGGCTTCTGTCGGTCGAAGGACGCGACGTTGTGCTGGCGGGTGCGCTGATCTCGATCGTGATCAATCCGCTTCTTTTTTCGCTGCTCGACCGGCTTCACGTCACGGATCACGCCGCCCAGTTGGCAGACCGTACGGTCGAAAAGAACCATGTCATTTTGGTCGGCTATGGGCGTGTGGGCCAACTCGTCGGCGTGGCGCTGCAGCGAGCCGGCCGCCCCCTCGTCGTTATCGAGAATGATCCGAAGATTGTGGCGCGGCTTCACGCAGACGGTCTACCGGCCATCCTGGGTCAAGCGAGTGCGCCGGGCGTCCTGGAGTTGGCCAACATCGCCCACGCTCGGTTGCTGGTCAATGCCATCCCGAACGTGTTCGAGGCCGGCATGCCATTACCCGGGCACGCCAACTGAATTCCTCCGTGGCGATCATCGCTCGCGCGCATTCCGATGCCGAGGTGGACCATCTCAAGAGGCACGGGGCGCAGGTGGTGATTATGGGCGAACGCGAAATCGCGCTGAAGATGATCGAATATGCTATTCCCACTGCTTGAGCGCAGCGTGACAGGAGAACGAAGCGGCGCCTGCGGTCGTCGCGTTAGTTTGTCACGATCTTGAAGACTGTTCCGCTTTGGGTGGTCACGTAGAGCTCGCCTTGCGCGTCTTCGCCGAAGCTGGTCAGGTCGAACTGTCCGGCATTGAGCAACGGCCATTCGGTCTGCTCGGTCGGCTGCCCATTGACCAAGCGAAAGCTGCGGACGAAACCGGCGCAGAAATCTCCGTAGAAATAGGTCCCTCGCAGGCTCGCGATCGCGCCACGGTACACGTACCCGCCGATCACCGTGCAGGCTCCGCCGACATGAGGATAGTCGAGCACCGGCGGCGTGAGTCCTCCCGGATCGCAATTGGACGCAGGATTGAAGCAGGCAAAGCCCTCCATCAGCCGCCAACCGAAATTCAACCCGCGTCCGGCATTCGGCGCGCGCGCCACGTCGACTTCTTCCCGGGTATCCTGTCCCACGTCGCCGATGTACAGGTCATCGGTCACCCGGTCGAACGAGAAACGAAACGGATTGCGCAGACCCAGACTCCAGATCTCCGGACGTTCGTTGGCGCCCCCGAACGGGTTGGTGATGCCGTTGGCGCAGGGCTGGCCCGTCTCCGGATCGAGCCGGAGGATTTTGCCGAGCAATTGGGACCGGTCCTGCGCGCGGTTGTTCGGATCCCCTTCGCTTCCGCCATCGCCCACACCGGCATAGAGGCACCCATCATGGCCAAAGGCCAACATGCCGCCGTTGTGATTCGCAAACGTCGGATGGGGAACGGTCAACAATGGAACGGCGGATGCCGGATCGCCGGTGTCGCCATTGGAGGCGTCCCTCACATACCTGGCAATCACGATATCGCCGTTGACATTCGTGTAGTACACATAGAAACGGCCGTTGGCTGCGTAGTCCGGGTCGAACGCGAGCCCCAGGAGCCCGCGCTCGCCGCCGCTCGTCACAAGAGCCGTGATATCGAGAAACGGCAGCGTACGTACGGCTCCGGAGGGCAGATCGACGAGGCGAATGGTGCCGCCCTGCTCGACCACCAAGACTCGGCTGGCATCGCCGGGCGGCGCGGTGAGATAGAGGGCGCCGGTGAGGCCTTGTGCGACCGGTTGGAACGTCAAGGACGTGGAAGACGGAGGAGCCGAAGGAGCCTGCGGCGGCTGATCACTGCCGCCGCCGCCACAACCGGCACACGACAGCATCAGCAAAGAGATGAGCAAGACAGTATGGGTTGTACACACAGCACCACCTGCTTGGAAGCCCGCAAGGAAACATACCAGGTCACGCACCGGTTTTCCCAGGGGCGGCAATCGTTGACACATGTCTCCCGCGTACGTAGCCTGTGTCCGATTCATCTGCTTAATCGCAGGCCGGGAATAAGTCATCATGGACGGCGATATATCGGCCAAATGCGGCGGAAAATCGTTTAGCTGTAGACAGAGGGATCATGCAGAGCGATGAAGAGGAAATCCGGCGACTGGTTTCAACGTGGATCGCTGCCACGAAGGCGGGAGGGAATTTTGCGCGCTCGGACGTCTCTATCTGGCGTTCTAGGACGGATCGGTGAACGCGCGGAGGACGTCGGAAACCGAGAGCACGCCGATGATCGTGCGGTCGGCGGTGACGGGGAGATGCCGGATACCGTGCTTCTTCATGAGCGACATCGCTTCGGCCATGAGCTCGTCCTCTTCGATGGTGACGAGCGACTTGCTCATGCAGGCTGTGACGGTCGTCGTATTGGGATCGAGGCCCTTCGCCACCGCCCTCCGGCTGAGGTCCGAATCGGTCACGATGCCGATGTAGCGGGAGCCGTCGTCGACGATCAGCGAGCCGACCTTATATTTCAGCAAGAGAAGGCCGGCCTCTTTGATCGTGGCCGCGCGGTGGATGCTGCGGACATCCCGTGACATGAACTCGGCCACCAAGGATCTCAGCACACCTTTTCCGTTGCCGCCTTCCCTCCTCGCGAGCACTCTCCGGCGCAAGCTCAGATCGGCCAGGCAGCTCTCCAACACCTGCCGGCGCTGCTGGAGACTTTCCCGTTCAATGTCGTGCATGCCGTTCTCCTGCGCCTCTTCGGGCAACAGGGCCGATTCGCCGGTCTTCGCGTAGAGGTAGGCCTCCACTTCATCGGACGCCGCGCCGAAGACTTGGCTGATCAACTCTTCCGCCATGTCGTCGAATTCGTCCAGCGAAAGGGTTGTGCGCTTGCGCGAGAGAAACGGCTGCAATTTTTCCAGCTTCCGTTTGAAGCGATCGATGTAGCGGTCGAGTATGTCGGCGCGTATCAACCCCGTGCGGACTCGTTTCGGCATGTCTTCCTCCTGAATGGTGTGGGGAGAATAACCCAAGCCGGGCGACGGCTCAAGGGGAAGAATCGGCAGGCCCGCAGCCACCTGTCGTTATCATTGACAGCCTGCTGCAGCCCGGGTAGCCTGTGCCGATTCCCCGCTCCCCGTCTTGCAGAACCGGACGGCAGAGTCCGGCCCGCTTCTCACCCGTGCGAGGTCGCCATGAAACTTCCCCGCAAGCAGGCTCTTGTCGTCCGTCAAGCCATCGAACAATGGAAGCGCGACGGCGTCATTGCCGACGCCCAAGCCGCGACGCTGGCGGCCACGATCGACGTGCAGTATTTCGACTGGCGGAAGCTGGCAAAGTATTGTTTTTGGATCGCGCTCTTTTCCATCGTTTCTTCGGTGAGCGCGGCGTTGTCGGATCAGGCGCTGCGCGATCTACTCAAGGTGTTGCTCGATGCGCCTCCCCTCGCAAAGTGCGTCGTGCTCTCGCTGATCGCGGCGGGTTTCTATCGATGGGGTCTGACGAGACGCGCCCAGGCACCCGACAAGGTCTATCGCAACGAGGCCATTTTCTTTCTGGGCGTGCTCGCCACGGCCGGCGCCGTTTCGCAACTCGGCATCGCGCTCGATACGGGGAGCGGACACTATTCCCTCCTCCTGCTCCTGTCGTTTCTCATCTATGCGGCCCTCGGAATCGTCCTGGAATCCAACTTGATCTGTATCTTTGCGCTCATGTCGCTCGGCGGCTGGATGGGAACCGAGACCGGATATGTATCGGGCTGGGGCGCCTACTATCTCGGCATGAACTATCCCCTGCGCTTCGTGCTGTTCGGCGGGCTACTGACCGTCGGCGCGCTGGCGATGGAACACCATCCTATGTGGCATCGGTTCTACCGCAGCAGTCTGGTGATGGGCTTGCTCTATCTCTTCATCGCCCTCTGGATCATGTCGATCTTCGGGAACTACGGCGACATGCAGGCCTGGGAACGGGCGAAGCAGATCGAATTATTTCACTGGTCGATTCTGTTCGCCGCGGCGGCCGGCTGGGCCATCTATCACGGCCTGCGGCACGATAACGACATCACCAAAGGCTTCGGCGTGACGTTTCTCGGCATCAATCTCTACACCAGATTTTTCGAACTGTTCTGGAACAATCTGCACAAGGCGGTCTTTTTCGCGCTGCTCGCCGCGAGCTTCTGGTACATCGGGAGCAAGGCCGAGACCATCTGGAACCTGGGAAGGCGGAACACCGCGTCGAGGACGTTCATCTGAATCTGCATCGATTCTGGTAAGGATTCGACCGAACGTTAGGAGTGAAGATATACACTGGGAACGGGCTCCGTATCCACAATATCGCTTCATACTTCTCTAGACAGGATACCTATCTTCACATAAGGCTCGGGCTCGGCATACAGCGCCATGGCCGTATGGTGCTTATAGAATCCCAATTTCCGATAGAAAACTTCCTTGCCGGGAACCGAAGTCAGAAAGATCTTCTCGAATGTCATATTGTTCAGCAGCGCCTTCATCATGGCGGTCCCGATCCCTTTGCGCTGATAGCTAGGAAGCACCACAACATCAAAGATCGTGGCATAATATACGCCATCTGAGACCACCCGCGCAGCTCCAACAAGCTTGCCATTATCGAAGGCGAAGACGGACAGATAACTGCGCTGAAACGCCTTGCGCAAATCATCTGGATGTCGGATCCCGAGAGGTGCCAGTTCAAATACACGAGCCAGGGCCGTCCAATCCACATGCTGTAAATCATCGGTCAGGATGATCGGATCCATTGCAACAGCGTCCTTTAGACCCCAGATTCTCCTTACGAGAATGCTGACAGCGCTCCGCTTTCTAGAAGATGATCATCACTCCTGACCGGCTTGATCAGGAATCGGAATTCTGCCTTCATCCATGTCGATCAAGTCGAACACGCTCAATGCCCCCACGTTGACCCGCAGCGCTAGATCGGGATAGACCCGTTTGCGATACGCGACTCTTCCAGCATCGGCCTGATACGACTCTATCGTCTTCGCCCATTCTTGTTTCTCGGCCGATGAACGAAGGCCGGCCTGACGCTCGACCCAGTCGAGGACTTCCTCATCCGAGTCTACCGACAAAATCTTGCTCCGCAACTCCTCTGCATCCAACCTGGTAAATATGAGAAATCGGCCATCCAATGTCGTCGGATCCGCGCCCAAAAGGTTCTCCACATATTCGGAGGGAAGTTGCCCCCGTGAGTGCAGCCGGACTTTATCGATCAAGCGCGGCAAGATCACATACCCGCCCAGCTTCTCACGAGGCGACCGCATTGCCTTCGCCAGCTCCTATGCTATCCACATGGATGATCGATTTCATGCCACTCGGCATCCGGAATAAATCTCTTGTATGCTCGCTTGATCTCTTCCTGTGACGGCGGTTGCTCGCCATCGTGAATATAAAGCCACGTATCAATGGCAATCATCTCATCGACGGTCAGACTGATCGGCGGTTTATGGATCTTCGGCATGGGACTCTGACGATCCTGTGTACCTTTCCAACCCAATCCAGGAACCACGTAACAGGACGGACAGACGTTCGACTCGGCCAGATATTCGATAACATTAGTCGCGATCCCGCTCCCCGGAAATGCTTCGGGTTGTTCGGTATTGAGGGATGATCTGTTTCGATATTCCTGGCTGGCGAGGAGACGTTCGATACGTTCCGTAAAACCTGGAAAGAAATGCGGCCCGTAGGGAGGACTAGGACGAGGATATTGTTCCCCGGCAGCAGGCTCCTGATCTTCGAAAAAGTCGTGACAGAGTGTACACTGTGCTCTGCCAACTCGCAATTTCGTTCGGCTCGCACCTTTTTCTCCAAAGATAAGCTTTTCTCCCAAGTCCAGTCGTTCCTGGAAGGACATTGTGTGGACATCACATTGTGTTTTCTTAGAATCATCCTTGGCCTTCGCAAGGGACCACCACGGCGTGGACACCATGAGAAGCAGCGCAATACCTGCGACACCGACATGGTGTGTCAACAATCTGCTTCTTGCAAGCCTCACACATCCACTTAGGTCCTGCTGTTTCACGAGTCTCACCTTTTCTGATCTGACGCGGACCCTACTCTTTATGCCCATGACGACGTACCATCAACGAATTTATCGGGACCAGTAGTAGACGGCGGCAATCAATGCCACAATCCAAAAGACTGTTCCAACCGTAACGGATGCAGTCTCTGTTGGCCTTTTGACGCCGGCCACTTTGAGTATCGTCCGCCCGATACCGAATCCCGTCCATTGAAGCGACGAACCGACAATCTCCATCAGAAAGCGCAGTATGAAATCAGACATTCGAGGACATAGCCGTGCACAAATTACGATTCCAGCCATTCTGACGTAGGTCTTTACCTGCCTGTTCCATCTGATCGCAAGCTTCGCATCAGTCGCATGAGATCGATCTCGCCCCATGATTCGGCGATTCGGCCGTCCTGGATGCGGTATATAACGAGCCCGGTGAATTCGACGGTACGACCCGTAGCTTCGATGCCTTCAAATCG
>DATFDJ010000053.1:0-15632 GCA_035252115.1 Nitrospira sp. | reverse complement strand
TTCCGGACGACGGACGTGACGGGGGTGGTGCAGTTGAATCCGGGAGTGGAGATGGTGATGCCGGGGGACAACGTGAGCGTGGCGGCGGAGTTGATCAGCCCGATCGCGATGGATCAGGGCCTGCGCTTTGCCGTGCGCGAGGGCGGTAAGACCGTCGGCTCCGGCGTCGTCACCGAAATCCTGGCGTAATGAAGACAGAAGGCGTGACGGATAGCGAGGATTGCAATGCGTGAAATCATCGACTTGGCTTGTACGGTATGTAAACAGCGAAACTATTCGACCAACAAAAATAAGAAGAACGATCCAGATCGGTTGGAGCGAAATAAGTTCTGTAAGTTCTGCCGGAAACATCAGCCGCATAAGGAAGTGAAATAACGAGTAACTGTGACAGGTGACTGGTGACGGAAGCGAAGAGCGGGACATTTTGGTGTTTTTGCGTGTCACGCGTCACTCATCACTAGTCACGCTGAGCTAGGGGCATGGTGTTAATGGCAGCACATCGGTCTCCAAAACCGAGAGTCTGGGTTCAAATCCTAGTGCCCCTGCCATACAGAGCTCGCTCGACCGCGAAGCTTTCGATGGCTCTTGCTGAGCGGATAAGACACCGTTTGTGCTTGAGGTTGCTTGCGCGCCCGCAGGTCTTTGGCGACTGTGAATTTACGGCGGTGAAGGAGGAGTTCGCGCGATGTTTACACGGATGACCGAGTCAGTGAAAGCGTTTCTCGCCGATGTGCGCGCGGAACTGAAGAAAGTCTCTTTTCCGACCAGGGCGGAAACGCTCGGCTCGACAACCGTCGTCATCGTGTTCTGCGTGCTGATGTCGCTCTATCTGTCGGTGGTCGATTCGTTCTTGGTGTGGTTGGTGGGGAAAATTCTTTAGGTTCAGGGGCAGGGCTCGAGGGCGATTCGAGGATAAGGGGTATGGCAAAAAATTGGTACGTCATTCACACGTACGCGGGCTTTGAAGGGCGGGTCAAGACGAGTTTGCTCGAACGGGCAAACCAAATGACTCTGACGGAGCAACTCGGACAAGTGCTGGTTCCGACAGAGGACGTCATCGAAATCAAGGATGGCAAGCGGCGGACATCCCGGCGGAAATTTTTCCCCGGATATGTCCTGGTCGAGCTCGAGACGCCTCTCACAGACGAAGCCTTACAGATGATCAAGGAGACACCGAAAGTGACCGGGTTTGTCGGTGGAGGTGCCCAGCCGACGCCGTTGACGAATGAGGAAGTCGCGGAATTGCTGAAACAAGTGGATGCCGGCAGCGCAGGACCTCGTGAGCAGGTGAAGTTCATCAAGAGCGATAATGTCCGCATCGTCGACGGCCCTTTTATGGGCTTTAACGGAATGGTCGACGAAGTCGATCAGGATCACAATCGCCTCAAGGTGATGGTCAGTATCTTCGGCCGATCCACGCCCGTTGAGTTGGGGTTTTTGCAGGTCGAGCGTATCTGAGTCGAAGCCGTCAGCGATCAGCCGTCTGCTGTCAGCTTCCACATAGCGAGTCTGCTGAGGGCTGAGGACTGACAGCTCGCCAGCGAGGATGAGGAATAGAACATGGCGAAGGAAGTGTCCGCCCAGATCAAGTTGCAGATTCCAGCCGGGAAAGCAAATCCGGCCCCGCCGGTCGGCCCGTCCCTGGGGCAGCACGGCGTCAATATTATGGAATTCTGCAAGCAGTTCAATGCCAAGACGCAAAAAGACGGGGACAGCATCATCCCGGTTGTCATCACCGTCTATAAGGATCGGTCGTTTACCTTTATCCTTAAAACCCCACCGGCCTCAGACTTGTTGAAGAAAGCGGCCGGCATTATCAAGGGTTCCGGTGTGCCGCAGAAGGACAAGGTAGGGAAGATCACTCGCAAGCAGCTCAACGAGATTGCCCAGAAAAAAATGGCCGACCTGAACGCCGCAGATTTGGAGGGAGCGGTCCGAATTATCGAAGGAACAGCCAGAAGCATGGGCGTCGTCATTCAAGGATAGGCCAAGAGGAGAACGGATATGGGGAAGAAGATGAAGGCTGCCGCGGAAAAAGTCGAGCCACGCAACTATTTACTCCGCGAGGCAGTGGGCGTGGTGAAAAGTGCAGCGTATGCCAAATTCGACGAATCCGTCGATCTGGCCATCCGGCTCGGCATCGATCCGAAGCGGTCGGATCAAATGGTCCGTGGCACGACTTCGCTGCCGCACGGGACCGGAAAACAGGTGCGGGTCCTGGTGTTCGCCAAGGGCGAGAAGGAGCAGGAAGCCCGTCAGGCCGGGGCGGACTTTGTCGGCGCCGATGATTTGATGGAGAAGATCAAAGGCGGATGGATGGAATTCGATTATGCGATTTCCACTCCGGATCTGATGGCCTCGGTCGGCAAATTGGGAAAAGTGCTCGGCCCACGCGGCCTCATGCCCAATCCAAAAACCGGAACGGTGACCTTTGAGGTTGGGAAGGCCGTGGCCGAAATCCGGAAAGGTCGGGTGGAGTACAAGACGGAAAAGACCGGCATCGTCCAAGTGCCGGTTGGGAAGGTATCGTTCCAACCGGAGCAACTCTATGACAATGCGTCGGCCGTACTGGAAGCGGTGGTGAAGGCGAGACCGGCTTCCTGCAAGGGCCGCTATCTCAAGAGCGTGACGATTTCGAGTACCATGGGGCCGGGCGTCAAACTCGACGCCATCGCCCTTGCCAAGCAGTGGAGCTGAATGAGGCGGGTCTTGCCGCCGGTGGGTGGTGAGGAAGGAAGAGAGGACGCGAGATGAAGAAGGAAGAGAAAGCGACAGCGGTTGCGGAATTGACCGAGAAGTTCGGAAGAGCCCGTCTCGCCATCGTCACGGAGTGCATCGGTCTTCCGGTCAACCAAGTCACGGAACTGCGCAAACAACTGCGCGGCGCCAAGGCCGAATACAAGGTGGTGAAGAATACGTTGGCCATCCGAGCCGCCGAGGGCACGGCCCTGTCGGGTCTGAAGAGCCATCTCAAGGGGCCCACCGGGGTCGTCATCGGATACGACGATCCGGTCCTGCCGGCCAAGATTCTCCGTGATTTCATCTCGGCGGAGAAGCGGGAGGAGAAAATCAAGGTCACCCTCGGCGTGCTCGAGGGAAAGATCGTCCAGCCTGCCGAATTGGCGGCCGTCGCGAAGTTGCCGAAGAAGGAAGTATTGATCGCGATGTTGCTGTCGGCCATGCAAGGGCCGATTCGCGGCGTGGTCTATACGTTGAACGCAGTCTTGACGAAATTTGTGAGAGTCATTGCAGCCATTCAGGATAAACGGAAAGGAGAAGGGGACATGCCGGCTACGGAAGGAAAGCTATCCCAGGAGGAGTTGATCAAGGCCATCGAGAGTATGAGCGTGCTCGACCTGGCGGAATTGGTAAAGGGATTGGAAACGCGCTTCGGTGTCACCGCAGCCGCACCGGTGGCCATGGCTGCTGCGCCCGCAGCGGGCGGCGGCGCCGCCGCACCGGCGGAGGAGAAGACGGCCTTCGACGTCGTGCTGGCGTCGGCCCCGGCCGATAAGAAAATTCAGGTCATCAAGGTCGTGCGCGAGCTCACCAGTCTCGGCTTGAAGGAAGCCAAGGATCTCGTCGAGGGCGCGCCGAAACCAGTCAAGACCGGCGTCGCGAAGGAAGAAGCCGATACGATGAAGAAGAAGCTCGAAGAAAGCGGCGCAAAGGTCGAGATCAAGTAGCAGGGACGTCAACCGTCATCGTCAATCGCCGTTGGTCATCGGGAGATTGCCTTCCGCGGTCTCGCCGTCGACCTGCCGCCATTGGCGACTTGCCTCGTTCACATCGATAGGTGGAGGAGCATCTGATGCCCGACACGACTCTACAAGAGTTCGTCGAACGGAAAGACTTTTCGCGGATTCGGACCAGCATCGACATTCCGGATTTGATCGAGATCCAGAAGCGGTCGTACGAGGACTTTCTGCAATTCGAAGTGGAACCGGAGCGGCGCAAGGACCATGGTCTGCAGGCCGCGCTGGCGAGCGTATTTCCGATCCCGGACTATAACAATACCGCCGTGCTCGAGTTTACGAGCTACACCCTCGGGACGCCGAAATACGACGAGCGTGAATGTCTCGAGCAGGGGATGACGTTCGCGGTGCCCCTCAAGCTGCGCGTGCGTCTGGTGGTCTTCGACAAGGAAGACAAGGGACCGAAGAAGAAGGTCCTGGACGTGCGCGAGCAGGAAGTCTATGTCGGAGAGCTGCCGTTGATGACGGAACGCGGCACCTTCATCGTCAACGGAACGGAGCGGGTCGTCGTGAGCCAGCTCCATCGCTCCCCCGGCGCCTCGTTCACGCACGACAAAGGCAGGACCCATGCGAGCGGCAAGGTCCTGTACAGCGCCCGGATCATTCCCTATCGCGGCTCATGGCTCGATTTTGAGTTCGACGCGCGTGACATCCTCTATGTCCGCATCGACCGCCGCCGGAAGATGCCGGCGACCATCCTTCTGAAGGCCTTCGGGTATTCGGGCGACGATTTGCTGAAGATGTATTACCCGGTGGAAGAAATCCGGGTGGTCAAGGGTAAGCTGATGCGCAAGCTCGATCCTGAAATCCATCAGGGTTTGCGCTGCTCGATGGAGTTGGCGGAGAAAGGCGGAAAGGAACCGCTGGTCCGCGAAGGAGCCAAGCTCACCAAGGGTTTGATCGCCAAGCTGAAAGCCGCAGGCGTGAAGGAAATTCCGTTGTCGCCGACGGAATTGGTCGGCCGCGCGGTTCTGACGGAATTGGTCGACGACAAAAAGAACAAGATCGCGGAAAAGAATCAGCGGCTCACGGCGGAAATTCTCGAGCGCATTCTGGAAACCGAGATTGAAGAATTCAAAGTCATCTATTTCGACACGGCGACGGCGACGCCCGTCATCCTCGATACGCTGGAAATGGAGCGGACGGGGTCCAAGGAAGAGGCGATGGTCGAAATCTATCGCCGTCTCAGGCCGGGCGAAACGCCCTCCGTCGAAACGGCCCGGGCGTTGTTCGACAATCTCTTTCTCAATTCCAAGCGGTACGATTTATCTCCGGTCGGTCGGTTGAAACTGAACAAGAAGTTGGGTCTCGATCTTCCGCTGGAGCAGCGGACCCTCACCGCGCAGGACATCGTGGAAGTCATCCGCTATTTGGTCAATCTCAAGATGGGCAAGGGCGAGATCGACGATATCGACCATCTGGGCAATCGCCGAGTCCGGTCGGTCGGCGAACTGCTGGAAAATCAATTCCGCCTTGGCTTGGTTCGCATGGAACGGAGCATCAAGGAGCGCATGAACCTCCTGGACATGGAGACGGTGCTGCCGCACGATCTCATCAACGCCAAGCCCGTCGTGGCGGCCGTGAAGGAATTCTTCAGCAGCAGCCAACTGTCGCAGTTCATGGATCAAACGAATCCGCTGGCGGAGATCACCCACAAACGCCGTCTCTCGGCGCTGGGTCCGGGCGGGTTGACGAGAGAGCGGGCGGGATTCGAAGTGCGCGATGTGCATCCGTCGCACTACAGCCGTATCTGTCCGATCGAGACGCCGGAAGGTCCGAACATCGGTCTGATCACGTCGTTGGCGACGTATGCGCGCATCAACGAGTTCGGCTTCATCGAAGCGCCCTATCGCCGGGTCGAACGGGGGCGGGTAACGGAACAGATCGAGTTCTTGTCCGCCATCGAAGGAGACAAGTATCTCATCGCGCAGGCGAACTCGAAAGTCGATACGTCGGGCCGATTGGTCTCGGAGACGGTGTCCGCCAGATCCGGCGGAGACTTCGTTACGGTGACGCCGGACAAGGTCGAATATATGGATGTGTCGCCGAAACAGGTCGTCAGCGTGGCGACGGCCCTCGTGCCGTTCCTGGAACATGACGACGCGAACCGCGCCTTGATGGGATCGAACATGCAGCGCCAGGCCGTGCCGCTCCTGAAAGCGGAGGCGCCGCTGGTGGGTACCGGCATGGAAGCGGTGGTCGCGCGCGATTCCGGCTACGTCGTGCAGGCGAGACGCAGCGGCGTCGTGGAGAGCGTCGACGCCACGCGGATCGTCGTCCGCGCCGACTCGAAAGAGGGTCGCAAGCGGAACGATGCAGGACTCGACGTGTACGATCTGATCAAGTTTCAGCGGAGCAATCAGAATACCTGCATCACGCAGACGCCGATCGTGCGGATCGGGCAACCGGTCAAGAAAGGCCAAGTGTTGGCGGACGGACCCGCCATCGATCAAGGAGAGCTCGCGCTCGGCAAGAACGTGCTCGTGGCCTTCATGCCGTGGGGCGGGTACAATTTCGAAGACGCCATTCTCCTGAGCGAAAAACTGGTGCGCGAGGACGCGTTCACCTCCATTCACATCGAAGAGTTCGAGGTGGAGGCACGCGACACCAAGTTGGGGAAAGAAGACATCACCCGCGATATTCCGAACGTCGGCGAAGAAGCCCTGCGGAATCTCGATGAGAGCGGCATCATCCGCATCGGGGCGGAGGTGAAGCCGGGCGACATTCTCGTCGGCAAGGTGACGCCGAAGGGCGAGACCCAGTTGACGCCGGAAGAAAAACTGCTGCGGGCCATCTTCGGCGAGAAGGCCGGCGACGTGAAGGATACGTCGCTGACCGTCCCGCCGGGCGTCGAGGGCATCATCGTCGACGTGAAGATTTTCTCGCGGAAGGGCCTCGACAAGGACGAACGGTCCAAGAGCATCGAGAGCGAAGATGCGATGAAGCTGCAGCGCGACCACCACGAAGAGCTGCGGATCATCGACGAGGAAAAAACCAAGAAGATCAGAAAGCTCCTGCTCGGCAAGGTCGTCGGGCGGGATTTGATGGATCCCGAGACCGGCGACGTCATTTTGAAGAAGAAGGGCAAGCTCACTGCGGAAATCCTCAAGCGCCTGCCTGACGAAACGGTGCGCTACATCATCCTCAGCGATCCGGACGAACAAAAAGAACTGGAGGATGTGGAGCGAAGGGCCAAGGAACAGATTGAAATCTTGCAGACCCTGTACGACGAAAAAGTGGGGCGGCTGAAGCGGGGCGACGAGTTGCCGCCGGGCGTGATCAAGCTGGTCAAGGTCTACATCTCGATGAAGCGAAAGATTCAGGTCGGCGACAAGATGGCCGGGCGTCACGGGAATAAAGGCGTCGTCTCCCGCGTCTTGCCGGAGGAGGATATGCCGTATCTGCCGGACGGCACGCCGGTCGAAATCGTGTTGAATCCGCTCGGCGTACCGTCCCGTATGAACGTGGGCCAGATTCTAGAGACGCACTTAGGCTGGGCGGCCAAGACGCTCGGGATCAAAGTGGCGAGCCCGGTGTTCGACGGAGCGTCCGAGAAAGAGATCAAGGATCTGCTGAAAAGGGGCAAATTGCCGACGAGCGGGCAAACAATCCTGATGGACGGCAAGACCGGAGAACCGTTCGGCAGCCCCGTGACGGTCGGATACATGTATGTGCTCAAGTTGCACCACCTGGTGGATGACAAAATCCACGCCAGATCGATCGGCCCCTACTCCCTCGTGACGCAGCAGCCGCTGGGTGGCAAGGCTCAGTTCGGCGGCCAGCGGCTGGGCGAAATGGAAGTCTGGGCGTTGCAGGCCTATGGAGCGGCTTCGACGCTGCAGGAATTCCTCACGGTCAAGTCCGATGACGTGCCGGGCCGGTCGCGCATGTACGAAGCGGTTGTGAAGGGTGAACCGTTCCTGGAACCAGGGTTGCCCGAGTCGTTTAACGTCTTGGTCAAAGAACTGCAGAGTCTGGGACTCGACGTCGAATTGGTCAAGACGCAGGACTAACTACTTGCGTGCCGGGCGTTCCCGGCATCAGAGGAGGTCACTACCTTGGAAGGCGTATACACATTGTTCGAAAAGCCGCGGGATGCGGTGTCGTTCGACGCGATGCGCATTCGAATCGCCTCGCCCGAAAAGATCCGATCCTGGTCATATGGCGAAGTGAAGAAGCCGGAGACGATCAATTACCGGTCGTTCAAACCGGAAAAAGACGGATTATTCTGTGCCAAGATTTTTGGGCCGATCAAGGATTGGGAGTGCAATTGCGGCAAGTACAAGCGCATGAAGCACCGCGGCATCGTCTGCGACAAATGCGGCGTCGAGGTGATTCAGAGCAAGGTGCGGCGGGAGCGCATGGGCCATATCGAGCTGGCGGCGCCGGTCGCGCACATCTGGTTCCTCAAGGGTGTGCCGAGCCGGATCGGCACCCTCCTCGACATGAGCCTGAAGCAGTTGGAGAAGATCCTCTACTTCGAAAGCTACGTATGTGTCGATCCGGGCCAGACCGACCTGACCGAGAAGGAGCTCGTGACGGAAGAGAAGCTCCGCCAACTGCAATCCGAGTACGCGCCGAATTCCTATAAGGTCGGGATCGGGGCCGAAGCGATCCGAGAACTGCTTCGCAAGATCGACATCAATGCCAAGTGGGACGAGATCAAGGGGAAATCCAAGACGTCCACGTCGGCGGCGTTGAAGAAGAAACATGCGAAGCAACTCAAAGTCATCGAGGCGTTCCGCAAATCCGGCAACAAGCCCGAGTGGATGATCATGGATGTGATTCCCGTGTTGCCGCCGGAATTGCGGCCGCTCGTTCCCTTGGACGGAGGACGTTTCGCCACGTCCGATCTCAACGATCTCTATCGGCGGGTCATCAACCGGAACAACCGGTTGAAGCGGCTGATGGAGTTGAAGGCGCCCGGCGTCATCATCCGGAACGAGATGCGGATGCTGCAGGAAGCCGTCGACGCGCTGTTCGACAACGGCCGTCGCGGGCGTGCGATCCGCGGGCCCAACAAACGTCCGCTCAAGTCGTTGAGCGACATGCTGAAGGGGAAGCAGGGCCGGTTCCGTCAAAACCTGCTCGGCAAGCGCGTCGATTATTCCGGCCGTACGGTCATCGTCGTCGGTCCGGAGTTGCGGCTTCATCAGTGCGGGTTGCCGAAGAAGATGGCGCTGGAGCTCTTCAAGCCGTTCATCTTCCACAAATTGGAAGAACGCGGTGCGGCGACGACGATCAAGAGCGCCAAGCGTTTGGTCGAGAAGGAACGGCCGGAGGTCTGGGATGTCCTCGACGAAGTCATTCGCGAGCATCCCGTGCTGTTGAACCGTGCCCCCACGCTCCACCGGTTGGGCATCCAGGCGTTCGATCCCGTATTGGTGGAGGGCAAGGCCATCCGGCTGCATCCGCTGGTGTGCGCGGCCTTCAATGCGGACTTCGACGGGGACCAGATGGCAGTGCACGTGCCGTTGTCGGTGGAAGCCCAGGTCGAGGCGCGCGTCCTCATGATGTCCATCAATAATATCCTGTCGCCGGCGAACGGCAAACCGATTGCCGTGCCGTCGCAAGATATGGTGCTCGGCTGCTACTGGCTCACGAAGGAACGGATCGGCGCGAAAGGAGAAGGAAAGATTTTCGCGTCGCCGGAAGAGGTGCGGATCGCTTTCGATGCGCGCGAAGTCGAAGAACATGCGCGGATCAAGGTGCGCATCGAGGGCAACCTCGTGCAGACCACCGTCGGGCGCATCATCCTGTCGGAGGTTCTGCCCCAGGGCATGCCGTTCTCTTTTGCCAACAAGCTGATGACGAAGAAAGAGGTCACGAAGCTGATCGACGCGGTCTACCGCCAGGCCGGACATCGGGAGACGGTCATGTTCCTCGACAAGATCAAGGACACGGGTTTCCAGTACGCCACGCGGGCCGGTGTCTCGATCTGCATCGACAACATGCATATCCCGAGCAAGAAGGAGGAGTTGATCGGGAAGGCGCAGCGCGAGGTCAACGAGATCGAGCGCCAATATGCCGAAGGGTTGATCACGAACGGCGAGCGCTACAACAAGGTCATCGACATCTGGGCCCATGTGACGGAGCAGGTTGCGGGCGAGATGATGAAGGAGTTGGGCGCCAGCGGCGACCCGGGCAAGCAGGAAGCGTTCAACCCGATCTTCATGATGGCCGACTCGGGCGCGCGCGGCAGCTCGCAGCAGATCCGCCAGTTGGGCGGCATGCGCGGGCTCATGGCGAAGCCGTCGGGTGAAATCATCGAGACCCCGATCACGGCGAACTTCCGAGAGGGTCTAACCGTTCTGCAGTATTTCATTTCGACGCACGGCGCGCGCAAAGGGTTGGCCGACACGGCGTTGAAAACCGCCAACTCGGGGTATCTGACCCGTCGCCTCGTCGATATCGCGCAGGACGTCATCATCAGTGAAATCGATTGCGGCACGACCGACGGAATTTTTGTCAGCGCACTGGTCGAAGGCGGCGAAATCATCCAACCGATCGAAGAACGCATCCTGGGCCGATTGGCGGCCGAGGACATCCGCGATCCGGTGACCGGCGAAATCATCGTCTCGTTCAACGAGGAAATCACCGAAGACCGGACGAAGGACGTGGTCGAAGCGGCGGTCGATCGGGTGAAGATCCGTTCCGTGCTGACGTGCCAGTCCCGGCGCGGCGTCTGCCAGGCCTGTTACGGCCGTGACCTGGCCCGAGGCCGCCTGGTGGAAAAAGGCGAGCCGGTCGGCGTGATCGCCGCGCAATCCATCGGCGAGCCCGGCACGCAATTGACGATGCGGACGTTCCACATCGGCGGTACGGCGAGCAAAGTCGTCGAGCAGACGGTGCTAGAAGCCAAGCATGCCGGCTACATGAAGTTCATGAGCTTCGACGCGAAGAAAAACGCCGACGTGCACAACGGCGGCATCGCGGTTCGCAACAAGGACGGTGAATGGGTCGTCATGAACCGGAACGCCAAGATCGCGATCGTCGACGAGAACGGGCGCGAGCGGGAGAAGTACCCCGTCGTCTACGGCGCGAAGATCAAGGTGCCGGATGGAGAGCGGGTCGCCTTGGCGCAGAAGTTGGTCGAATGGGATCCCTATTCGCTGACGATTCTGACCGAGGTCGGCGGCAAGGTGGCGTACGGCGATATCATCGAAGGCGTCACGATGAAGGAGGAGTTCGACGAGGTGACGGGTCTGTCGCGCAAAGTCATCATCGAGCACAGCGGGGCGACGCTCCGTCCTCGTGTGTCGATCAAGGACGACGGCGGCAAGACGGCGAAGGTCTCGGGCGGCTCCAACACCGTTGCCCGATATTTGCTGCCGGTCGGCGCGCATATCTTTGTCGAGAAGGGCGGGACGGTTCATCCGGGCGACGTGCTGGCCAAGATCCCGCGCGAAACCACGAAGACCAAGGACATCACCGGCGGTTTGCCGCGCGTGGCCGAACTGTTCGAAGCGAGAAAGCCGAAGGAGCAGGCGGTCATCAGCGAAATCGACGGCGAAGTGTCCTACGGCGGATTCGTCAAGGGACAGCGCAAGGTGATCGTGGACAACAAGATGGGCGACACGAAGGAATATTTCATTCCGAAGGGAAAGCACGTCAACGTGCATGAAGGAGATTGGGTGCGGGCCGGCGAGCCGTTGATGGACGGATCGGCCAATCCGCACGACATTCTCGATGTTCTCGGTCCCAACGAGTTGCAGAAGTATCTGGTCGACGAGGTGCAGGACGTGTATCGGCTGCAAGGTGTCTCGATCAACGACAAACACATCGAGATCATCGTGCGACAGATGCTGCGGAAAGTCCGCATCGAAGACCCGGGCGATACGGAATTTCTCCCCGGGAGCCAGGTCAGTAAGCTCGCGTTCGAGGAAGAAAACGAACGGATCATGAAGAAAGACGGCAAGCCGGCGCTCGGCAAGCCGGTCTTGCTCGGCATTACCAAGGCGGCGCTGACGACCGACAGCTTCATTTCAGCGGCGTCCTTCCAGGAAACGACGCGCGTATTGACGGAGGCGGCGATCAACGGACGCGAAGACAATCTGTTGGGGTTGAAGGAAAACGTGATCGTCGGACGGCTCATTCCCGCGGGAACCGGATTCGAAGAATATCGGGATACGTTTGTGATCAGCCCGAAACCCGAGCCGGTGGTCGTAGGAACGGGCGAGGCGTCGGCGCTGCCGCGCGAAGGCGCAGTCGCAGCGTCGGGTGAGCCGGCCGGTTCGTAAAAAGTGGTCCGCACGGTGTCGGATGTCTTGACACCGTGCAGGGCGATCATTATAATCCACCGGCTTTGCCCCGGAAGGGCCGCGAAGCGAGTCATCATGGTGCGTTGAAAGCGAAAGTGACGAGGCGATGCCCACGATCAATCAGTTGGTGAGAAAGGGCCGGCAATTGGCCCATGCCAAGACGAAGAGCCCCGCGCTGAAGTCCTGTCCGCAGAAACGCGGCGTCTGTCTGCGCGTGTATACGTCGACCCCCAAAAAACCGAACTCCGCGCTCCGGAAGGTGGCGCGTGTGCGGCTGACGAACGGGATGGAAGTGACGACGTATATTCCGGGGGTAGGGCATAATCTGCAGGAGCATTCGATCGTGCTCGTACGAGGCGGTCGGGTGAAAGACCTCCCGGGTGTGCGGTACCACATCGTGCGCGGGGCGCTCGATGCGGTGGGCGTCGCCGATCGGAAGCAAGGGCGGTCGAAATACGGAGCCAAGCGCCCGAAGTAGTCACCGCATCGCCGCAGGATCCAAGAAGAGTATCCAATGCCACGAAGCAGGTTTTTAGGCCAACGCGAACCGCTCCCCGACGTGCGTTATCGGGATAAGCTCGTTGGAAAGTTCCTCAATATCCTGATGGAGCGCGGCAAGAAGAGTACGGCGGAACGGATTTGCTACGGCGCGTTCGATATCATCCAGGACAAGACGGGGGGAGATCCGCTCAAGGTGTTCCGCTCGGCGATCGACAATGTGAAGCCGATCGTCGAGGTCAAGTCCCGCCGCGTCGGCGGCGCCTCGTACCAAGTCCCGGTGGAAATTCGTCCGGCGCGCCGCATGTCGTTGGCATTACGCTGGTTGTCGGAATTCTCCCGTACGCGCGGCGGCAAGAGCATGCGAGAGAAGCTCGCAGCCGAACTGCTGGACGCGTCGAACAATACAGGGGCGTCGGTCAAGAAGCGGGAAGACGTGCATCGGATGGCGGAAGCGAACAAAGCCTTCGCGCACTATCGCTGGTAACGTCGTTCTGTGCTGCAGTTGGGCCGTGCTGCGATCCGCAGACGCGGGGTGCCCCTGAATCGCAGCAAGTATCGGCTCATTCTGCAGCACATGTCTTTTTAGGGGTTGAACGTGGCCAGGCAAGCACCATTAGAGCGCACCAGAAACATCGGGATCATGGCGCATATCGACGCCGGGAAGACTACGACCACCGAGCGCATCCTGTATTACACGGGGATGACGCATAAGATGGGCGAAGTGCATGAAGGCGCCGCGACGATGGATTGGATGGAGCAGGAACGCGAACGCGGCATCACGATCACCGCGGCGGCAACGACCTGTTTCTGGAAAGACCATCGCATCAACATCATCGACACGCCGGGGCACGTGGATTTCACGATCGAGGTGGAGCGGTCTCTCCGCGTTCTGGATGGTGCGGTTGCCGTGTTCGACTCCGTGCAAGGCGTCGAGCCGCAGTCGGAAACCGTGTGGCGGCAGGCGGACAAGTATCAGGTCCCGCGCATTGCGTTTATGAACAAGATGGACCGCGTCGGCGCCGACTTCTATTTCAGCGTTCAGACCGTCATCGACCGCCTGGGGGCGAACCCGGTTCCCATTCAGATCCCGATCGGCCGCGAAGCGGAATATCGCGGCTCCATCGATCTGATTACGATGAAGGCCTATGTCTACGACGATGAGACATTGGGCGCCAAGTACAAGGTCGAGGAGATTCCCGCCGACCTGACGGACAAGGCGAAAGAGTATCGCGAAAAGATGCTGGAGGCGGTGGCGGAGTTCGACGATCACGTGATGGAGAAGTATCTCAACGGACAGCCGTTGACCGAGGACGAGATCCGCCGAGTGGTTCGAGCCGGTGCAATCGCGATGAAGATCACGCCGGTGCTCTGCGGGTCCGCCTTCAAGAATAAGGGCGTGCAGCAATTGTTGGACGGCGTCGTGGATTTCCTGCCGTCCCCGCTCGATATTCCGCCGGTCAAAGGGATCGATCCCCATACGAACAAAGAAGTCCAGCGGAAGCCGGCCGACAGCGAACCGTTTGCCGCCCTGGCCTTCAAGATTATGTCCGATCCCTTCGCCGGTCAGTTGACGTATTTCCGCGTGTATTCCGGCACCCTCAAGACCGGTACGCCGGTGCTCAACGTCACCAAAGGCACGAAGGACCGGATCGGCCGCCTCCTCAAGATGCACGCCAATAAGCGCGAGGAAATCGATACGGCCTATGCGGGCGATATCGTCGCGGCAGTCGGACTGAAAGGCGCCACCACCGGCGACACGCTGGCCGATGAAAAACAGCCTGTGTTGCTGGAAGTCATGAAATTCCCCGAGCCGGTCATTGCCATGGCGATTGAGCCGAAGACTAAGCAAGACCAGGAGAAAATGGGCTTCGCCCTGCAGAAGCTCGCGCAGGAAGATCCCTCGTTTCGGGTTCGGACGGATGAAGAGACTCTGCAGACGATCATTGCGGGCATGGGGGAGTTGCATCTGGAAATTATCGTCGACCGCTTGCTGCGTGAGTTCAAAGTGGAGGCGAACGTCGGTAAGCCGGAGGTCGCGTTCCGGGAAACGATTCGCCGTAAGGCCGAAGCCGAATCCAAGTACATCAAGCAGACCGGCGGCCGCGGTCAGTACGGCCATGTCGTGCTGACGGTCGAGCCGTCCGAGCCCGGCAAAGGGCTGGAGTTCATCAATAAGGTCGTCGGCGGCGCGATTCCGAAGGAATACATTCCTGCGATTGAAAAGGGCGTGAAGGAGCGAATGGAAAACGGCGTGATCGCCGGTTATCCGTTGCGGGACATCAAAGTGACGGTGATCGACGGCTCGTATCACGAAGTCGACTCGAACGAAATGGCGTTCAAAATTGCGGCTTCCATGGGGTTTGCCGATGCCTGCAAAAAGGCGGACGCGGTTCTGCTGGAGCCGATCATGAAAGTTGAAGTGCTCGTACCTCAAGAATTCATGGGCGACGTGATCGGCAACCTCAATGGACGCCGTGGAAAAGTGCAAGGCATGAAGGTTCGCGCTGGTGCGCAGGCGATCGAGGCCTCGGTGCCCCTGATGGAGATGTTCGGCTATGCCACGGATCTCCGTTCGCGGACACAGGGTCGGGCCACCTACAGCATGGAATTCGACCGGTACGATCAAGTCCCTCGGCAGATTTCCGAGGCAATCATTGCGAAGTATCGCGGCGAGTAGCGTTTGATTATCGGGATGTAAGCAGCGGGAGGACTCAGCATGGCGAAGGCGAAATTTGAGCGGAAGAAGCCGCACGTGAACATCGGGACGATCGGGCACGTGGACCATGGGAAGACGACGTTGACGGCGGCGTTGACGAAAGTATCGGCGGACAAGGGGATGGCGAAGTTCGTGAGCTACGATGAGGTGGCGAAGGCGAGCGAGAGCCAGGGCCGGCGGGACGCGACGAAGATTTTGACCATTGCGATCAGTCACGTGGAGTACGAGACGGCCAACCGGCACTATGCGCACGTGGATTGTCCGGGGCACGCCGACTATGTGAAGAACATGATCACCGGGGCGGCGCAGATGGACGGGGCGATCCTGGTGGTGAGCGCGGCCGATGGGCCGATGCCGCAGACGCGCGAGCATATTCTCCTGGCCCGGCAGGTGGGGGTG
>DATFDJ010000052.1:0-3991 GCA_035252115.1 Nitrospira sp. | reverse complement strand
ATCGATTCACCGGCCCGGTTGAAACACCCGCTCCTACGCAAGGGGAATCAACTCACCGAGGTGCCCTGGCTGGAGGCCATGCATACGGTCGTCGATCGCTTCGCAGAGATCAAGAAAAAGCATGGGCCGGACGCCATCGCCGGCCTGATAACGGCCCGCTGCACGAATGAGGAACTCTATCTTTTTCAAAAGCTCATGCGGACTGTGCTCGGGACCAATCATCTGGACAGCAGCGCGCGCTACGGACACATGAATTTTGTTCATGCCTCGAAGCAGGCGTTGGGCATCGGACGCTCCTCGAACGACTGGGAAGACTTGACCAAAGCGAAAGCGATACTGGTGATCGGCTCCGACCTCACGGAAACGAATCCTCTGACATCGGTGCGCATCAAGGAAGCGATTCGTGTGTACAAAGCTCAGGTTGCGGTTTTCGATTCCGCCGTGACGAATCTTGGCAAGCTGGCTTCGCATCCGTTCTTGATCAAGCCGGGAACCGAAGGCCTGGTCATCGACGGACTGGTGAAAGCCGTGCTGCAACTGGATCTCGTGGATGAAGAGGTGGTCAAAAAACATCCCCAGGCTTTCGCGGCGCTCAAAGCCGCTCTGTCCAACGTCTCATTGGAGCAGGTCGCGGCGAAGACGGGCCTCACCGCGGAGAGCCTGAAAGAAGCCGCAACGCTCTTTGCCGAATCTCCTCGCTCGATCATTCTCTGCGCCGAGGGAATCGTACGCCGACCGGACGGCTACCGAAATGTGCTGAAGCTGATCGATCTCGCCTGGGTCACTGGAAAACTGGGACGGCAGGGCTGCGGCGTCAGCACTGTCACTGAAGAACCGAACGAGCAGGGCGCTGTCGATATGGGCGTGGCGCCCGAATTTTTGCCGGGACTCGCCTCGTTCGACGACGCGCAAGCTCGCGATCGCTACGCCGCAGCCTGGGGCGCTCCGCTTCCGGCAGCCGGCTCCGGCGCCCACTTGATCGAGATCCTGAAGCGTTGCCGAAGCGGACAGATCCGCGCCCTGTATGTGGTCGGGGAAAATCCCGTGGACACGTTGCCGGCTTCGATGGAGATCAAGGGCGCACTGGACCGGCTCGATTTGCTCGTGGTCCAGGATCCGTTCCTGACCGGCACCGCCCGCATGGCTCATGCCGTCCTGCCGGCCTGCACCTATACGGAAAAGGACGGCACGTTTACCAATCTCGAAGGCCGGGTCCTGCGCGTCAGGCAGGCCATGGACACGATCGGAGAAAGCGTGCCCGATTGGCATATCATGACGGCCCTGGCCAACGGCCTGGGCACTCAGTGGACCTACGACTCCGCTCACGACATTCAAACGGAAATCATGAAGTTACTCCCCGGCTACTATAATCTCGGACAGCCGCGAAAAATCCACCCGACAGCCGACCACTATCTATCCAACGGTTATGCCGCCTCCGTCGCGGCACGGTACAAAACCGCTCCCCCGGATGAACGGCGCCCATTCAGTTTGATCATGGGTCAGGTGTTGTATCACTCGGGCAAACTCTCCACAGTGGCGCCGGGTTTGATCAAAATCTCGCCCAATACCGGCCGGATCAGGATGAGCGGCATCGACATGGAACGGTTGGGATTGAACGACGGAGCCACCGTGCGAGTGACATCGGATCGCGGCTCGCTGGAGGTGGGCGTTCAGCTCGATCATACCGTTGCTGCGGGGACCTGTTTCTTTCCCGAGCATTTCAACGAGCCGCCGGTGAAGGATCTGATGTCGGTCCAGGTCGATGCCGTAACCGGCGTTCCTTCATTCAAGCGAACCGGCGTCACCGTCGAGAAGGTCGGACAGCGATAAGGGACGGCGTGCAAAGCGGCAAGGAGTTGAGGCCATGCGCATCGGCGCTTTGACAAAGAAAATTCTTCATGCGGCGCTCTTTTATGAGATCTGGGACGCGATGAAAGTGACGTTTAAGCACATGTTCCATAAGCCCATCACGTTTCAGTACCCTCGAGAGCAGCGAACTCTGCCCGATACGCATCGTGGAGCCCTCGGGCTCCTTCGGTACGACGACGGCCGCGAACGCTGCGTCGGCTGCGATCTCTGCGAAGCGGCTTGCCCGTCGCGCTGCATCAAGGTCATCAGCTCGGAAGATGCTGAGCGGCCGCTCCAGCGATACGCAAGTGAATTCTACATCGACATCACGAAGTGCGTGTTTTGCGGATACTGCGTCGAAGCTTGCCCGGTCAACGCCTTGGCCATGACGAAGATGTACGAATTCTCGACCCACGACAAACGTACGCTCCTCTTCGACAAGAAACGGCTCTATGAGATCGGCGAACGGCATCTCGAGGATGCGAAGAAATATCTCTACGCCCACAATCAAGAAAAAAACATCGAAGAGAGCCGGGAGTACCGGTATTACTTCCCTCAGTCGGTCCTGAAACCGACCCAGGCGGCACCGAAGCATTTGACGTAGCCACAATGGTCACCGTTTTCTTCATCTATTTTGCCTTGATGAGCATCGCCGCCGGGGTCTTTACGGTGGCGCTGAAGAATCCCGTCCATTGCGGGCTGGCGCTCCTCGCTCTCCTACTCCATGTCTCCGGCTTGTTCATCCTGCTCAATGCGGAATTCCTGTGGGCCGTCCAGGTGGTGGTCTATGCGGGGGCCATCCTCGTGCTCTACCTCTTTGTCCTGATGCTGCTCAATCTGAAGACAGAAGAACGATACTTTCACGCGTCGTTCACGTATTTGCTGGTTCCGGCCGTGCTCGGCTCCCTTTATGTGGTGGCGCTCCTGTTCCGCTCGCCTTTCGGCGGCGCCAAGGGAGATGCGCCGGCCGACGTGGTCCTGCAGGACGGGAACACGTTTGCCGTCGGGATCAAAATGTTCAGCGATTATCTGTTGCAGTTCGAGATTGTCGGGATCTTCCTCTTGGGCGCCATCATCGGGGCCATCGTGCTCGCAAAGACGCCGAAACCGATCGACGCGGCACGGCGTGAAGGGTGACGAGCGACAAGTGACCGGGGACAGGTTAAGAATGGTTCGTGCGCGTCACGCGTCACGTGTCACACGTCACGTGTCATCTGCATGATTCCGTTGAGCGCATATGTGGCGGTGAGCGCCGTCCTGTTCGTGACAGGACTGCTGGGAGTCCTCATTCGCCGAAACTTCATCATTGTCTTGATGGCCGTTGAAATTATGCTGAACGCCGCGAATATCAATCTGGTGGCTTTCTCGCATTACTTGGAATCCATGGCAGGTCAACTCGTCGCGCTGTTCGTGATCGCCATTGCGGCCGGCGAGGCGGCGGTCGGACTGGCCATTATCATCGTGGTGTTCCGCGGGAAGATTTCGACCAACGTGGATGAAATGAACCTGTTGAAATGGTAACGAGCCACCGGTCGTGACGGATCTCCTGATCAAACTCATACCGGTCTTTCCCCTCCTCGCGGTAATCGCGAACGGCCTGTTCGGGCGGTATCTTTGGTCTCCCGACTGGGCGCACCGTCTCGCCTGGGGGTCCGTGGGGCTCTCGTTTTTGTGTACGATTGGTGTGGTCGCGGACGTGCTGCACACCGGCGCGGCGCGCGAGGTCGTCGCCTATCAGTGGATCTTCGGCGGCGATCTCACGATCAATCTGGCTTATCTCGTCGATTCCCTCACCTGCGTGATGCTGTTGGTGGTCACCGGAGTCGGATTCCTCATTCACGTCTACTCGGTGGGGTACATGCATGGGGAGGACGGTTTCACACGGTTCTTCACGTATATGAACCTTTTCATGGTTTCCATGCTGCTCCTGGTCATGGGGAACAATTACCTCGTGCTCTTCATCGGTTGGGAAGGGGTGGGCCTCTGCTCGTATCTTTTGATCGGCTACTACTACGATAAGGTGTCCGCCGCCAAGGCCGCTTCCAAAGCCTTCGTCGTCAACCGCATCGGTGATGCCGGCTTCCTGCTGGCGATCTTTCTCATCTTCATCAACTTCACGACGCTGGACTACACCAAGGTCTTT
>DATFDJ010000051.1:0-19072 GCA_035252115.1 Nitrospira sp. | reverse complement strand
CATCGCCGCGCTGCAACAAAATGTTCTGATCGAGATCATGTCCTTTCCGCACATCGCCATAGCGAAATGGAAAGACCTGTTGCTGGCCCTTGACGCGACGGACGATCTTGATATCGTTTTCTGCGGCGAAGGGCGTCAACCCCCCGGCCAAACTCAGCGCCTGCAATACGTCGGTGTAATGCCCGATCAAGTACTCTCCAGGTTTGTTCACTCGGCCGACGACATAGATCTTGTAGCTCAAGACCTTGAGAACGGCGACCGAGACGTTCGGATTAGGAATGAATTTGTTCAATCGTTTGACGAGATCCGTTTTGATGTCTTCGACCGTCCGATCTTCAGCCGCCAGATCGCCTACCAACGGAAACGAAAACATGCCGTCGGGGCGAATGACGACTTCCCTGGTCAATTGTTCGTCCTTCCACACGGAAATCAGCAGAACGTCTTCGGCGCCGAGTCGATATCCCGGATCGATCTGCGCTCCCGCCGTCTCCGGGACCGATCCGATCGGAACGACGAAGCCGCACAAGCCCATCGTGAAAAGGATCCTGAATTGCTTCAACATCGACATCATGATCGTTTCCATACGGTGGATCACCCCCTGATCTGAGAGAGAACCTGCTCAGCTTCTTGGCGCCCTGGAAACCCCTCCGGTTTTTGAAGGGCCTTTGTCAGATAGCTCCGCGCCTCGCCCGGCCGGCCGGATCGGTAATACGCCATTCCGAGATGGTAGTTGACGACCCCCAAATCCGGCGACTTAGCGATGGCATGCTTCAAGAGCCGCAGCGCCTCTTCCTGTTGCCCCATCTTGAAACGTACCCAGGCGAGCGTGTCGAGGAAGAGCGCATGCGGGGCGTCCTTTTCGAAGTCTCGGCTGAGGGCAAATGCTTTTTGGAGGCTCGACTGGTCACCCTTGTACTCAACCAGCAGCACGGCCAGATTATTCGCGGCGAGGAGATTGCGCGGGTTCAATCGCAACGCCGCTTCATAGGCGGCCATAGCGGAATCGGTTCGGCCTTGCTCGGAGTAGGCGGATGCCAGAAGCATCTGCAGTTCCTCGCTCTCGGGAATCACTGCGAGCCCGGAACGAATGACCTGAATGGCGAGATCCGGTTCCTTGCGAGTCAGATGTAAACCGGCCCAGTCGATCCAGGGAGTGATCCACTGTGGATTCACGCGTGTCGCATCACGGAAATGGGCTGTTGCTTCCTCCTGCTGACCGGTCATCGCAAGGATCTCGCCAAGCAGCGCATGTCCGTAGAGATGCGAGGCGTCCGCACTCAGCATTGTCTCCAGTCGGCTCATGGCACGCGCCGAACGGCCATGAGCGATCTCCAATCGCACGAGGGAGAGCAGCGGCTCCGGATCATTGGGAGCCAGCGTCGTCGCGCGCTCATACGCGGCCACGGCCCTTTCAGTTTGTCCTTGTGCTTCGTACAACCGCCCTTCGGCCAGCCGGACAGTCGAGCTGTCTCCGGAGGCTGCACGAAGACGAGACAAGGTTTTGTCCGCCGCCGCCCAGTCTTTGGTCATCAGGTCCAAATTCATCAGCATGTCGAGTGCCGCTACATCGTCCGGCCGTTGCTTGAGCAGATCCTCAAGCCGAGCCCGGGCTTGTCCAGGCCGTCCGCTTTGGGTTTCCAAGGCGGCAAGAGATCGCCGTGCATCGACCTGTCCGGGATAGAGAGCCACGGCACGCTCAAAGCTTTCCCGCGCCAGCGTGTACTCCCCGGTTAAAAGATATGCCTGACCGAGCAGGAACTGGACGGTCGCCAGTTCGGGTTGATCGTGCAACACCGTCCGGAATGCCTGCACCGCCTGCTTTCCGTTCCGGCGGCTCAGGGCCATCTTGCCGGAAAGGATCAGCCCTTCCGACGATCGCGGATTGTCCTTGAGCACTTCTTCGACTTCGCGTTCAGCCTCCGCTTGTTTGCCCTCCGCGAGATCCATCTCCGCCACTTTGATCTTGGCTTCGAGACCGGCCGGCTTGTCCTTGTATTCACGGATCAATGCCGCATAGCGTTCGCGCGCTTTGGCCGCCTGCCCGCTCCGCCCATACAAGGCCGCGAGGCCGAACTGGATCTTGGTCGCATGCGGGAGTCGGTCTACTGCATCCAGCAATACTCGTTCGGCGGCTTGTACATTCTTCCGAGCCGACAGAAATTCCGCCAGCAAGAGATGGCGTTCCTCGCTGTCCTGATCCAACGCCACGGCTTCCCGCAACAGGGACTCGGCTGTCACATAATCGCCTCGGGCATCGAACAAGCGGGCGAGCCGTATGCGATGTTCGAACTGTTTCGGTTCCACGTCGATCATCCGGCGCACAACCGCTTCTGCCCCGGCCATGTCTTTGGCCTGCATGAAAACATTATTGAGGTTATTCAAGAGGTCCATATCGCGGGGATGCGCGTCGACCGCACGCCGAAGTACCGCTTCGGCCTCACGATACCGCTGCTGCTGTGCATACAACGTGGCGAGGAGAACGGCCACGTCCGGCTCGGTGGGAAATTGAGCCGCCAAGGATTCCGCTTTGCCGACCGCTTCTGGCACCATCTCGTCCGTTGTTGCGGAAGCCGCGATCTTGAGAGCCATGGCTTGGGGTTGATGGGGATGCTTGGCGAGGACCTTGTCCGCCGTCGATACAACATGCTCGGTCAACCGCGCTTCGAGATAGTACTTGGCTAATGTAATGAGGGCTCCTGTGTGATCAGGGGCCAGCTCGACCACGTCCTGATAGAGCTTGACGGCATTGCGCCAGTTCTTTTCCTTCTCTTCAACCTTCGCAAAAAGATAGAACGCCTCGGCGTCCTTGGGATCGATCTTCAACACATTACGCAGCGCGACACGGGCCTTGGGATAATTACCGGCTGCGATGTATTCCTGCGCTTTGATCCGGTAGCTTGCCTTCCGTTCTTCGGGTCCACCGCAAGCGGCGGCCATGCCGGCCATGATCAGGACGAGAACGATCAGCCCATTTTTCATCACAGGTTCACCTCGAATGGATCGGACCAGCTTCATAACCAGATGCGTATCCCCAGGCCGAACAACACCCACAACGACACGAGCCCGAGCTGCCTGACGTGGTTCGAAAACGCATGCAGCAGCAGTTCAAATGAGAAAAACAACACGATTAATTTGGCGGCAAAGAGGCTCAACGTCGACACATCGACGCTCACTTCCGGCAGCAACGGAAAGGTGACGGCCAGGAACACCATGAGATAGTCGAGTGGCGTCGTCTGGAAGCGGCTCTGCTCGTTGAACCGAAGACTCAATAACACCATGACGGCCACGATGATGAAAAACGCGTTGTTGGTGACGGCAAATCCGGAGAACGATCGACTCCACAAGTTATCGGTGACATACAGCAAACATGTGGTACCGACGTACAGGCCTCCGCGTACAAAATAGGGGACAAATCGTGGAAGCAGGGCCAAGCCGAGCAGCACGACCGCAAAGAGACCGATGGACAGGTAGCCTACGTCTTCCGGGACCTCTGTCGGAAACAACACCGTTGCGACGAGAAAACCGGGAACCGCGATGGCGAGAAACCGGATCGGCATATCGGTCAACCAGGGTCCGCTCAAGAATTTGCTGATAGTCGGGGTTGGAAAGAAGTGTCCGTTGCGATCGCGTGGGACTGCAATCATTCCCCGTCCTGCCGCAACAAATCCGGCCAACACGCAGGCGGAGATGAGGAGATACAGGGACGCAATCACGAGGTCCGACTGCCAACGAAGCAGGTACGCCAGACCGATCATGCCGGCTTGGACGGCGTAAATGACCGTCACCGCCTCGTAGTGCGACAGCCCGATCGTCAACAACTTATGATGTGTGTGTATCCGATCCCCAACGAACAATGGGCGGCCCTCGGCCAACCGTTGTCCGACAACGCCGAGCGTATCCAGGAACGGCAGTCCTAATAGGAACAGCGCCAGGCTGGAACTGAACGGACCCCGAGTTGAATCGCTTAGCAGGATCGCCAACACGCCCATCATGAAACCCAGCAACTGACTCCCGCCGTCTCCCATGAAAATTCGCGCAGGGTACGTGTTGTAGCGCAAGAAACCCAGTACGGCGCCCAGGAAGGGCGCCGTCAAAATGAGGACGGCCGAATCATGCGACAGGTAAGCCAAATAGGCGATACCCGAAAAAGTCAAAAACGAAAGCCCGCCGGCCAGCCCGTCCAAACCATCAGCCAGGTTTACAGCATTCGATACGGCGATGAGGAAGATCAACGTAAGTGGAATGCCAAGCCAACTCGGGATGGACGCGTCCGATACAAAAGGCACGCTCTCAAATCGGACCTCGCCGAATACAATGGTCGCCAAGGCGGCGATCACTTGTCCGGTCAATTTGGTCCGGTATCCCAATTGAGCCCGATCGTCCCACACCCCAAATGCCAAAATGATGAGGCTCCCGAAAAGCACGGACAGCGTGATGCGATCCTTGGGAGCCCACCACAGGATCGAGCCGTAGGCGGCGAGAGCGAATGCGATGCCGCCGATGCGGGGGACCGGATGCTCATGGACCTTTCGCTCTCCGGGAAGGTCGATGATCCGCCACCGCTCGGCCACGATGCGCAACGGAGGAATCAATGCCATGCAGACCAGCAGCGAGGTCATAAAGCTGAAAAAGAGATCCCTGGTCATAGGCCACCGACGGAGAGGCGAAAGTTCGAGCTCGAGATTTGAGACACAGTGCCGTGAGCCTCCAACGGTTCTTCAGTCGGGAACATATCGAGTGAGCTCGGGTTCCAGTATGGACGTGAAATCGACGATTCGGCGTTCGACTTCCGCTTCGCTTTCTCCCGGTCCCACCAACGATGCGACGCGGACCAATGCGCCGTCCGTTCGTTGCCGCAACAGGGCATCCCATAGCAGGTACAATTTGACCAAATACTCGTCCGCCAGAATCCGGTCCCGTTGCTTGAACCAGTAGAAGACGACCTGACGATAATCGCCCTTCTGAATCACAGCTCGATTGGCATCGAACGAGCGCCCGCGCGGCGATGCTGAGGCCACCCGGACGTGGTCGAGCGATAGAATTTCCCATCCTCCCCCGGGCAGGCAGCTTTGAGGAGAATGAGCCGCCTGGCCCTTTCGCTGGGAGCGATAGTAGGCCGCATAGACGCTCACCGGACGACGACCGGCGGATTGATAGTCCGCGAGCAGATAATCGTCGAAACGAAGGGCATCGATGTATTGCTGTTCAAGGGGAAGAGCTGTTCCCTGCCAGCCTTCGAGGTGCATGGGAAAATCCACGAACGTGACCCGCGGTGGATCGATACCGACTCCTGCACCGATCGTCGATGATGCGAAGGCGAAGGGCACGAACAGTGTGACGCTGAAGAGATAGGCCGGCCCCGGCACAACGGTGGTCGAAGCGGAGGGCCGGTCGCGTGGAGCCGGCAGGTCATGTCGAGAGCGGTCAATCCACGTGAAGCGCTCCAACAATGATTTGCCCTGCGGCTCCTGACCGATGTTGGCCAGGCCCCACATCTCGACCACGAGCAACGCCAGACTCACCATGAAGAGCAACCATCCTTCGAACAAATGGAGGAAACCTTCGGCGGCAGCCTGACCATACGTTTCGACAAGGACCCCGATCACGCCGATGCGGAATCCATTCACAAGAATGGAGATTGGGATGGAAGAACACACGAGGACGACTCGTTTCCACATCCTGTCCCTGTAGAGATAGGCACACAGGAGCGCGAGCGACGTGAGCGGGAGGAGATATCGGATGCCGCTGCAGGCCTCGGCTACTTGAAGTTGTACCGGTCCGAGATCGATGAGGTTTCCATCGCGGAACGCCGTAACGCCGACGGCCTGAAGGAACCCCACTCCCATTGCCGAAGAGACGAGCTGAAGCTCGCTCGCCAGCCTCGCATAGACGAAGACCGGCAACGGAATGGCCGTCAACAAGTACAGTAATGGGAAGGCCGCGACCCTGGCGGCGCGAGGTCCGACCAAAGAGATGACGAGTCCAACGATCACGAGCCACAGGGACACGTGCAAGAGGAGATACAACGTCGTCAACTCGCCCATCCAATACAGGAGAAGACCGAGCACGAGCACGATCAATCCGGACCACGATCCCTGGATTCCAGCCTCAGCCATACGCCCGCGCGCCTGCCATAGGAGAAACAGACTGATCACGGGTACAAACAGGCCGTGCCCGTAATCCTCGCTTCCCGTCCAGTGACTCAAGAGGAACACCAAACTGTCCGAATACAGGTATCCCACGAGGCAGGCCGCAACGATTATGCTGAATACGAGATACAGCGTGCTGGTCATCGCCGAGACCGGTTGCCTGGAACAAGGAATCCGATGGCGTCCGAGGACATAAGAAGTGGGCTTGGCACCCGTTTGAGCACCAAGCCCACTTGAGACGACTCCGGCTTTCTTTTACGCCTGCGTTCCGCGAAGGTTTCTCAACCCGCCGGCGCCCAAGCCGACCAGCGAGATGAGGCCGGCGCCAAAGAGCAGCACGGCAGCCGGTAGGGGGACGACCGACAGGCTGTTCAAGGCTCCCTGAATCCTGACGAGATCGCCTTGGCTATTTTCGAAGATCAATCGCCATCTCGTGCCGGTCAGTGACGCCAAGCTCGGCGGATTCTGCATGTTCGTGTTGGCAAAGAGGCTGCCCTCTCTGTCCAGATTCAAGTCGAATTGCAGGGGCGAATAACCGTTGATCGTGGATCCGGTTGCGGCGCTGACCAATCTCCACCGGTCTCCGATCATCCCGCCGCCCAAATCAATCGCCTTGAAGATTGTCACCGCATTTGCACCCGGTGTGAACGTTGACGCATAGCCTCCGATCTGGAGTGAGAGGTTCGAAACAACACCCGGGTAATTACCGCCGACCGCGGGACTGTTGTCGAACTGGAAGCTTCCCGACACGGGCGACATCAGATTCACGGTGGGAAGCAATGCCCCATTCACCTGGCTGACTCCTCCGGTGAATGAGTAGGTCACGAGGGCTGCATCCGCCGCACTCCATGCGAAGAGGAGTGAACACAACACGATCGTCGGCAGGATGAACCTTTGAGACAACGACTGCCGAGTTATACGCATGACACATCTCCTTACGTGAAGGTGGTACATGAAGAGTTCCCGCACAAACGGGACACTTCAGCAAGACTCAGACCCAAGCGCCCGATCACTATGTCGTTGTAAATCCGTCATAGACCGGGAGTCGTACGAAGGAGCTGTGTGTGCGGTCCTACAAGGCGAGTTCAATTCTGAATCAGGCACAAGGTGGGACAACCTGTGCCACAATGTTTCATCGTGTTCTCAGGAGGATGGAACGATTTGCAAAAGGGGGACAGCATCGCGCGCACCGCCCGACCTTATCGACCGTTCGGCATGGCGGGATTGACCGACCTTGAAACGCTTCGCAATGTGCGCATGAATGCTTTGGTGGCTTCCCACCACGGAGCCTCCTCATTCCATTCTTCTCTACCACTCCAGATGATAAGTCCGTCTGCCAACTCTCGGGCCGTTTGCAGTTGCAAGGTCCAGAATTCCGAGGAAATGTAGCGGCCGCCCAACTGACGGTTCGATTCATGGTACTGGGGCCAGAGAAATACAAAGACCGGTTTTCCTTTTCCGAGACGTCGCGCTTCCTGGATCTGGGCCTTTGCATACGTTTTCCATCCTTCTTGATCGGCGTAAAACGTATAGAGTGAAGGGAATAGCATGTCCACGGCATCCGCAAGGGCGGCGATCCGGTCGTTCTCTTCCAGCCATGCCCGATGCTCGCCGCTCTGAGGCGGCTTGACCGCACGCCAATAGTCGCGTAGCGGCGGAGCGCCGTAGTAGCCCACGGGAACGGACGGTGCCGTCTCGCGGAACCACTTCAGCACTTGTATGTATTTCATGACGCTGCCGCGGACGCGTTCCTGCCCGCCGTTCAACGGCCAGTGTTCGATATCCAGAACGACCGGCTTCCCTGTTACGTTCAACCCCTTGGCGATCTCTTCAACGGACGATCGATTCGGAAGCCGTTCTTGATCTTTGAACCAGTCCGATCCGAATTGTCCGGCATAGAGAAGCATGATCGGGCTGATTCCGTAGGAGACGAGATCCGGCTTGTTGCGATACGAGGTTGCGTCAAAGACGACGAATTCTCGCTCTCCGGACAGCGGCTGCGCCGATACATCGTGCTCCGTGTCGACAGGAAGCACAAGGCCGATCGCGATACCGAGCGCAGCCGCAATCCTCATCACACCGTTCTCCTTCATCGCCCTCCTACGCGGCCTCGTTGAGCACCGTTTCCCAAGCCTGCAGGGCCCTGGGTCGATCGAAATATTGGTCAAAGAGCCGGCGAGCCTGAGCACCAAGCCGCTGACGTTCCTTCTCATCGTGGCAGAGACCGCGCACGGTGGCGGCAGCTTGTTCCACCTCCCCCGGTTTCGCCACAAAGCCGCAACCGGCCTTCCGTATGAGCTCCGGGATTTCTCCGGTTGGACTGCCGATATAGAGGATAGGTCTTCCGACCGCAGTGATGCCGTAAAATTTACTCGGAACGATCAATCCTTCCAAGGCAGGCTGAAGAGAAATGAGATGAATATCCGGAACGCTTAAGCTCAAAGGCAGCACGTCCCTTGGCTGGTATGGCTTGAAGATGACGTTACCCAACGCCTTGTTTCGTACGTGCTGCTTCATCCATGAGAGTTGCGCGCCTTCGCCGATAAAGAGAAACACCAGGCGCTCGAGATCGGCAAGTCTTTCGGCCACAGCAAGAATGGTTCGAAAATCGTGCGCCCTGCCGAGGTTTCCCGAATATCCCACTATCACCTTGCCGAGAAGGTTCCAGCGACGTCTGAGATCATTGTCATTCGGAGGAACAGGATACAGCGTTCGGCCGTCGGCCCAATTGTGAATCACCTTGAGCTTGGACGGCTGCAACCCTTCCAGCATAAGACGCTCCTCCATGCTCGTCCCGAGCACGACGTTCTTGACCGCCATGTGGAGCGCTCGATTGCGCCATGCTCGGAGCAGAGTGGCGACGTACCCGGGTTTTCCGATCCGAAGGGCCAAGGCCACTTCAGGAAAGAGATCCTGAATCCAATTGATGAGTCGCGCGCCTCGGATCGCCGCGACCAAAGACGCCACAACCGAAATGAGCGGAGGATCGGTCTTGGCCACAATAAGATCGTCCCGCTCGGCCTTCCGCAGCAGCGCGATGAACGCCGTGCCGTAAAAGGTGAGATAATCGAGTGTGCGCCCCCAGAGACGGTTCCGCCCGAATGATGATGTCCACACTCTCGTGACGTGCACGCCGTTGATGTTTTCGGCAGCGGGCCATGAAGCGGATGCGTCGTCGTAGCCTTGTCGGCTGGTGATCACATGGACGTGTCGGGAGCCATCAGCAAGGTGAAATGCCAAATCCGACAGTAATTGACTCGTTGCAGAAAAATCCGGATGGAAGTACCGGTTGACGAAAATCACTTTGGATCGGCCTTCGTCCATATTCGTCATTCATCGCGCTCGCTGGGAAGTCCGAACGGACGGAATCGGTGACACTGGACGCGCCATGTGTCGATTCATCTCTGCTCCCTCATAGCGACAATCCCCTTTCGCGCTGAGCGTACTCCTGCGTCTTGAGAACGATCATATATTCGTAAATAGCAAGCAGCCGGCAATACCGAAACCCGGCTATTCCGTCCAGCAGACCGAGCCGCACGACATACATATATAAGAACCGAAACAGGGGTCGACATGGCAGCCGGAACGAGAGTTCCTTCATCGCTCGGCGTCGTCGGCTCGCATCCTTCAGCGAGAAGATCCCAGACCAATCACGAACCCCCCTGTCCTCGATTTTCATGCCCTCCAAGGCTTCCTGTGACGAATACTTGTTGTGTTTGTGAAACCAGGCCTCATACCCCTTACGAAAGCTGTAATGGTGAAAATGACCGTTCAGCTCTCCGATCGATCCTCGGACGATGGGAACCGGATTCACGAGGCGTTCCCAGCGTACCGCTTGCGGGCGGAACAAGCGCAGTACCCAGACGGGGTAAATTCCACAGTGTCTGATCCAGCGGTTGCAGAAAAAATTCTTATAGCGAAGACGGTACGCGGCATGGCCGACACGCGGATCTCTTACGACGGCACGCATCTCGTCGCGCAAATCCGGAGGAACTGTCTCATCCGCGTCGGAATAATACACCCAGGGATATTTGAAAGTGATGTGCTCCATCGCCCAATTCTGATGAGCGTCCCAGCTATCGAAGCGTCTTTGGATCACTCTCGCACCGGCGTCAGCCGCGATGTCCACCGTCCGGTCGCTGCTGAAAGAATCGAGCACCACAATGTCGTCGCACCATTGCAAGGACTGCAGACAGGTCGGCAAGTTTTCTTCTTCGTTGAGCGTGAGGATCAACACGGACAGGCTCATGTCACGATCCCCGCAACTCTCGCTTCTTCAGTGTCCGGGCGGGATTGCCGCCGACCACCGTCCACGGTTCGACATCATGGACGACTACCGCCCGCGCACCGATCACGGCTCCATCCCCCACCGTGACGCCCGGACCGATAAAAGCGCCTGCGCATATCCAGACATTGTCCCCGACTGTAATGTCCGACTTAATGAGCGGCATCGTGCTTTTGGTATAGTCATGCGTTCCGGCGCAGAGGTAGGCATCCTGTGAGACCACGGTATTCCGGCCGACGGTAATCCGGCCGAGGTTGTACACCGTCACTCTGGGTCCCAGGGAACAATACTCGCCCATCGTGAAGTTCCAAGGAACTTCAATCCAGGTCGATGCCGCCATTTGGTTCTTGAGCGGCAAGGTTGCACCAAAGAGGCGCAACAGGATAGCGCGAAACATATACAGACGCTTCCACGCCATTTTCCAGAGCGTCAGCCAGCACAGTCGCCACAACAACCTTCCCGCGTATTCTGCTAACGTATAATTGAATCGGGCGCAATCCTTAAGCTCGACGGAAGGGATGGATCGGACCGTGGGATAGAGATCTTCCTGTTTCACGACTCGTCTCTCGCCGGAGAGGATTCGACCGCTTTGCGGGCTCTCAGGACCAACTCTTTGCAATTGAAGATTTTCCCTGCCATTCGGACCGCCTTGGCGTAGACATTCCCTCCCAGATACCGATACACCGGTAACAATCGCCGCTTCGCACCATAGTATTCGAAATAAATACGCGCCACACCAAAGCCCGCCTTTCCTACAAGGTTGGCCAATGTCCTGGGGTTCCAACAATACAGATGATGGTCGAGATCGTCTTGGCTGGGAAACAGGCGCATGTCTTCGCAGGGGACCGCTAAGATCAATTCACCGTCTGGCTTCAATGCCTGATGGATTTGTCGGAGCGTCGACAGGGGATCGTCTACATGTTCCAGTACATGCCGGCACAGGACCACGTCGAATTCCCGGTGACGCAGTTGCTCGAAATTCGGCACGACATCGATGCCGGCTTGCCTGGCAAGACGCCGGCCGACATCGGATGGTTCGATCATCCATGTTCGCGCTCGTTTGGCCACGGCAAGCAAATTGTTCCCCAGCCCCCCTCCATACTCGAGCACACTGGTGCCGGCCCATACGCCATTAAAATACGCGACGTCGGCAAAACAGGACCACGCCTCTCGCAAATCTCCGTCAGCGAGAAATTCCGGATGCCGCTTGAAATGATACGCGCCGTCTTCGTAGTCAACCATAGGCCGCTCGGTCTTTGTCCCGGTCCACCGAATGAGGGCTGCTCGCGCTTGCCACATGTTCATACAGATCCATCCAGCGCTTCACGATCTCACTCCATGTGTATTCCGGTTGGAGCGACCGGGCGGCGGCTCTCATCAATCGATTACATTCACGATCGAGACAGACCCGATCGATCGCTCGTGCCCATTGTGAGGAATCGAATTCGTCGAGCATGACCCCGGCCCCGCGCGCCGCGATCTCGCGAAAATTGCATGCTCTGGAGAAAATCGACGGGACTGCCGCTCCAAGCGCTTCGCACAAGACCAGAGGCAGACCTTCACCCAACGACGGAAGGCACAGACAAGCCGCGTGATACAACAGGCTCCATTTTTTCTCCCCATAGGCCGGACCGAAGAATACCACGTGATCCATTCCCAACTCTTGCGCTCTGCGTTGAACCGCGGTCTGATGCCCGTAGGTATCGGGACCGGCAAAGACCAAGCGATGGCTGCATCGAGCCTCGGACCGGCTGAACGCTTCAACCAGAAACTCGGGCTGCTTTCGTGGATCCAAATAACCAAGAAAGAGAACGTACGGTTGCGGAATAATCCCGCGTTCTTTGCACGGCTCCGCCGGCGGCGCTTCGTATCCGTTGGGTATCACCCGCCACGGCTGTGAAAGACCATATAGTTCCATGGCCAAAACCTCATCGGCCGAGCTCACGGCGATGGTGCGGGCATCACGGATTGCTTTGCCGGCTTTCAGCCTCCACCAAAGATCCTTTGCCCAGTGGTAGCGAGCGACCGAATGCTCACTGAATTTTCCGTGCGGCGTGAAGATGAACGGGATGTGTTTTCGGTGGCAGGCCGCCATTGCGGCTTCCGTGAACGCGCTGAAACAGGTATGCACGTGCGCGATGCTTTTGCCGTGAAGCGACAGGATCCGTTTCGTCACCGCCGTCGTCGGTCCCAACAACGGATGGAGATGCTGGTCGAACACCTCCATTGACAGAAATCGATCAATGTGCCGGATTCCCGGTTCTGCCTGTGCCCTTCCCATTTCACGATTGCCGCAAAGCAGCAAGACGTGCTGACCGCGCCGAGCCAGGTGGAGACAGATTTGTCTGACAATATTGGCCACGCCGCCGGTTTCGCGGGTCAGGTCGACGTAGCACGGACAGATTTGAATCGACGATACTTCCTGTTCCATCGAGGCTGCGTCGGAGATCCTTACAACGGAAGACAGAACGGGCCCGCCACGAGCGGGCCCTTCAGCATGATATCGTGCCGGAAGCGATCAGATTCGTCGGGAAATCGTTCGCCGATCTTTCGCGCCGGCACGCCGGCATGAATCTCATAAGGCAGCACGTCCTTGGTCACCACGGATCCGGCTCCGATGACGGCCCCGCGCCCGATTCGCACACCGGACATCACAATGGCCCCAATTCCGACCCATACATCGTCCTCGATGATCGTTTCCTTCAACGGAGGACGTCCCGCGAAAATGGTCGGCACGCCGGCCCGGCATGTCACATGATCGTTCCCGACGATAGCCACGTGGGGTCCGAGCATGACATACCGTCCCAGCGATACCTTCGGACCGATGATGCACCCGCTGTTCATGAAGCTGTACTCATGGGCGACTAAGTCGTGCGCCACCAGGCAACCACGCGCCATATAAAATGTTGCGTCGACCTGCTTGAGCCCGAACCGCCAGCGGCGATACGCCATGAGAATCTTGCGACCCATCCGATAGACCGATGGGATCGCTCTGAGCCGGCGGCCAAGCAGCCACATGATGTCACTCTTTCTGCAAAGCGGACGCCGGTGCAATTACGCTGCCGGTTCAGCCGGCACCCCTCGCACCGCACGATCAATAACGCTTCGTTGGTACTCCGGATTGTAATAGCGTTCAATGATGGCCCTGCACCGGTGCCGAATCCCTTCATCGGGCCATGGACGGAGACACCAGGACTTGATCTTGTCGGCCAGATCGCGAACATCTCCCCGCCTGAAAAAATCTCCGGTCGACCCGGGTTCGATCGCTTCCCACTCCGGCATTTGTTCGTCCGGATCACCGTGTGTGATGACCGGGGTGCCATAGGCCAGGCTATGCATGGCCGTCAACCCCACCTTGCCGGGAGCAACTGTCACATTCGCCGACATGATCAGTTCGGCCAGACGTCGCTCCTCATAGCAAGGTCCATAGAAATGCACGGCGAGCCGCAGATCCTTCGCCATCTGGGCCAAACGTTCCCGCTCGGGTCCATCGCCGACCAAAAGCAGACACGTGTCGAAGCGCTCTTCCCGTAGCAGCGACATGGCGGTCAAGAGCAACTCCAACCCTCTCACTGTCGACAGACGGCTTGTACAGATCAAGACCGGAGTGGTCGAGCGACCGAACAACAGCTCCCGGATCCTCACCGTCCGTTCGTCATCAACCGAAGATCGAGCCGCCTTTTGGACCTCGTAATCGAGGCTGTTGTAGATCACGTACAGTGTTTCACGCGCGAACCGATACGACTGTCCAATCGTTTTTGCCCGATTCCCGTACAGCAACAGGCCATGTGCCATCCGGTAGAACACATTTCTCAGCATGGCTCTCGCGCCCCGTTCGCGGCGAATCCATCCGTGCGTCCAGAACAGCACTCGCTTTCCGCTGAACCGCGCAAGCCCTGCAGCAATCCACGTGCTGAGAATGTTCGCATTCCCGAGAAAGATCATGGCGTCCCAGTCTCGACGAAGGGCCATGGTCGCCACTCCATGTTGCCAGATCGCGTTGAAGCCCAGCTTACGGCACGGCGCGATGCGCAACTTGCCAGCCGCAGGCCGCCAGGCCTCGATGGAGCCGTCCGGGTCCGCCTGATCCCCGACCAAGACATAGTCGGCGTTGGGGCTGGACAGGAGAGCTTCCAGCACAGCAGCGCGGTAGTGCGCAAAGAAGTGGTACACCACCGCCACCTTGGGTCTCCGTGGCCCGTTCACATCCATCCGTTTACCTCCGCTCGCGTCTCGTGATGGAGAGCTTGGACTTCGTCGTGCCCCCGACTCGGGCCGGCAAAGACCTTGTCCTCAAAACGTTCTTCAGTAGCCGCACCGATCAACGCATGTTCTCGAATCAGGATGTGTTCATATCGCCCGAGGACGATCGCCAACATGAACGGTTCAAGATTGATCAACAGGCTGCCTTGTTTGAGAGACAGAAGAACCGTAAAGCCGTACAAAGCGAGAAGACCGCCGACAAGCAGACGATCGCTCTGCTCATCGGCCGCGAGCTTCAGACACCGTACGCCGCTGCGGAAGGTGGAATACGCAACCAGTGCATACAACGCGAACCCGACAAGTCCTTCTTCGGCCAGCACCTCCAGCGGCACAAAATGCGGATAGATGCCCAGGATACGAGGGTCATAGGCCGAGGAATTCCCTAGGCCGAACAACACGGTTTCGGGCGTCTGGTAAGCCAGACGAAGCAACAGGAACGCATTGCCAAACCGTCCGGCAAGTCCCTCTTGGGCCGACTGCTCGCTCCATCTGTCGACACGTCCCCCGTATTCTTGGTAGGTCCAAAATTCCTGGAGAGCCCATGCGCAGGTTGCTCCCAAAAACAGAACCACAAAGCCTAGCAAGAAGAACTGTTTGACGTTGGAGCAACCACGGCTGATCGGCCAACACGCAATGGAGACCACGATCACGCCGAGCAGTTGACCTCGCGAGCCCGATCGCACCACCAGCGCCAGACAAAGGGCGATTGCGGCCCATTTGATCGGCGCGCAAATTTTGAATCTGGGCCATGGGTCGGCGAGGATGGCCACGATCGCCACCATGCCGGCCATCGCCGCGGCTGCAAGTGGGTTTCCCAAGTCGTGATCCAGAACAATGCGGCGGGCCTCCCACTTCACAAAGAACAAGAGCAGGAACGTTAACAGTCCTCCGGAGAGAAACACCGCCGTATAGGCGGATCGCAGATCACGCGAGCTATTGATCACGAACGGACTCAACACGAGGAAGGTAAGAAGATACGGCCACCGACTGCTCCACAACTCGAGACTGATATCCGCACGCGTCGCCCATTGAGTGGACGCGAATGCATACAGAAACAACACCAATGTCAGCCACGCTACCGTGGGATATCCCGCAAGGATTGAAAAGCCGTTCCTGATGCCTTGCCTCATCAAGGCAAGAACGAGTATCCCGCCCATCAAATAATTGGTCGCGGTTTGATGCTGCACAAAATATGTCGTGGTCGCTTGACCCCACTGCTCCAGCCCGAACATGCACAGGATGCCGGCCAATGCCACCCCCGGATGTCTCCACAGGCCAAGAGCCAACCCCGATACGACGGCGATGTAGGCTGCCAATCCCATCGTTAGACCGCTCGTCTCTCAAGATTCCACGCCGAGACCCGCCAACGAAGCAGGCCGACGATTTCGGTCATGCTGTCCCTCCGCAACAACGTGGTCAGCGCGAGATAGCAGACTGCATACAGAACAATCTGACCCAATATCTGCCACGTTCCCGACCCATCCGGCCGTAGTGTGGAAGACACGCCAGACGCCACGATCCATGCGAGCATTCCGATCCCGAATGTAGAGATCACCGGCCCGACGATGTCGTGCAGGTTCCCGCCGATCCGGATAGAAACACAGCCGCACAAAGCCAGTCCCGCAACAAGATTATAGGCGCTGAGGGCTGCAGCGATGGCCGTGACACCGCCGATCCACGCGCCCGCCGCTCCGGCCGCGATCGTTCCGATGCCGTCTAAGAGCAGCAGCCCTGCGACAAACTGCCATGCGCCGCCTGCCTCAAGGAGGGAGCGAGAGAGAGGTACGATCATCTTGATCGGCAAGCTGAGAGCCAGGAGTTGGATAACCGGAATGGCCCCATCCCATTTTCCTCCCCACAATTCATGGACCAGGGCGTCGGCTCCCTGAAGCAGACCGAAGCACGCGAGCGTGGTGCCGAACACGAGGACTCGGACTGCCTTGAAGAATGCATGCCGTTGCAACGAGGGATCATGCTCCAGCATTGCAAAGGCAGGCATCATGACGCTTTCCAGGCCATTGGTGAAGAGCACGGCGAGTGAAAAACTCAGCTGAAAGCCGAAATAATAGACTCCCAAGACCTCTTTGGGTTGCAGAAGACTGATCGCCAGATAGTCGCCATTCAACACTAGGATGCCAGCAAAAGACGTCAGCATGATCCATCGACTATCCCTCAACACGTCTTGCATGGCGGACCAGGTCAGCGGCCTCGTTGCGGGCCAGCGCCCTACCGTGTGCCATCCCGCTGCCGTCTCGAAGAGCGCGACCACAATAAGCGGCAGCACGAAGCTCACCGCACCGAAACCGAGAAGCGCAAACGATACCATCGAGGCATGGCGCAAAAGGGACGACCAGATGTTGATCCTCGCCAGGGTCGCGAAGTTCAAATCAGAAGACAATTTCGCCTGAAACACCATCGCCGCCGTACCGATGGGAAGCGACACGGCAATGACCCACATCAGCGGCAGCAGGGAACGGCTTTCGTAGATCTGCGACAGCGCAGGAGCGGTTGCAGCGAGGACGACGCATCCGAGACCATTGAAGAGCAATGCCACCTTTAAACAGACGCCGGCGAAGTCGTCGTATCGGCTCCCCTTCTGTATGAGCAGTCTTTGCGTCCCGGCGTTTCTCAGTGCCAGCACCATGGTGGACCAAGAAATGGCGATCGCGTATAGCGCAAAATCGTGACTGTCCAGAATCCATCCGAGAACCAACTGGGCGGCAAGGCTGGCGATCTTACCGACTACGGTACCGAGAGACACCCACAACATGCCGCCCGTTGCGAGGCGCCTCAACTTGGCTCGAACTTCGCTCATACGATCACATCACCGGACATGACTGTTCCGTCTCTGTAGGAGCGTTCGGATCTGTGTTGTACTGTTCGTCACCCATGCTTCGGGAGAAAATGGAAGCCTCGGTTTCTTGTGATATGTATAGATGCTGAAGGCGCGACGGAGAGCGGTCAGTCGGTCTGGAAGCGTTCCCCAACGATTGATGTCTCGGAGATGATTATTTTGAAATCCATCGAAAGTTCTGCAGGATATCGGATGCATGCTTCGACCAGGGATGGCGACGTTCTCCTGTTCGTCGGTTGGTAAGCACACGGCGTCCGGCACTCAACGACTCGATCCGTTCGGCCACATCGCGAAATTGCGGATCTTCCCGTCGAAGCCAACGATAGGCTTCGAGCGCCTCACCATTCCGGCCAAGTGATTCAAGCGTGCGGCCAAGCACATACAACAATTGCACCGTTTCTTTTGCCGAGGCCCGCGGGGATTGCAGGGCGTTCCGAAAGGCTGCGACGGCCTGTTCGTACTGCCTGATGGACTTATGGCACAGCCCGATGTGTGCGTACGCTTTGAGGGCATACGCGGCATCGCCCTTCGCCTTCTCGAATTCTTCGATCGCCTGTTTGAAGAGGCCCGCCTTCCGTAAAGCAATGCCCCGCTCATACCAGTCGACGGCGTCTTCATGGCGCAGCTGATCGGGCTCTGAAGAGACTGGCTCTAATTGAAGATTGAACATGTGTTGCTCCAAGCGCTTGGGTACCCCGAGCAAGAGCCGGACCACGGCGGTCTTCCCGACGAGGCAAGAGAGTCAAGGGGTTAGGACTGATTCGAATCGGTGCGTGCGGGCTAGTGCAGGCGTGGATGTACAAAAAGGGGAAGGCTTAGCTGTAGCTGAGGTGGAGGCGAAGTTTTACTCAGTCTTAACATTGGCATTGGCCTTCAGAAGTGAACTTCGCGAATGTCGCGACGATGAGTCTGGAACCATTCGATGGTTTTTTGCAGTCCATCGCGTAGCGAATGCCGCGCTTGAAAGCCGAACAACTGTTTCGCGCGGCCGACATCGAGGCAACGCCGCGGTTGTCCGTTGGGTTTCGTCGTGTCCCACTCGATCCGCCCGTTGAACCCCACTTCGGCGGCAATCATGAGGGCCAGGTTTCGAATCGTCACTTCTTCTCCGGTTCCCAAATTCACCGGCAGGTCGCCATCGTATAGTTCTGCGGCTTGCAGAATCCCCTCGGCGGCATCTTCGACGTAGAGGAATTCGCGGCTCGGAGAACCGTCTCCCCACAGAGTGAGAGCGGACTTCCCGGCTTCTTTCGCTTCCGCACATTTTCTGATAAGAGCGGGAATCACGTGCGACGTCTGGAGATCGAAGTTGTCGCGTGGCCCGTACAGGTTGACTGGAAACAGGACGATGGAATTGAAGCCGTACTGTTGCCGATAGGCTTGCGACTGGACGAGCATCATTTTCTTGGCTAGTCCGTACGGGGCGTTCGTTTCCTCGGGGTAGCCGTTCCAGATGTCGTCTTCCTTGAACGGGATGGGCGCAAACTTGGGATATGCGCAGATCGTCCCCAGCGCGACGAA
>DATFDJ010000050.1:0-21668 GCA_035252115.1 Nitrospira sp. | reverse complement strand
TCGATCGTCGATGCGGTCACATCGTCGATCACGATGGGCGCCGCGTCGGTCGCATCCATGTTCCACGGCGAGTGCCCCTCGACCGCCGATCGATACGCCTCAGACAACCCCCGCCAGGCTGCGAAGCGCATCGTTCCGCCCTCGTCGAAGAGCAGGATCGACGCCCGGTCTGCGCGTAACGAGAGAAGGATCGCGTCGAGCGCCTTCTCGAACAGATCGCTCAATGCGCCGGCGCGGTTCACCGCGTTCGCCAATTCATAGAGCTGCTTCCACTGGAACGTGCGCGCCAGGAGCTCTTCTTCTATCTTTTTCAGATCCGTGACGTCGCGTAACGTACCCAGCATGCGGAGCGCCGTCCCCTGTTCGTCGCGCACGATGGAACAGCGATCGAGCACGGAGGCATAGTCCCCGTCCGCCTTTTGGAACCGATACTCGCCCTCCCAATAGGAGGCGGCAGGGTCGAACAAGACTGCGTTGAATGTATCCGATATGCGTTGTCGGTCTTCCGGGTGAACCCGATCGAGCCACCAGGCCACCGCGTTGTGCTGCCTATGGACATCCGTCCATCCGAAGAGATCCGTCCCGGCTTGACTCCAGGTTTGTGTGTTGCTCTCGATGTCCCACTCCCACACCGCATCGCGGGTCGCCTGGAGGGCCAGGTGGAGACGCTGTTCGCTCTCACGAAGCCGCACGAGCGCCTGGACCGTGGCGAGCAGCTCGCCCGGCTCGACCGGCTCGACCAGATAGCCGTCGGCTCCTCCATCGAGGCCGGCCATCTTGTCCTCTCGCTTGACTCGCACGGCGGAATCGAGCAAGACCATCATGGACGAAGTCGATGGGTCCGCCTTGATTCGACGGCACACCTCGAGTCCATCGAGGTCGGGAAGTCTGACATCGAGCAACACGAGCTCGGGCTTGCTTTCGCGGGCCAGGCGCCAGGCGTCCCCGCCGTTCCCCGCCTCGAGCACCCGATAGCCGGCCCCGCGGAGAATGCGCGTCTTGGCGTAGCGGGCCGCTTCGTTGTCGTCCACATTGAGGATCGTGACGGCGGCGGGATCGATCGATCTGGTCTCAGCGATCATCGGCCCCTCCCTGCACCAGCGTCGGGTATGGAGACTGGCGTTGCCGAGCGTTCTCGATCAGGCGCCGGATCGTCGCGGGCGACACGTCGGTCTTCTCCAGTACTTCCCGGGCATGCGACAGCCGAACATCGTGTTGCGGAAGGGGCATCAACGATGTGACCACCGCGACGGGAATCTCGGACGTCGCGGGATCGTCCCGCAGCCCTTCGAGCACGTGAAGGCCGTCCATTCCCGGCATATTGAGATCGAGAAGGATGAGCGCCGGTCGCAACGTTCCTGCCAGTGCGATTCCTTCTTCGCCCGATGCGGCCTCCACGATCGACCATCCGGTCTCCGCGATCTGCCGGGCGAGGATGTAACGGTCGGCTTCTTGATCGTCGATGATCAGCACGATCGGTACGGCTCCCGCTTGGACGGTGCGCCGGCCGGTCGCCCGCTCGAGCCGTTCAAGCAGCCATTCCCGGCGGACGGGTTTGACGCAATAATCCTCGGCGCCAAGGGCCAGGCCTTTGCGCGGGTCTTCCACCGACGAAACGATCAAGACCGGGACGTGCTTGGTGGCGTCCTCCTTTTTGAGCTCGGCCAGCCATTGCCAGGCCGATTCGTCGGGCAACAGGATATCGAGCACGATGGCCGCCACCCGATGCAGGCGCAACAACTCGCGCGCCTGGCGAATGGTCGCCGCCGGCATGGGCTGAAACGCCGTGCGGCGCAGGAATTTCTCGTACAGCAAACGGGTATCCGGTTCGTCTTCCACCACCAGCACCGGGAGCCGATTGCCGTCCGCTTGCCAGGTCGCCCGGTCGACCCGTTCGGATGGCGCGGCCTCGTCGGTCTGTCTGTAGACGATCGGGATCGTGGCGGTGAAGGTCGAACCGGCTCCGAGCGCGCTTTTGACGCCCACGGAGCCGCTCAACAGTCCGGCCAGTTTCCGGCACAGAGGGAGACCGAGTCCCGTGCCTTTGACCTTCTTTTGTATCGGATGCTCGAGTTGTGTGAACTCCTCGAAAATTCTTGCCTGGTCTCCCTCCGCGATGCCGATCCCCGTATCGGCCACCCAAAAGATGACCGTCGTCCCGTCGCCGCCCAGCCGCGCCGAGACGCGAATCTCGCCCCGCTCGGTGAACTTGATGGCGTTGGAGATGAAGTTGCGGAGAATCTGCGAGATCTTGCCCTCGTCGTTGTTCATCGGCGGGATCCCGGCCGGCTCGTCGAAGATCAGATTGACCTGACTGGACACGACCATCGGACGCAGCATGCCGCGGAGCGCGCTGAACAAGTTGGCGACCTCGAACTCCGCCGGCCTGATCTCGATCTTGCCGGCCTGGATCTTCGCAAGGTCCAGGAGGTCATTGACCAGTTCCAGCAAGTCCTCACCGCTGTGTCTGATGAAACGAACCTGCCGCTCCTGCTCCTCCGTCAATGCGCCGTCGGTGCGGTCCAAAAGCAATTGCGACAGGGCCAGAATGGCATTGAGCGGCGTGCGGAATTCATGACTCATGTTGGAGAGGAACCGCGATTTCATGTCGTCGGCGCGCCGCAGATGGCCTGCCTGTTCGTCGAGCTCGGCGTAGAGGGCGACCACGCCGCGATTGGTGTCTTCCAGTTCGCGATTGAGCCGGATCAACTCCTGTTGCCGCTCGTGCAATTCCTCGAGGGCGCGCAGCAATTCTTGATTTTGCTGCCGAACCTCCTCCATGGGATTCTGCGGCTGCCGGTCGATCTGTCTGCTCAGGCGCCCCACGGCTGCGCCGGTAAAGATCCCGGCGCGCTTGGGCAGGAGTTTCTTGAGCCGGATCACCGCGCCCTCGTCCGGCTGCCCTCCGACCTCGCATTGGTCCATGAGCCGCCGGGCCGACGTGATCGCCCTCTCCCATTCCATGCCGGCCTGTCCGTCCACGCCGATCCGTTCGGTTCCCTGTTTGGACAGGCCGGTCCGGGACGCGACAATCCGGACGATCAATACCTGAGGAACCGTGTCGCCCTCGAGCGAAAAATCCACGTGCGCCAATTTGTTCCGGTGGACGAAGATCCGGGCGATCTCGGAGACCGCCGTGGCGATCCTGGTGCGGTCCTGTTCCTCGAATGTGAGCGCCGCGGCGACCTGTCTGGCGCGCTGTCTCGCGGTCACGACGTCGTCTTCGTAATTGATGACGAGACTGGTGATTGGATGAGACATGGACTGTCTGGTCTGTTCGGTCTGTCTAGTCTGTTCGGTCTGTCTGGTCTGTTACCAGATAGACGAGATAGACCGGATAGACCTCATGTTCGGTCTGTCTGGGTCTGTTACCAGACTGTCTGGTCTGTTCGGTCTGTCTGGGTCTGTTACCAGATAGACGAGATAGACCAGATAGACCTCATTCAGAGTGCTCTTTTACAACTACCACCGTCGCGTCGTCGCGCCCGCGCGCGAAATCGCGGTAGAGCACGCCGGCGATAAGGCTCGGGTCGCGCGACAAGAGCCCGGGATAGTGATCCAGATTCCAGTGCGTGGCGATCCCGTCGGAATGCATCACCAGTATCGAGTCTTTGGACCAGCGGTGAGTGAACTCCGCCAGCTTGCGGTACTCATGGCCGAGAATGCCATTGTGCGATACCAAGTGACGCGCTTGCCCACCGTTCACCACGACGGCCGCGATGTTGCCGATGCCGGCAAAGCGGACGGTGTCCGCCTCCCTGACCGCCACGCCGAACGCCGCGCCTCGCGTCGGTGTGGCCGCCACGTGGGCCGCTTCCACCAACTGGACCGGCGTGCTGTGATCCTGTGCCGCTCGCACCGCCTGCATGATCGAACCGGCGGCTTCGGCCGCCACGAGCCCGTGTCCCAGCCCGTCGGCGACGGCGCAGAGCCACCCGTCCGCGAACCAACGAACGGTCCAGTCATCGCCGCACAACTCTTCTCCCTCTTTGGCCTGGCGGACGACTCCGACTTTCTGTGCCCGGGGGGCGACGCTGTCGCGCCATCGTGCGAACAGGCGGGCGACGACGGCTGTGCCGCTTCCCCGCCGGGAATAGATGTCGAATTCCCCGGCCGCTCGGACCACGGCGCCCAACCCGGTTCCGGCGCTGCCGGCGGTGGAGTAGCCGTCACCGAGCGCTTGGGCCAAATCCGGAATGCCCGGTCCCTTGTCGAGCGACAGAATCTCCACGCCGTCTCCATCGGCGCCATCTGCGCCGAGGCGCCGCACCAGCAGTTCGCCGCACGCGGCATGCTTCACAAGATTCGTTGCCAGTTCCATGACGATGAGGGCGACCCGCCCGATGGCCGTTTCGTCCAGTCGTCCTTCCTGAGCCAATATTTCCGCTGCGCGTCGCGCGGCGGCCGGCTGGCTCTGTTCCGTGACGGGAATGCATAACTGAACAGACATGGTAGTTATCAGTTTTGAATTTTTAGTTTTTAATTTTTAGTTGTAGGAGTCAGACAATTCAACATTCAAAACTAAAAACTCAAAATTACTCAAAACTATTTGCAGTGTTTGAGTGTTTAGTTTTCAGTTTGTCGGAATCCGACAACTCAACACTCACAACTAAAAACTTAAAACTATTTCCATCTCACGATCGTGACCGTCGTGCCTTTGCCCGGCTCGGATCGGATGTCGAACTGATTGACGAGCCGCTTCGCCCCTCCCAGGCCGAGACCCAGACCGCCGGCGGTCGAAAAGCCGTCCTCCATCGCCCGGTCGACGTCTTCGATGCCGGGTCCCCGGTCGACAAAGGTCACTTTGACTCCGCACCGGATGTTCTCGTTCACCAATTGGAGTTGCATCTCGCCCCCGCCCCCATGGACGAGCGTGTTCCGCGCCAATTCGCTGGCGGCCGTCACGATCTTGGTCTGATCCACGAGGGACAAGCCTTGCCGCACCGCGCCTTCTCTCACCAGTTGACGCGCTTTGATCACGTCATCCGTCGACCGAAGCGCCAACAGCTCATCGCGCAGAACGGCCATGGTTCGCCATTGTCCCGGCCGACTTGAGCATGGCCATGCCGGCATCCATGTTCAGCGCCGTCCGTACACCGGGCAGCGTGATCCCCAGCTCCACCAGCGTGATGGCGACGGCCGGCCGCATGCCGACGACGACCGTATGGGCATCCAGCACCCGGGACATGGCGGCGATGTTGCCGATCATCCGTCCTATGAAGGAATCGACGATCTCGACGGACGAGATGTCGAGCAACACGCCTCGCGCGCCGTCCTTCACGATACGTTGTGTGAGATCGTCCTGCAGCGTCATGGCGACCCGATCGTGCATGTCTACCTGAATCGTCACGAGCAGGTACTCGCCCATCTTCAAAATTGGAATGCGCTCCATGTCTCCTCGTCGCTCACTTTCATGTTTCGGGTTTCGTGTTCCGGGTTCCTAGAAATCGCAACTCGAAACACGCAACGCGAAACTCTTGCGCCTCACGCTTCACGAAGGACGCTTCACGGCCTTCTTATGCCGCTTCACGCTTCACGAGAGACGCTTCACGTCTTCTAACGTCGAGCCGGTCCGCTGCAACGCGATCCGGAAGGCGTCGGCCAGGGTGGCTTTCGTGATGATGTCGTTCAGATTCACGCCGAGGTGGACGATTGTTTGCGCGATTTGCGGGCGGATGCCGCTGATGATGCAATCCGCGCCCATCAGCCGCGCGGCGGACACGGTCTTCATCAAGTGCTGCGCCACCAGCGTGTCCACCGTCGGGACGCCCGTGATGTCGATGATCGCGATCCGCGCACGGGTTTCGACGATACGCTGCAGCAGATTCTCCATCACCGTCTGAGTGCGCGCGCTGTCCAGTGTGCCGATGAGCGGCAGCGCCAGCACCTCATCCCATAACTGCACGACGGGAGTGGACAGCTCCATCACTTCCTGCTGCTGGCGAAGGATCACCGCTTCACGGCTCTGCTGGAAGACCTCCATGGTATGGAGCCCGAGCTTGTCCAGAAGGACGGTCAACGCCCAGAGCTCTTCCGCCAGGGCCTTCCCGTTCTGTCCGTTCCGTTGCTGCGCCAAGTCGAAGAGGGGTTGTTTGAGCGAGAACACGAAGGTGGCGGTTTCCAATGGGCTGAACCCCTGCCGGGCCCGCGTGTGGGAGATCTCGCCCAGAAAATCCTTCGCCGGTTTCCACGCGGGTGAGGAGACATCGACGCTCTCTCCCCAGGCCTCGACGAAATATTCCAGGAACTGTCGCGAGGCGTCGCGCAGCGCTTCTTCCTTCAAGAGATCCCGTCGCAGCGTAAGGGCCGAGAGCTGATACGCCATCCAATCGTTCAGAATGGCGCCTTGTCGTTGCCGGATGTCCTCGGCGATGCTGTGGGATTGCGGCATGGAACGGATCCCCCTTTTGATAATGACCTTGCGCACGGTCGGAAGCAGCCGGAATGAGAGTGATTCGGTCGCGCCCGGGGCGCATATTACGCGTCCGGCTCAGAGAGGCCGCCTAGGGAGACCCCTAGTTTATGGCAGGAAGAGCGGCGTTGGTGAAGGGAAGGTGACGAGTGACGGGTGACTAGGGATGGACGGCGATGTGCGGGAAACCCCGTTCAGGTCTTCTCTTTCGCCCGGCTGAAGGCGGACTGAATGCCGGCATAGAGTTGCTCCACCACGGCATCCTTCGCGACGAGCATGGAGGCGCCGGCCTTGACCATCGCTTCTTCGGTTCCCTCGCAGCTCCGGACGGAGAGTCCGATGATCACGGTCTCGGGGTAGCGGCGTTTGATGTGGGCCGTTGCTTCGATGCCGCTGAGTTTGGGCATATGAATGTCCATCACGACGATTTCGGGTTCCCATTTCGCAATGGCCGCGATCGCCTCTTCGCCGTTCGCCGCCTCGCCGACGATCTCGATGTCAGGATAGCTTTCCAACAGATTGCGCAGGCCCTGCCGCACCATCGCATGGTCGTCGACCAAGAGGACACGAATCGGGGAAGGTGACGTGTGACGCGTGACGAGTGACGAGTGGTTGTCCTCTATCATCGGGAGCGCGAGGTTGAAGGCGTGGGGCGTCCGCTGGTCACCCGTCACTTGTGACTCGTCACCCGCCGTGCGCAGCCGCAGCGAGAGCGTGGCCGTGGTGCCCCGGCCCGTCTCGCTCCGGACATCCAGCCGGCCGCCCATCGCCCGCATCCGCTCCCGGATGCTCAAGAGGCCGAAATGGGCGCCGGCCCCTTTGGCTTCCAAGGCGACGGGATCGAAGCCCGAGCCTCTGTCTTTCACCGAGACGAGCAGCCGGTGGTCCTCATCGACGCGCAACGTCACGGAAGCCTGTTTCGTCCGCGCATGTTTCGCCACGTTGATCAGCAATTCTCGGACGGATTGAAAGAGCAGCACGGACTGCTCCTCGGGCAACGGGACATGGTCTTGGGCCACGCTCACGTCGACGGTGAGCCCGTGCAGCGGCATCTGCTTGCCCAGCCACACCAGCGCCGCCGGCAATCCCAAGTCGTCCAGGACGGGCGGATTCAATTTCGCCATGAGCGTCCGCGTGTATTCGCCGGCTTTCTGAAACACCTCGTCGATCTCTCCCACGAGCTGCTTCGCCGCCTGAGGATCGACAACCCGGTTGCGCAACTGCATCGTTTTCATGCGGCCCAGCGCGAGCATCTGCGCCAGATAGTCGTGCAGCTCCACCGCCAACCGCTTGCGCTCACGCTGCTCGGCCAGCGTCAGTTCGCTCGCCAGCCCCTGCAGTCTGCGGTTCGATTCCGCCAGGGAACGCGTCCGTTCGATGACCCGCTCTTCCAACTCGCCGTTCAACCGGCGGAGCGCCGCCTCGGCGCGGGTCCGCTGTTCGAGCTCTTGTTCCAGCGCGTGATTGGCCACCTGCAATTCGGCCGTACGGGACGCGATGCGTGATTCCAACTCGGCGTTGAGTCCGATGAGGGATTCACGGGCCGCGGCCCGTTCCTGCCGCAAGCATCGTTGCTCGATCGCGAGACGGACCGCTTCGCCGAGGCGGCCCAACCGGTCCTTCAAGACATAGTCCGCCGCTCCCGCCCGCATCAACCCGACTGCTTCCTCGTCCCTCATGGCATGGGAGACAATGACAAACGGGATGTCCCGTCCGCTCTGTTGAACGAGCTGCAGCGCTTCCAGGGAGTTGAACTGCGGAATGTTGTGGTCGTAGAGGATCGCGTCCGGCCGGCCTTCGCTGAGGCAGCGTACGAATTGTTCGCGTGTCTCCACTCGTTCGTACACCGGGTCGAACCCGCTTTTCTTGAGCTCGCGGACCATCAACTCCACGTCGGACGGCTCGTCCTCGACGATCAACAGATCCAGCATCCCCATGGATCGGCCCCCTCCTCCCTGTGCCTTCAGGGCGTGCGCGACGGCTCGGATGATCCCGCCGGCAGTTGGTTCAGGAGCATCCAATAGGACCCCACTTGGCGCACGGTGTCGGTGAACTGCGGAAAGTCGACCGGTTTGACCACATAACTGTTCACACCCAGGCGGTAACTGTGAGAGAGGTCTCGTTCTTCGCGGGAGGAGCTGAGAACCACGACGGGAATATGCTTGGTGCGCGGGTCCGATTTGCACTTCTCCAGGACCTCGAGGCCGTCGACCTTCGGCAATTTGAGGTCCAGCAGGATCAGGCGCATGCCGGCGAGCGAGCGTTCGCCGGCATCTGCGGCGCTGAACAGGTAGTCCAACGCCTCCTCGCCGTCCCGCGCCACATGGAAGGTCTTGGCGACGTCGTGCTTGCGGAGCGCCCGCAATGTGAGCTCCGCATCTTCGGCATTGTCCTCGACCAGGAGAATATCGACCATGCGAGTCATCGCGGAGCCTTGGGCAGCGAGACGTAGAACGAGGCGCCGGCGTCGACCTTGCCGTCGACCCAGACGCGGCCCCCGTGCCGATGAACGATCCGGTGCACGATCGCCAGTCCGACGCCGGAGCCTTCGAATTCTTCCTTCGTGTGCAGGCGCTGGAAGACGCCGAACAATTTCTGGGCATACTTCATGTTGAATCCGACCCCGTTGTCTTTGACATAGTATACGGACGCATCCGCCCGATTGTCGTCCGGCAGCCACCCGACTTCGATCCGGGCCGCAGCGCGGCGCCGCGTGTACTTCAAGGCGTTTCCAAGCAGGTTGGTCCACACGACCTTCAAGAGGCGTCCGTCGCCATGGCAGGGAGGCAGATCGTGGATCGTGAGGTCGATCGTCCGATCTTTCTGCAGCAGGAGCAGTTCGTCTGCGACCTCCCGCGCCAACTCCGCCATCCCGACCGGACGCAGATCCATGCCGATACGCCCCAGCCGTGAGAACTCCAGCAAATCGTCGATCAACCGGCCCGCCTGGACGGCTGCCCCTCTCACGATGTCGAGGCACCGACGGGCCTCCGCTTCCAGTTGCGCGCTGAAATCCTCCTCCACGATGCGAAGAAACGCGTCGATGGTGCGCAACGGAGCCCGCAAATCGTGCACCACGGAATAGGAAAAACTTTCGAGCTCCTTATTGGCCTCCGCGAGCGCGGCCGTTTGCGCGGCGAGCGCCTCGTTCGTGCGCTTCAATGCCGCTTCAGTCCGTTTCATATGGCTGATGTCCCGGGCGATCGTCGACGCGCCGATGATGACGCCTTTGGAATCCTTGATCGGCGAAACGGTCCACGAGAAGTCCACCAGGCTCCCGTCTTTGCGGCGGCGTACGGTCTCGAAGTGATCGATGGTTTCCCCGCGGGCCAGCCGCTCCAGGATCGCCGGCTCTTCATCGCGCCGGTCCGGCGGGATGAGTCGGAGGACCGGCTGGCCGATCATTTCCTCGGCGGTGTAGCCGAACAATCGCTCGGCGCCCTTGTTCCAGGTCGTCACGATGCCCTGCAAGGTCTTGCTGATGATCGCATCGTCCGACGAGGCGACGAGCGCGGCGAAGTGCGCCGCGGCCCGTTCCGTCTCTTTGGATTCCGTTACGTCCACCAGCATGTTCACGGCCCCGAGGAACTCTCCCGCCGGCGAGAGAATCGGCTCCGGATGCGGCAGGACGCGTCGTCTCGTCCCGTCCGGCCGCTCGATGACGATCTCTTCATTGCGGACGGCGCGACGTTCGCGCAGCGTGATGGCCATCGGACATTGATCCAGCGGGAGCGGCCCGCCGTCAGGCCGGTAGATTTTCCATGAGCCGCACCAGAGATCCTTCCCGACTGCCGGTTCACGGCCCCACAAGGCCGCGGCCGCCCGGTTGTAGAGAAGGATGCGGCCCTCTGTGTCGCAGGTGTAGATCGCGGCGGGCAGCGTCTGGATCAGATTGCGATATTGCCGCTCAGTCTCCCGCTCCAGGGACTGGAACGGCGTCTCAACCCGGTTGCGTACCGTGAAAGGAATCATGCCCATTGTTCTGCCGCTGATAAGTCGACAGCAGGAGGATCGGCCGCCAAAACAGGCTCCAGTATAAAACCGTTCGGGTCGGCGTCACGCCTAGGGAGAGCCCTAGGGTAATGGAACCATGCGGCCGAAGAACCGGAACAGCGAATGACTTCGATCGCGGATGGCATCCGTTCTGCACGACTCCATTCTCGTGAAACGACCGCCGATCAAATTTGCAACGACCGGTCGCCTCTCATCGCTCAAGCGAGCGTTCTGGCACAGCGCGCCCTGCGCGATTCTCCTCTGCGGCGCCCTCGGATGTCAGGAAGTCCCCGCCACACAGGGTTCGCATCACCGGCTATCCGCCGCTCCTGATCGGGTGCTGGTGGTCGGGAATCAACCGAGCGCGGTGAGCGCCGCCGTCACGTGGCTCCAGTCGCGCGGCCTTTCCGCCGTCGGGACGCCGATGCCGTGGGAAATTCCTGCGGCGAAGGACCTGGTCGATGGGCAGGCGAAGGAACTTCAGGCGCAAGCCATCGTCTGGGTCCAGCAAACCGGCGACCTTCGTGCGCCGATGATTGCGGTGCGCGGGATCGACGTGGGCTCGCAAGCGGTGCTGTGGAGCGGATACGCCCGCGCCACGACTTACCGTTCCACGCCGGTCGCCGATCGGGTCGCCATGCTGACGTGCCAGGCGTTGGAGGCGGCATGGGGAGATCGAGCCTCCGCCGAACGTCGGCCGGGATTCGGCGGAGATTGCGAATGACGTCGCGCGAGGCCGGTGTCAGACTCCGGCTCGCGTGCCTCGCCGGTGTCGTCGTAGCGGCTGCCGGTTGCCACATGACCTCCGGCCTTGTGAGCAGCCCGAGAACGCCCGTCGAACAATTATTGCTGACGCAGTCGCTGTTCCGCGGCCTGGACGATGCCGCGCTCCCGCTCAAGCCCGGTGATTCCATTGCGGTCGAAACCGCCTGGCCCCCCACCCATCAGGACTTTGCCGGTGACAAGACCTATGCGGAAGCGGTGCTCGTATCGTGGATGGTGAAAAAAGGCGCGATCATCGGAAGAGAACGTCCCCTGTATCGCTTCCGGGTGCTGCTGCACGCATTCGGGTTGGAACGGCAAGAGTCCTTCGTCGGCATTCCGTTCCTCGTCACTCTGTACCGGAAGATTCACGACCGCAGCTATGCCAGGCTGTCCTTCGATATCATCGACGAAAGCTCGGGCCGCCTGGTGTCCTCTCCTTCCCCCGTCGAAGCGTCAGTGTACTTCAAGCGGTATATCCTCTTCTTCCTGTTTTCCTGGACCTCGACGGATTTGATCCCGCCGCCGTTGTAACAACCGTGAAACGTATTTCGTGAAGCGGAAGAGTTTCGCGTTGCGAGTTTCGGGTTGCGATCTTACGGAACCCGAAACGCGAAACCCGAAACGCAAAAAGTCTGAAGTTACGCGTTTCGAGTTGCATGTTTCGAGACCCGGAACACGAAACCCGAAACACGAAACTCGAAACATCCTCACCAATAATACGGATATCCGTATCTCGGTCCGTAGCCCCAGGCGTAGGGTGGATAGTAGCCCGAATAGGGCCGGTAGGCTCCCTGAAGACGGTCTCGATCCCACACGGTGACGTGCTTGAGCGCCAATTCAGGAACCTGCTGCTCCACCTCGTCGATTTTGGTGCTGGTGGAGCCGACCACTTCTCCCACCACGGTGATCAGCTTGCCGTCTTCGAGCACGGCGGGATCCACGACGTGCTGATTGCCGAAATCCATCACGACGAACCGGCCTTTGGATTCGTCCTGATGCTGTTCGGGAATCAAATCCTTCGACAAGGGAATCTGCAGCACTTCGACCCTCGTTCCCTCTTTCAAACGTTTCGCGGAGAGCACCTTGCCGCCGGCCAGCATGAGCTTGCCCTTGTAGGCCTCGGGGTTGTCCTTGACCTCGACGTAGCGCAAGTCCCGGTCGACCTGTCCTTTGAGCTGTTCGGGGACGACGGTCTGCCGCTGGCAACCGAAGTTGAGCAAGATCGGCATTGCGACCAGTGAGACGATGGCGAAGCACGTCTGGCGTGTTGTCATAGGGCACCTCTCTTCGTCGTATCTGTCACCTCGTTGTTTCGTTGATAGGGCAACTCGTAAGCCGAAACCAACATCAATCTTGCAAGAGCAATTCCGACGACACGACACCTCCATCTTTTTCAGGGAAACAACGGAAACGCGATGACTTAGAACCGGAAGAGCACTGGCGAAATTCCGAGCTGTCGTTCTCCCGGGAAAGGGACCGTCTGTCCGCAACCAAGACGAATTATCCCTCTGCCGGCAGTAAAACAGTGTTGAGTTGTGAAGTGTAGTTTCGAAAACTAAAAACTCAAAACTGAAAACTCATAACTAAGCCTGGTCTCGCCGATTCACGCCGCTTCCTTGCCGTAGTGTTTGAAGAGCTGCACTTCGTAATCCGGCGTGATGAGCTCGGACGGATTGTACGCCGGAGCCGACTCAATGGCGTAACGAGTCAGGGCCATATCGACCATTCGTTCGGTCCAATCGACGCGTGCGATGCGGCCGGTCTGTACCAGAACGCGCTTGCCCGGCAGCCAGTTTCTCGTATCGACTTCCACGTATCGGACCACCCACTCCTCGTCATCGACCACGAGATCTTCGACGTGGCCGATCTCGCCGTCCCGCGCGTGGATACGGCAGCCCGTCACTTCGTTGGCGCTTCGAAGGTGAGGATCTTCCCGCTGTGCCGGGGGCACCATCTGGTCGAGGGTCAGGGGTGGCGTGGCAGGATACGGCAAAGAGCTGCCCCAGGCGGCGGGCCCTGGCTGCCAGTAAGGGGCCCACTGGAAATGGCGGTAGTAGGCTTCCTCGTAGTCGCGCGAGAGCGGCTGCGCCTTGTCGATCGGCGGTGCGCGCTCGATCTGCTCCTTCGTCAACTTGAGGCGCACGGCGCCCTCGGCGTCGTCGATCTCGGTGACGGCGACCGGCGCAATCAAGACGTGGCGGCCCAGGAGCCATCCGCCGGTCTTGGCGACGAGATATCGTACGACCCAGCTTCGATCGTCGAAGTATAGATCTTGGATATGGCCGACCTCTCCATCAGTGGCTCGCAGCGTCAAATCCGCTATGTCCCGGATTCGTCTGAATTGCTTCATGGCGTCGTCGTTGAGACAAGCTTCACGTCTTCTATTCCGTCCTCCCCCGTGGGGGAACTCGCAGCTCCCCTAGAGGGAGGCTGAAGACTGAAGGCCGGAGGCTGAAGGTTTTAGCGCTGAGGTGCGACGGGGACGGGGGCCCGCAGGCCGATTCGATTCTTATCGACCACGGCGAGGACGATCAGCAGGTATTGAAGGAATCGAACGAGGTATCCGAGAGATTCCATCCCGAAGGGAGGAATATTCTGATCCGCGATCGCCCGGCTGACCGCTTCGGTGAAGAACGACGTGGCGAAGAAGAGGAAAAACCGGTCGCCGGTGATCTTCCAGTAGCGGAGGAAAAACAAGCCGGCGATGAGATCGCCCATGAGAAGCGCGCCCAGCAGGATGTTGACGTACGTCTGCACGGCCGGTTCACTCGCGCTCGAAGATGAGGCCCGGCAACAGCACGGCCAAGCCGGCGAAGCCCACGAGATAGCGGTACAACGTCAAATCGACGGCGGGGACGGCCAGCTTGTCCCACATCAGCAACAGGTTGTTCGCCGTCGTGATGGCAAAAAAGATCCCGGTCCATAAGAGCAGCCGGTATTGGGTCCGCCGATAGGCCAGCAGTAAGAGCCAGGCGCAGGTGAACGCCGTCAGCGTGCAGAGACCGTAAATAACGCCCTCCATGTCACCGCTCTCTTTTCAAGCTGAACGCTTTTGCGAACTCATGCAGGCGCGTCCGCTGTTTGGAATGAACCAGATTGGACGTCGGGACAAGGTGTTTGGAATAGTAGTAGACGAGCCGATCCACCATCTCGCGCAGCTCGCCCGTGCCGGGCCGATACCGATAGAAGCGGCCGCTCTCGTCCTCCCTCGCGAGGAGCAACTTCTCGCGCCGCAGCCCGTCCAGTTCCGTGCGGCAATCCGGTTCGGTGACGTAGAGCCTCGCGGCGACCGAGCTGCAGGGCCACCACGTATCCGGCGTGCTCCGCAAAAGGACCAAGGCTTCGAGTTGAGCGATTGAATCGATGTGTCCGAGGATGAACTGCCGGACCTCCACCGGAATGATTTCTTCGATGGATGGTTCGTCGTCGGGAGGCTCGTGTTCCATCTAGTCCAGAAGCGCGGAAGGCAACGCGCCCGTCGCGTGCGGCTGATGTGCCGCTCCATTGGCCGCTTCGGCTTGGCAGCGGAAGATCGTCTCGGGCAGCCGGCTGCAGGCGGAATCTTTCGTCAGATAGGCCGAGGCTCCGGATTCTCTCATTTTTTCCTCGTGCTGGCCGCTGTCGTGCATCGAGAGGCCGATCACGATGGTGGACGGCTGGTTCTGCTTGATCCGCCTGGCCGCCTCGACGCCGTCCATCTTCGGCATGTTGACGTCCATAATGACCACGCCCGGTTTCAACGATGCGGCCAACGCCACGGCTTCCTCTCCGTCCGCGGCCTCGCCGACGACGACGAGACGCGGGTGGTCTCCAAGCACGCTCCGCAGTCCCTTCCGGACCATGTCGTGGTCGTCCACCAACAGCACCCGAATCGGAGAACGTGATGCGTGATCCGTGATGCGTGATGCGTGCCGTGACTCGGAAGGATTCCCATCGCTACGACGATCCTTGCGGTCGATTATGCCCTCTTCATCGCCTAACGCTTCACGCTTCACGCCTAACGTCTCGGCGGCGGCCACGCCGGCGAGCGGCAGCGTCAGCGTGGCCGTGGTGCCTTTGCCCGGAGCGGAATCGACCGTGAACCATCCCCCGAGGGCCGTCATGCGTTCCTTGATGCTGAACAGGCCGAATTTTGCCGCGCCGTTGTTCATGGTCTCGGCTTGACCGTGATCGGATCCGATCCCTTCGTCGGCCACTGTCACTTGAAGACGCCCGTCTTCTATCCGCATCCGGACGCTCGCGTTCTCGACCTTCGCGTGCTTCGCCACGTTGATGAGCAGTTCCCGCACGGACTGGTAGAGCAGGACGGCTTGGTCCTCCGGCAGCGGCACGGTGAGCGGCTCGCAGTCCACCGACACGCTCAATCGGTATTGATGCGCCATCTGGTCGCCAAGCCACTTGAGAGCCGCAGGAAGGCCGAATTCATGGAGCGTCATCGGCGCCAACTGCGCGACCAGCGATCGGGTGTAATCCAAGGCCTTCTGTAAAATCTCTTCCCCTTCGGCCAGCCAGTGGTCCACGTCCGACTGCGAGAGACGGCTGCGCGTTTGCGAGACCTTCAAGCGGACGGCGACGAGAAGCTGCGCGAGATAATCGTGAAGGTCGGCCGCGAGCTTGCGGCGTTCCCGTTGTTCCGCGATCGTGAGCTCCGACGCCAGTTGCCGCAGCAGGGCCTGCGACTGGACCAATTCCTTCGTCCGTTCACGGACGCGATCTTCCAATTCCTCCGCCAGCCGGCAGACTTCCTGATGGATGGCATGGCGTTCGGTCACGTCCCGGTTGGTCTCCAGCACCAGCATGCCGCTTTGATCCTCCATGGTGACCATGCGGCTCTCGACGATGACGATCTTGCCGTCCTTGGTGCGGTGCTTGATCTCGCCGTACCAATGCCCGGTCGCGACCAATTCGCGGAAGAATTCTTCGTTGGGCACCGGGAACGCGCTGTGCAAGAGCTCTTGAACGGTTCGCCCTGCGGCCTCCTTCACCGTCCATCCGTAGAGATCCGCCGCGCCGCGATTCCAATAGATGATCCCGGACCCGATCCGCCAGACGATCACCGCGTCGTGCGACTGCTCGAGGAGTCCGGCGCGCCATCGCAATTCGGCCTCGGTCCGTTTGCGCTCCGAGACGTCGCGCAGGATGGCCGTGTAGACGATGCTTCCGTGCACGAACCGCTCGCTGACCGCGATTTCGGCGGGAAAGGTTTCGTCGTACCGCCGCCGGGCCGGCAGCTCCTGCCAGAGCCCGCAGGACGGCTTCGTTCCGCCGAGGGACTTGGGTCCGCCCGCCTGGTCCGAGGCCTGGCCCCAGGCGGGAATCAGGATGGAGACGTTGCGGTTCACCAGGTCCTCGCATCGATAGCCGAACATGCGCTCGGTGGCCGGATTGCAGGACAGGATGACGCCGTTGTCGTCGAAGCTGATGATGCTGTCCATCGCGCTCTCGACCAGACGGCGGTACCGCTCCTCGCTGTCCCGCAGGCGCTGCTCGGTCTGCGCTTTGTACAGCGCGATTTCGATCTGGGTCGTGAGATCCCGCTCCTCGAACGGTTTCAGAATGTACCCGAACGGCTCGCTGGCGACGGCGCGCTTCAGCGTGCCGACATCCGAATGGGCGGTGAGATAGACGATGGGCACGTGTTGAAGCGCCCGGATCTTTTCCGCGGCCTCGATGCCGTCGATGCCTCCGGCCAGCCGGATGTCCATCAGGATCAAATCGGGCGACAGCACTTGAGCCGTTCGAATGGCCTCTTCGCCGTCCGAGGCGATGCCGATGGGACGATAGCCGGCCCGCTCCAGCTTGCCGGCCAGATCCGCCGCCACGACGGCTTCGTCTTCAACGATGAGAATGTTCGCTTTGATCATCGGGCACCGCCTTTGTCTCCGATGGTATGCCGCTGGCCGGAACGTGGAGATCGAAGCTGATCTCGAACGTCGTCCCGGTTCCATTGTGCAACTTGAGATCGGCGCGCAATTGCTTGCTCAGCATGCGGACGAGGCGCAGGCCCAGGGATTCGGCCGCATGCCAGTCGAGCCCGCTCGGCAACCCCCGGCCGTCGTCCTGAAACAATAGCCGGACCGACTTGCGATCGGGATGCTTCAACTCGATGTGAATGACGCCCGCCTCGCGGCCGGCGAACGCGTGTTTGAGACTGTTCGTGGCCAGTTCATTGAGGATGAGGCCGCAGGGAATCGCCATATCGACGGGGAGAAACACGGATTCCAGTTCCATGGATAATCGCACCTTCGATGAGACTTCGCCATGCGCCAGGAACAGCTCTTTCATGACGTTCCGGACGTAGGCGCCAAGCTCGGTGTGCGCCAAATCCGCCGACTGGTACAGTTTTTCGTGGACCAGCGCCATGGAGCGGACCCGATCGCGCGTGTCGCGGAAGAGGCTCCGCATGGCCGGGTCGGTCAACCGCTCGGCCTGGAGATCGATCAGGCTCGAAATCACTTGAAGATTGTTCTTCACGCGATGGTGGATTTCCCGGAGCAGGATGTCTTTTTCGTGGAGCGAGGCTTTCAATTGCGCCAGCCGCTCTTCGATCTCCGCCTCCATCGCCCGGTTCATCGTGGCGAGCGCCCGCGTCTTGCGGAACAGGTCCACGAACACCGCCACCTTCGATTTCAAGATCAGCGGGTTCACCGGCTTGCTTAGATAGTCCACCGCTCCGGCTCCGTAGCCTTGGAGGGCGTCCGCGTCTTCGCGGTAGTACGCCGTCAGGAACACGATGGGAATGTGCTGCGTGCGCTTGCGCTGCTTGATCAACTGCGCAAGCTCGTAGCCGCTGACGTCCGGCATGCGGACGTCCAGTACGACGACCGCGAACTCGTCGCGCAGCAGGGCCATCAGCGCCTCGTCCGCGGTCCGGGCGCGGATCAATCGGTATTCGGGCGACGTCAGGATGCTCTCGAGCACGTCGAGATTCCGCGTATCGTCGTCCACGAGCAGAATGTTGGCGGGATCCTTCATACAAGCCTAGTGTTGAGTTCTCAGTTTTGAGTTTTGAGTTTCAACACTGTCTTATCGGTACAGCCACACCCGCAGCATCGACAGCAATTGCTCGGTGTTCACCGGCTTCGCCACATAGTCGGACGCCCCGGCCTCCAAACACTTCTCCCGGTCGCCCTTCATCGCCTTGGCGGTCAGCGCCAGAATGGGCAACGACCGGAACTCGGGCTGCTTGCGGATCTCCCGGATCGTCGCATAGCCGTCCATTTCCGGCATCATGATGTCCATCAATACCATGCTGAGGTCCGGCGTGTTCTGGATGAGTTTGATCGCGTGCCGGCCGTTGGTGGCGCTCATCACTTCCATCTCCTGATTTTCCAGCACGGTCGTGAGGGCGAAGATGTTACGGGCATCGTCGTCCACGACCAGGACTTTGCGGCTGCGAAGCACCTCGTTGGATTGGTGCAGCCGCGCCAGCATCTGCTGCTTGGTTTCCGGAAGGTCGGAGACCACCCGGTGCAGGAACAGCGCGGTTTCGTCGAACAGGCGCTCCGGCGATTGCACGTCTTTCAGCACCACGCTCTTGGCCACGGCCTTGAGCCGCCGTTCTTCCTCGGCGCTCAGATCCTTGCCCGTGAAGACGACGATCGGCACGTTTCCGAGGGACGGATCGCCCTTGACCTGGTCGAGCAGCTCGAAGCCGCTCATGTCCGGCAGGCGGAGATCCAGCACGCAGCAGTCGAACGATTCCCGTCGCAGCGCCTCCAGCGCCGCCTGGCCCGTGCCGACGTTCACGATTTCGATGTCGTCGTGCAGGAGCAGCTCGTTGATGCTGCGGCTTTCGATTTCGTTGTCCTCGACCACGAGGAGCCGTTTGAGATGCGGCGTGATGAAGCTCCGGATGCGGTCGAAGCAGGATTCCAATCCTTCGGTCGTGACCGGCTTGACCATGTAGGAGAACGCGCCGTGCGAGAGGCCGTGCTGCCGCTCTTCTTCCAGCGAGATGATCTGCACCGGAATATGCCGGGTCTTGGGATCCAATTTGAGGTTGTTCAAGACGGTCCAGCCGAGCATGTCGGGCAGGAAAATATCGAGGGTGATCGCGGCCGGCAGATATTCCTGCGCCAGATCCAGCGCCTGCTTGCCGCGCGTGGCGACGAGGCCCTTGAAGCCTTTGTCTCGCGCCAGGCCCAGCAGGATGCGGGCATAGTGCGGGTCGTCTTCCACGATCAGCAACACGAGATCGCCCGGCCGGATATTCTCGCGATCGTCGGGGATTTTCTCTTCGCTGGCGACCGGAAGAATCGCCAGCGCCGGCGTTTGTCCCGGCGCCGCAGGGGCCGCGCTCGCCGGCCGGATTTCCGCCGACGAGGGCCCCGTGTAGACCAACGGCAAATACAGCGTGAAGGTGCTGCCCTGCCGCGGCTCGCTGAAGAGCCGGATTTCTCCGCCGAGGAGCGTCGCCAGCTCGCGGCTGATCGCCAGGCCCAATCCCGTTCCTCCGTACTTGCGGCTCGTGCCCGCGTCGGCCTGCTGGAATGCCTCGAAGATGAGCTTCTGCTTCTCGGGCGCGATGCCGATGCCCGTGTCGGAAATCGACAGGGCCATGACGGTGTGCGTGCGACTCAGCACCGGATGGTCGGAGGTCCATCCCTCCGTGGCCAGCCGCACATTCATCGCCACGTGGCCGTGAGCCGTGAACTTGAAGGCGTTGGACAGGAGATTTTTCAAGATCTGCTGCAGGCGCTTGGGGTCGGTCGTGAAGGCGCGCGGCAGCCCCACGTCGAATTCCAAATAGAACGGCAGATTCTTGGATTCGGCGATGTGCCGGAAATTTCGCTCGACGCTGTCCCGGAGCGCGCCGAACGTCATCTCCTCCGCTTCCACCGTCACGGTGCCCGACTCGATCTTCGACAGGTCCAGAATATCGTTGATCAGATTGAGCAGATCCGAACCGGAGCTGTGAATGTTCCGGGCGAATTCCACTTGCTTCGTCGACAGATTGCCCGTCGTATTATCGGCGAGCTGCTGGCCGAGGATCAGGATGCTGTTGAGCGGCGTCCGCAGCTCGTGCGACATGTTGGCGAGGAACTCCGATTTGTACTTGGAGGTGAGCGCCAGCTCCGCCGCCTTTTCTTCGAGCGCGCGGCGGGCCTGCTCGACTTCCTTGTTCTTCCGCTCCACCTCGGTGTTGCGCTCGGCCAACTGCTTGGCCTTGCGCTCGAGCTCCTCGTTCGTCTGCGTCAATTCCTTTTGTTGCGACTGCAACTCGATCGTGAGCTGCTGCGACTGCTGGAGGAGGTTTTCCGTGCGCATCGTCGCTTCGATCGTGTTGAGCACGACGCCGATGCTCTGCGTCAACTGCTCCAGGAACGTGAGGTGCGTCACGGTAAAGGAATGCAGCGACGCCAGCTCGATGACGGCCTTGGTCTGGCCCTCGAACAGGACCGGGAGCACGACGATGTTCGCCGGCAACGCCTCGCCGAGCGACGAATGGATGACCGTGTAGGACGCCGGAACGTCGGTCAGCAGAATGCGTTGCTTCTCCACGGCGCATTGGCCGATCAATCCTTCGCCGGCGTCGATCCGTTCCGGCTGGTTTTTCCGGCTCGCGTAGGAGGCCAGCAGGCGCAGCGACGGCCGCTCGCCCTCCACGATGTCCATTTGATACATGGTGCCTTCCTGCGCCTCCACCAACGGGGCCACTTCGGACAGGAGCATCTGACCCACCGTGAAGAGGTCGCGCTGGCCCTGCAGCATGCGGGTAAACTTCGCGACGTTGGTCTTCAGCCAGTCCTGCTCCTGGTTGCGTTCCGTCGTGACGCGCAGGTTGTCGATCATCGTATTGATGTTGTCTTTGAGCTCCGCCACCTCGCCGCGGGTTTCGACTTGAATCGACCGCGTGAGATCGCCCTTTGTGACCGCGGTCGCCACCTCGGCGATGGCCCGGACCTGCGTCGTCAGGTTGGCCGCGAGCAGGTTGACGTTGCCGGTCAGGTCTTTCCAGGTTCCGGCTGCGCCCGGCACGTTGGCCTGGCCGCCCAGCCGTCCTTCGACGCCGACTTCACGGGCCACGTTGGTGACCTGATCCGCGAAGGTCGCGAGCGTGTCGGTCATGTTGTTGATCGTTTCGCCGAGCGCCGCGACTTCGCCCTTGGCCTCGACCGTGAGCTTCTGTCGGAGGTTGCCGTTGGCCACCGCCGTGACGACCTTCACGATCCCGCGGACTTGGTCGGTGAGGTTCGTCGCCATGACGTTGACCGAGTCGGTGAGGTCTTTCCAGGTGCCGCCCACGCCCGGGACGAGCGCTTGGCCGCCGAGCTTGCCTTCGGTGCCGACCTCGCGCGCCACGCGCGTGACTTCCGCCGCGAACCCGTTCAACTGGTCCACCATCGTATTGATCGTGTTCTTCAACTCGAGGATCTCGCCCTTCACGTCCACGGTGATCTTACGCGAGAGGTCGCCGCGGGCGACCGCGGTGGTCACCTCCGAGGCGAACGCGTTCAACTGATCGACCATCGTGTTGATCGTGTTCTTCAGCTCG
>DATFDJ010000049.1:0-14969 GCA_035252115.1 Nitrospira sp. | reverse complement strand
CGCCGCACTTCAGATAACCGCCGGTGCCGCCTCCGCGGAGGCGCGTGTGACTCCTCATGAGCATGAGTCCTCAGCGGTCACGCCACACCATTCGACTTCGCAGAAGCTTCCCCCGTCCGGGCTATCACCGGAGGAGGATTTGGCATACTCGCGGTTCATGCATCATTCCTCCGGCGCGGCGGTCCTGATCATTGGCATGCTCTTGCTTGGCGATCGTATGACCGGTCACCGCTATCGCGTACTCAGATTCGGCAGCGGCTTGACGTGGTTCGCGTTAGGGCTGTTCCTTTTCATCTACAGCGACTTGGAGGCCTGGCCGATCGGGCCGGCCGGGTTCCTCGAGAGTTTTTCGATCCCCACGGCGGACGAATGGATTCAGCATCATCTTCTTTCAATGATTCCCATGGTGCTCGGGATCTACACGATCCTGTATCGTCGGAAGGAGTCACGCCCGCTGTGGAGCTACGTCGTGGCTGGGTTAGCCACACTCGGCGGCGTGGCCCTCTTGATCCATCAGCATTTCGATCATCCGGATCTTGATTTTGTGAATATTCAGCATCGGTTCTTTGCCGCGACAACGTTTTTCATCGCTGCCAGCTTGGTGGCGGAGCGAAGCGGACGGTTCACATGGAACGGCAAAGCGTATCTGCTGCCTGCCGGGCTGCTGCTCCTGGGTTTCCAGTTGGCGGTGTACGTTGAATAGCTCCTGAGAGGGACGTCTGCCCCTCGAGTGCCTCAGATATCCTTTTGAACCACGGACATCCGGTTTTTGGAATCACTTCTATGGTGCCGCGCGAGTACCGTCCAAGGCCGGCTTGGTTCCTGTCACGCCGTGACGTCGGTACAATATCTCGCGTGAGTTGCCGATCGTATTGACCCTGCAATGTCCCCTGTGTTCTTGTGGGCCTGGTTGGATATCCGGATTCCGTTCATTCCTTTCCTTGGCGCCAGGATGAGACAGCAGCGGCTCACAATGGGACGGTACCGGATGGCGTCGTGCTGATCCATTGGGTGGGAATTCTTTCAATCCTGGGCTCCTTATGTATGCCGAATTTCGTCGATGCCCAAGAGGTGCATGGTCCTTCGCCACCGCAGCAGTCCACGCCGTCTTCTCAGGATCAGATGCAAGGGCAAAAAGAAGAACCGCAGGAACCTCTCTCAAAGCAGGCGCCGTCTGCGGAGCAGGTGTTGAAATCTCTGCCGGCGAAACCGGACTATACGGTGATTCCGCTCCCGGCTGTTTCCTACAACCGGAACGAAGGCTACTGGGTCGGGGGTCTGGCGCCCATCCTGAAGGCCAACGAAAAAGGCGACATCGAGGACATTTGGGCCCCGCAATATCTCTACAATCAGTACGTCGGGAATGAGGGCAGCCTGAGTTATTACGGCTATCCTTCAGACAAAGAGCAGTACCAGGTGCTGGCCTGGTACGCCCAGAAAGTCGACAGGGGGATCGAGTTCGCCTATAAGAATATTGGGATGGGAGGAGGCCGGTACATTTTTGCAGTGGAAGGTTCCGCCTTCAAAAATCCCTTTGCCCGTTTTTTCGGGTTCGGCAACGGCACCACCGAGGGGCAGGAAACCAACTATACGTCCCGCGAAGGGGTGTTCAAACTGACCGCGGGCATCAATCTGACTCCGAATATTTCGGTCATGCTGACCGAACGCTATCGCGATGTAAGGATCGACAATGGAGTCGTCTCCTCTCTCCCTGCGACCAAGCAACAATTTAGTACCATCCCCGGGATCGGCGGGGCTCAGATATTGGGGCATGCTCTGACCGTACGGTACAATACGCGAGACAATCAGTTGATGCCGAAGCGAGGCTCGTATGTGAACCTCTCCGCTGAATTCAACCAAAATCTCCATCATGAAGAAGAAAATCAGTGGGGGCACACGACGCTGGACGCGCGTCACTACATTCCTCATGCGTCGGACCGGATGGTCTTCGTTTCGCGCGTCTTCTTCGACGGTGTGTTCGGACAGCGCAGCAACGATCAGGGCTTGGGCATCCCGTTCTACGAGCAGCCGACTTTGGGCGGTGAGAATACGCTGAGGGCCTTTGGACGCAGCCGGTACATCGACAGTTTTGCCGTGTTGCTCAATCTCGAGGAGCGGATACCCCTGATCGAGAAGACCATCTTCGATCACTCGATTGAATTGGAGCTCGCTCCGTTTCTCGACGCCGGGCGTGTGGGAAGCAGCAATGTGCACGCTGTTGATTTACTGTTCAAGGACGTTCAATTCAATCCCGGCGCAGGAATTCGGTTGCTGGCAAAGCCCAATGTCGTCGGGCGGTTCGACGTCGGCTATGGGCGGGATGGCATGAACGCCTTCGTGGGCTTGGATTATCCGTTTTGATGCTGTCGCCGACTTCTCCAACGTCTCCCGGGTCTCCCTTCAACGGCATGAAGAGCGTTGTCCGTCGCCTCATCCCCGCGATGGTGCTCCTGTCGCAAGTCGGCTGTGCGGTTCCTTTGTTGAGCGCCTCGGCTTCCGGGGATACGAAAGCGGTTTTGCTGCTCTTGGACGAGGGACATCACGCCAATGAATCGTTTCCCGTCATCGGAACACGTCCGCTCATGTTGGCGGCCGCCCATGGGCATCGTGAAACGGTGGAGGCGCTGCTGGATGCGGGGGCGGATGTCAACGCGGAAGACCTGACCGGATGGACTGCGCTCCATGCCGGCGCGTACAAGGGCGATATTCCGACCGTATCCCTCCTGCTGGAACGGGGAGCTCGACCGAAGAAAGCGCGCTGGTTTCTCAAGAGTCCTTCGAATATTGCCGAAATGTTGGACCACCAAGATTTGGTGCCGATACTTCGCGGCGCCGAAGTTCCATCCACGGACTTGGCTCAAAAAGGCTCCGTCCCGTCCCCGGAACAGGCTCACTGACAGTTTCTCGCAGTTGACTTGCCGGTCCGGTCACAGAAGGCCGGGGCCCGGATTACGCTTTGCGTGCCTCTTGTGCTATACACGTTCTCATCCGGCGCGGTCGCCGGCGCGGGTGAAGACGCGGTGAATGCATTGTTCAGGAGTCGAGGTATCCTCGTTCGAAGACCATGATCGACCTCATAGGCATGGGCGCCGTGGCCGGCGTCATTCCCGTCTACCTTGGGATTTTCACCGCCTTATGGCTCGGAAAAGTTCTGCCTCGGTCGTGGGAAGGGTTTTTGATCGGCATTGCCACGGGCGTCCTGGCGTATCTCTTTTTCGATCTCATGCATGAAGCGGTCGAGCTCAGCGGCGCCCGCGATATTTGGTCGTGGGTCGTGTTTCTGAGCGGTCTCGGCGCGAGCCTGGTCGGCCTCGTCGCGCTGGAGTCGAAGCAAATCTTCGGCGCGGATCAAGGCGTCCGGGCCCTGCCGCTTCCCTATATGATCGCCATCGGGATGGGTTTCCACAATCTCGGTGAAGGATTGGCCATCGGCGCCAGTCATGCGAACGGGGAGTGGGCGCTCAGTGTGCTGTTGGTCGCCGGATTTGCGCTGCACAACGGCACGGAAGGATTCGGGATCATCGGAGCGGCCGGGAAGGCGTTCATGACGACGCGGGACATCGTCCTGCTCGGGCTGCTGGCCGGCGCTCCGACTTGCGTCGGGACGTTGTTGAGCGGACAGGGTCTGTCGTCATATTTTTCGATCGCCTTCTACACCCTTGCCGCCGGCTCCCTTCTCTATGTGATTCTCTCCCTCACCGCGATTTCGTATACGGCCACACGCCGTCTGCAGATGGCCACAGGGCTCTTCCTTGGTATCGGGCTCATGTACGTCACGGCGATGCTGTTGACGCTCATGGGCGGAATCAGTAGTTAACCCACATTATTCATGACCGTTTCTACTGTAACCGCCGATACGCCGCTGCGACAGGCTTGGCTGCCAGGTTCAAGTCGAAGGCAAACAACCTCCCCGCCGCGATAGGATCGAACGCGGCGGTTCAAGCGAAGCTTGGTATAGCGGGCAGGCTCGCCGCTCGGCCACGGGAACGGGCGCGACTCTTGGTGCGCCGGGGCTGGGTGGGTGCCATCGGGGACATACTGGTTCAAGTATGCCTTCCTTCCTCGCGGCTCCGCGTGCCCGTCTCGCATGGCGTCTTGGCGGTTTCGTCACGAACCGTCATGAATAATGTGGGTTGAACGGCTCGCGGGTGGACACCGTATCTCGTGAAGCGTCTCTTGGATCTCGTTCCACAAGAGCCGATGGCCGATGGCGAATAGCAAGTATCCAGGAGAATCTTTTTTTCCGGCCATCAGCTCCTGATAGTTTGGCCTATTCTTTGACTGTGATCGTCATCGTGATCGGCTCGAGAGGATTGTCGAATTCATCACGGGACACGGCGGAAATCTTGTCGACCACGTCCATGCCGCGGAAGACCTCTCCGAAGATGCTATAGGTCCGATCCAGTCCGCTGTTGTCCGCCAGGCAAATGAAAAACTGAGAGCCATTGTCGTTGAAATCCCGGGTGCTCGTGCCGTCGCGCGGCGTCTTCGCCATGGAGACCGCTCCTCGCTTGTGCGGCCGGTCGCTCAATTCGGGATTCAGCCAATAGCCGGGGCCGCCGGATCCGTGTCTGGGGCGATCGGGCGTCTTGCTGAGCGGATCGCCGCCCTGAATGACGAACCCGGGGACGATCCGGTGGAAGGTGGTGCCGTCGTAAAAACCCATCTTCGCGAGGTTGAGGAAATTTTCGACGTGGCGCGGCGCCGCGTCCGGATAGAACCGGATCTTGATCTCACCGAATTTGGTGGTGATCGTGACGCGGGGATCGATTTTTTTGAACTCCATCGCCATGGCGGTTCACTGTAACAAGGCAGCCTTGCGGGAGACAAGACCACCAATAGTTATGGATTTTGAGTTGTGAGTTTGAGTTTTAGAGACATCAACTCACAACTCAACACTCACAACTCAGCACTTTTTTTTAGTCCCTCTCCCGGCTTGATCCATATCCATAGCAGGCCTCCCGCGACGGCGACAACCGCCGCAACGCTCAGCGAAACCGGCCAGCCCCACTGGCTCGCGATCCACGGCGTCAGGGTCGGCGAGATCGCGCCGCCGACGTTGGCGCCGGTATTCATGAGACCCGACAAGGTGCCGGCATGAGTCTTCGAAAGATCGGTAGTTGAGCTCCAGTAGGCGCCGACCGTGAAGTACAAACATCCGGCGCCGAGCGAGAGACTCGCGATCCCGACGAAGGGCGATTCGACGAAGGCGCCGAGCGCTATGGCGCACCCGGCTAAGATCATGCCGCCGAGGCCTGCGATCGCTCTGCCCGCCGTGACGCCGTACGATCTTGCCAGGCGGTCGGTCACCCAACCGCCGATGACACAGCCGACGAGCATGGCGAGGAACGGGGTGGCGGCGTAGAGCCCGCCCCGCAGCATGTCGAACCCCCGGACATTGACCAGATAGAGATAGAACCACGACAGATACAGATAGGCAACGTATCCGAGGCAGGTGTAACTGACGACGAGCCACCAGACCGTCGGAGAGCCGGCGAACGCCTGCCATGGAACGGATTGGAGCCGTTGCGGCGGTTCGGGAGAAAGCCTCGAAGCACCGGCGTGGCGGACCCAGGGATGGGCTTCGGGACGATCGCGCGCCACCGACCACCAGAGCAAACTCATGCCGAGGCCGATCGCGGCGGACAGATAGAAGACGGTCTGCCATCGCCAATTCACCATGACCCATGCCGCAATCGGCGGCGTGATGGCGGAGCCCAACCCAATGCCGGCGATCGCCAGACCGATGCCGATTCCACGTGACTCGTCCGGCATCCAATTGGCCACGGCGCGATTGAAACAGGGGAGCGCGACCGCTTCGCCGACGCCGAGCGCGAACCGGACAGCCATCAACGCGCCGACGATGCCGAAGAGGTCCGCCAACGGCGACGTGGCAGCCAGTGCGGTCAATGCCGTGCACAGGGACCACCAGATCAGCGCACCGGTGAGCACGGCGCGGGGTCCCCACCGGTCGGCCATCCAGCCTCCAGGAATCTGAAACACCGCGTAGCCTGCCACGAAGCTGGAAAAGATCCATCCCATCTCCTGATTGGTGAGCCCGAAGGCCGGCATCATCTGGCGCCCGGTCACGGAGATGTTCACGCGATCGACGTACGTCACGACGCTGGTGAGAAACAGCAATGCGATGATGAGCCACCGAATAGAGGCGGCGTCTGTGAGTCTGGAGGATGGTCCGTCCACGTCGAGGTATGTGATGGCGCCGCGGATTATACCGGGACAGGACGGCAGACGCCAGCGGCTCGCTCGGCGAGCGAGCTGGAATTTCCCTGTGCCGGCGCGGACTTTGTGGATTTCACGTAGGCGATTCGGTAAAATTACCACCGGGTGTCGTTCGTGACGCGTGACACGTGAAGCACAGTATGACAGGCGTGGATTCTTCCCGACGAAGTCCCCGACGGATTCCTGGAGAGGCTGAGTGTCCCCGACGCGTGTGGTGGTTGCCCTCATTGCCCTCGTTGTAGTCGGGGGGATCGCGTTTCTTCTCTTCTCGCCTTATTTGACCGGCGAGGATTACCTCAAAGACTTTTTCCTCCAGCAGCTCGAACAGAGCCTCGGGCGCAAAATCGACGTCCACCGCATCAAGCTCGTCCTCTTTCCAAAGATTCGCCTGGAACTGTCCCAGGTCGTGATCCATGAGCGGAATTCCGACCAGGTGTTTCTGTCGGCCCGGAAGCTGGATCTCGTCCTGCGGCTCCTGCCGCTGCTCCGCAAGCAACTGGTCGGCAAACGCCTGACCGTCGAGGAGCCGATTCTCGCGTTGCGACGGGACCGTACCGGCCACTGGAACGTGCTGGACCGGGCGAGTCCCATCCCGACGAGCGACGATGAAGCGGTGCAATTGATGACGCGGATCTTCCGGATCAAAGAAGCGACCGTGATCAACGGCACGGTGGTCGTGACCGATGAAGCGAGGCACGACGGAGTCCGGACCGTAAAGCTGGAATCGGTTGAAGCCTCGCTCGTGATTCAGGTCGAACGAAACCAGGCGGATGTCCATCTGTCCGCCAACCATATCGGTGCGCGCGGCCTCTCTTCTCTGTCGTTGAACGGCGTGGTCCGGAAGGCCGACCAACAAACGCTGACGTCCGGCGACGAATCGAGACCGGGCTTGGCGCTCCAGTTCGATGGGCGCGTCGAAGCAGCCAACCTCGGCCTTCAGGAAGTCGCCGAATTTTTTGGACCTCGTGCCATGCCGTCGCGGGTGAAGGGCGCCGTCAACTTGCACAGCGGCATTCGCGTCATACCCGGCGTCGCGGGATACGACGTCGTCCTGTCCGATGTGGCGGCGAACCTTGACCAGTTGGCCGTGTCCGGAAGGGCGAGCCTGTCCGGTTTGTTGACGCCGCAGCCGACGTTCGCGGTCACCTTCGCCGCGACACCGATGCAGCTCAGTGAATTGCTGAAAGACGTGCCGGCCGAGTGGTTTCATCCGCAATTGCCGGCGTTCATTGAAGACCGGCAGATCAACGGCAATGTGGAAGTCGTGTCCGGCACCGTCACGGGGTCCTATGCGGAGGGCCCGCAATTGTCGGTCACCGGAGAATTTCGTGTCCGCGACGGCCAGGCTTTGATCGGTGACAGCCGCGTAGAGGCCAAGGACCTCCAAGCCGTCGTGTACGTCGAGGCCGGCCGGATCAGGATCACAAACCTTGCGGGTCAGTACGGCGCCATTCACATGGCCGACAGCAAGGGACAAGTGTCGTTTCTAGAAGCCGGGCCATGGCTGGAAATGGAAATCGCGGGGACGATGGCGGCGCCCGACCTGCTGCAATTCCTTTCAAAAACGGTGAAGTCGGAGCAATTGTCCAAGCTGCTGGCTGCGGCCAGGGACGTCGAAGGAACGGCGAGCCCCATTTTTCGTCTCGTCGGTCCGCTGAACCAGCGGGACGGGATCACGTTTGCCGGGGGCGAGGTGACCGCCCGCCACGTGAGCCTCACACATCCCGCTCTGCCGGAGCGGTTGACGGCAGTGCAGGGCCGTTTCGTCCTGGCGGAAGGTGAAACGCACTTCGATCAGGTCACCGGACATCTGGGCGATCTCGCCGTGCAGGTGCAGGGCGGGATCACGGGCGGCAGTGCGAGCGCCTTCCGCGATTTACTCGTGCGGATCGCGGGAGATGCCGTCCATATGACCCAGTTGCTCCCCACGAAAGCGCTTCCCAAAGGGATGGTCGAGGGTCTGGCGAGCGCCGGAGTGGCCTTGAGCGGGCAGACCACCGCGCCCCACATGCGAGGCGAGATCGGGCTGACCGAGTCGAAAGTCACCTGGCCGGACTGGTTCGAAAAACCGATCGGGGCGCAGGCCACCATCTGGTTCGAAGGCGACATTGCCCCCAAGGGAGGCGTCACGCTCACGAGGCTCGAGGCCGATGTTCCGCCGCTGCGCCTGCCGGTGAAAGGAAAGATCCATTTCGGCGACCGATTTTCCATCGATGCGGCGCTGGCGACCGGGACCGTCGCGCTGTCGGCGGTGCCGGAATGGATCACCAAGGGAGGATTCGAGGCGGGCAATGTCGAGCTGTCGCTGGACGTGAAGGGAAAAGACCTGGACTGGCGGACGTGGAAAGCGAACGGCTGGCTCGCCATGACGAACGGGTTGTTGAACGTCCGGGGCGCCGACGGACCGATCCAAGACCTGTACCTCCGCGTCCAGCTCCTGCGGGACACGGCGGAACTGAAACGGCTGTCCTTCCGGCTTCGCGACAGCGACTTGGCGCTGGAGGCGGTGATGAAAAATTGGGCGACAAAACCGTCGATCACCGCGAAGCTGGAGTCCAATCAGTTGGATATCGACTTGTTGATTCCCAAGGGCGAACGATCGCCGATCCGGGAATTTCTGGAAATGCTCGCCGCGACGAGCAAAGTGAGCGCGACGGCGGCGATCACCAGAGGGCACTATAAGCACCTCAAGTTCGGCGGATTGGGAGCCCGTATCACGATTCAAGACGGCGTGCTGGACGTGGACCGCGTCGTCGGCCAATCGACCAACGGAGACATTGCGGGGCGGATCGTCGTGCAATTGCCGCGGCATCAACCGGCCGACGCGGAGATTTCCGTCCGCGCCACCGGCGTCCTGGTCGGGGACATGCTGCGGCTCGTCGGTCGGCGGGAAGGGGGCGTCACCGGGGAGCTGAGGATCACGGGGACCGTGCGGGGTCACGGCCGCAACCCGCACGGCGTCTACCCGACGTTGAACGGCAAGGCGGATGTCCTGCTGGAAAACGGACGGATCTTCAAATCACCGGAATGGACGATCTGGAAGATCATCGGCATCCTGAACCTGCCGGCGGTCCTTCAGGGGAAAGTGGATCTCGAGAAGGAAGGACTGCCGTACAACAAGATCACCTCGACGCTGACGATCAGGAACGGATTGTTCGAAACGGAAAACCTGATCATCGACAGCCCGATCGTCAAGATCACGGCCGCCGGCAATTACGATTTGCCGACGGATCAGGTCGATATGGTCTGGGCTGTCAGTCCCTTCGGATCGTACTCACAGTTTCTCAAAACGATCCCATTGTTCGGCCGGCTGTTTGCGGGAGAGCGAAAAGGATTTGCCACGGCGATCTTTTCCGTCAAGGGCGCGATCAGCGATACCCAAGTGACGTACTTGCCCGCCAAGTCCTTTGCCACCGGCCTGACAGGCTTGGCCCAACTGGCCGTGGACGTCTTGAAGAATACGGTGATGTTGCCCATCGATCTCATGACGCCGGACGAGGATCGGGCGCCGCCGAAAGATGTCATTCCGGTGCCGGAGCCCCGTTCGTCCTCGCCTTGACCCGGTGGAATTTCGCGTGTTAGTTAAAGCGGAGGAGATCGCTCCATCCCATGTCGCGCTCATCCTCCCAATCCCATAAAGCCACCCTGATCATCGCGGCCAGCGAGACGGACGCCAACCTCTATTATGCGACCCGGTTCATTGCGCCGGATCCGTTCGTGTACCTGGAGATCAAAGGCGAGCGCATCATGGTCATGAACGATCTGGAAATGGATCGGGCGAAGAGCCAGGCGTCCGTCGATCGCGTGTTGTCCTACTCCGAGCTGGAACGGCGAGCAAGGGACCAGGGGGCCGCGTCACCCGGAAGCGCGGACATTGTTCATGTGGTGCTGCGCGACGCAAAAATCAAACAGGTGACGGTGCCGGCGAATTTTCCGTTCAGTCACGCGTGCCGCCTGCAGCAACTGGGCTATCAAATCCATGCCAAGCCGGATCCCTTTTACGAACAGCGGGTCGTGAAAACTGCCGAAGAAGTGCGCCATATCGAACGGGCGCAACGGGCCACTGAAGAAGCCGTTGCCGCCGCCCATGCGGTGCTCCGCGCGGCCGAGATCAAGCACGATGCGCTATGGTCTGAGGGGCACCCGCTCACATCCGAGCGGATCAAAAAAATGATCAACGTGAAGCTGATGGAGTCCGACTGCGTCGCGCAGCATACGATTGTCGCGGGTGGAGAACAGGCCTGCGATCCGCACAACGAAGGGAGCGGTCCCTTGCCGGCGCACCGCAGCATCATCTTCGACGTGTTCCCCCGGTCGTCCACTAGCCGCTATTTCGCCGACATGTCCCGAACCGTCGTGCGGGGCCGGCCGAGCGAGGATCTGCTCAAGCTCTATCAGATCGTGAAGGACGCGCAGGAGGAGGCGATCGAGCAGATCAAGGACGGGGCGGACGGCATGAAGATTCACCGCGGCATCTGCGACCGATTCGAGAAGGCCGGCTACAGGACCGGACTCGTGAACGGACGCATGCAGGGCTACTTTCACGGGACGGGGCACGGAGTCGGTCTCGATATCCACGAGGCGCCCCGCATCAGCCGCACCGGATCGCTCCTGCAGGAGGGCAACGTCGTGACGGTCGAGCCGGGGCTCTACTATCCGGGTCTCGGCGCGGTACGGATCGAGGACATGGTGCTCGTCACGAAAGACGGCTGCCGCAATTTGACGGATTTTCCAAAAATGTTCCAGCTCGACTAGCTCGCATTATTCAGGGCTAGTAGCGTCGAGACATTGTACCGTCCTTCACAACCTCCAACTTCGGACCTTCGTCAACTGCCGAGCCGAGTCCGCCTGCAAAATGTAGAATGAGCAGATTGGTTCCGTCCCGAGCACGCATCATTCCACCACGAATGTGTGCGCGATCTTCCTGATCGCTGCTTCAATTTCCCGCCACCGGGGCAAATCTTCCTTTTGAATGTAGCCCTTTGCGACGACCTTGATTTCATGGACGGCAAAAAGATGTTCGCAGTGCGTCATTAAGTCGAACGGCTCCACCTTTCGCAGGTAACTGGCACATCTGATAAACGTTTCGAATCCCACTGGATCATAGAAAATCTCGTCAGTGTCCCCATACCATGCTTTCTCATTTGTCTTTTTTGGCGATCGGGCGTGCTTAAGTCCAAACACTTCCTGCCGTTGCAACTCGAAGGGACCAAAGCCCGACTTGTCTTTCAAATACACATCGACGGTGTGTTCAAGGCGTCCTCGGCTCGACCGGTACATATCGGAAAGAAATCCCACCGTGATCCACCGTTTTCCCGGTCGTGTCTCCGCCGTTCCAGCCGACGCTCGGTAATCGGCCCAATCCTGTGAGGTGGTAATGGGTGTGAGCGTCGAGAGGCGGAGTAAGATGGCAAAGTCTTCGATGACAGTGTCATAGGTGCGGGGCGGAGGCGGGGTCCGGTTTGGTTTCCACACCTCTTCCCCTTGGTAATGCACCCCGGACAGCAAATAGTGATGGGGAATGGAGAGTTTCACACCGGCGATGTTGCCCACAGCGGGTGGGGCATTGGGTTCTAAGGGAAAGGAATGCCGCCCGGGAGAATCTTCCGCGAGGCTATAGCCATCAAATAGAGTCCCAATGCTGAGGCACATGACTGCGGTAATACTCACTGACCAGAATCGGCAATTCTTCAGGCATGGAGCAAGAGCCATCCTTTTCCTATATCATCATCTGTGCGATGCTGAAGAATATTTTCCAAGATTTCACCGAGAACCATACCTAAGTTTTGTTTATCGCTTGCGGTGTGACTTTGGCGCACTCCTTCAGGTATCTCGACGATATCGCGGTCGCCGATATGGCGTTCGAGGCGGAAGGCGATTCGATCGAGGAAGTGTGCCGGGCCGCGACCCAGGCGTTATTGGAATCGATGGCCAATACTACGGCCGTCGGATCGACGTGGCACCGGGTCATTGAGTTGCAGGATGAGGAGTTGCCCCAATTGTTGTTCGACTGGCTCTCGGAGATCATCTATTGGAAGGATGCGGCCGGCGTCGTGTTCCATGACGCATCGTTGACCATCATGAACAAGGACGGTCTCTGGACGCTGCGCGGGCGGCTGGTCGGCGCTCCGGTTGATCGGCAGGCGCAGGAACTGCGAAACGACGTGAAGGGCATTACGAAACACCTCTATGAGTTGTGCGAGCGGGATGGGAAGTGGACGGCGAGGGTGGTGTTGGACGTGTAAGGCAATAGCTATCAGCACTCAGCTTTCAGCGGTCAGCTCTGAATCGGAACCTGGACCTGATAGCTGACGGCTGACAGCTGATTGCTCTAATGAGATGGGCATGAAACTGAAGACCACCATGCACGTCAATAAGATCACCGACGAGATCTGGGAGATCCCGGCGTCGGAAAAATCCGGCATGCTGGTTCCGGCGAGGATCTATGCGACGGAGGAGATTCTTCAATCGATGGACCAGGGCGTGTTCGACCAGGTGACAAATGTCGCCTGTCTGCCGGGCATCGTGCGCCATGCGCTCTGTATGCCGGATGGCCATTGGGGCTACGGTTTTCCGATCGGGGGAGTCGCCGCCTTCGATGTGCGGAACGGCGTCATCTCTCCGGGTGGCGTCGGGTACGATGTCAACTGTGGGATGCGTTTGATCAGGACCGATCTGACGCTTGCGGACGTCCAGCCTCGGTTGGAGCGGCTGATGACGGAATTGTTCCGGCTGGTGCCTGCCGGCGTCGGAGCGGGGGGATTTGTCCGATTGGATCGGAAGGCGTTCGATTCGGTGATGAGGAACGGCGCGCGCTGGTGCATCGAGCGGGGATACGGATGGCACAGCGATCTGTCGCGGATCGAAGAAGGCGGATGCATCGAGGCAGCCGATCCGTCCAAAGTCACCGATCACGCCGTGAGCCGCGGCATCAACCAACTGGGCACGTTGGGATCGGGGAACCATTATCTGGAAGTGCAGGTCGTGTCCGACGAACGGGTGTTCGATCGAGCCGCAGCGGAAGCATTGGGCATTACGGGTCATGAGCAGATCGTCGTCATGGTTCATTGCGGATCGCGGGGATTCGGCCACCAGGTGGCGAGCGACTATCTCAGGATCTTCGAAAAAGCCATGCGGCGTTACGGCATCGCGGTGAAAGATCAACAGTTGGCCTGCGCGCCGTTTCATTCTCCTGAGGGGCAAGATTATTTTGCGGCCATGAACTGCGCCGCAAACACGGCCTTTGCGAACCGGCAAGTCATCACGCATCAGATCCGCGAAGCCTTTGCGTCCGTGTTCGGGAGTTCGGCGGAGGAGTTAGGCATGGACCTCGTGTACGACGTGGCCCATAACATCGCCAAGGTGGAGCGCTATCCCGAAGGCGAGTTGCTCGTCCATCGCAAGGGTTCGACGAGAGCGTTCGGTCCCGGGCATCCCGAATTGCCGGAAGTCTTTCGCCGGACGGGGCAGCCGGTGATCTGCGGCGGATCGATGGAGACCGGTTCGTATCTGCTCGTGGGGACCGATCGAGCGGTGCGCGACACATTTGGTTCCACGATGCATGGATCGGGTCGTACTATGTCACGAGCGCAGGCCAAGAAAGCGATCAGGGGCGAGCAGCTTCAGCAGCAGATGAAGCGGCAAGGCATTCTCGTGAAGGCCGTCTCGATGTCCGGACTCGCGGAGGAGGCGGGCTTCGCCTACAAGAATATTTCCGAGGTGGTGGAGACCGTCGATCGCGCGGGAATCACAAAAAAGGTGGCGGAACTGAGACCGATTGGCAATATTAAAGGTTGACGGGCGTTGAAAAAGGCCGTCAGCTTCGTTCTCGCATCGCTCAAAGGCTCAACGTACCAGATGACGTACGATTCGCCTTTTCGCTCCCTGCGGCCTCGCCGAACTGCCTTTTTGAACGCCCTCCACCACTTTCACCTCGTAGAGGACTAAGAAAGATGGAGAATCGGAAGAACAAGCGGTTTCCGGTTCGATTCCGCAGTTCCTTCACGTCGTTGAACGTCGTCGGCGGTGAAGGCACGCTCATGGACCTGTCGATTCGAGGATGCCGGATCGAGAGCCGGACGGAAGTGCGCCCCGGCACGTCGTTGGAATTGAAGGTCCAAGCCAGTGAGGACGAGCCGCCGTTGATGATTCAAGAGGCCATCGTCCGCTGGAGCCGTGCGCAGCAATTCGGATTGGAATTCATCACCCTCGCGCCCGAAGAGTGGGCGAGATTGCAACACAGCGTGACGCAGCTCGAACTGCAGCCCTACCAGGAAAAACCCTCCGACACCGAGGCCGCGTAGGGGACTGTCACCTTTCCGGTCGGTGACTGTCCCCGTTCCCGATCCCTCACGCCTTCAGCCGATAGCCATAGAGCAGTGTGATATTGATGCGGCGGGACAGATACTCGTCCTTGAACGAGATGTCGTCGGTCTCGTGAAACAAGTCTGAGTTGAAGACGACGGCGCGGTTCGCGCGATACGGGATTCTGATCGCTTCGGCTCCCACTTCCTTCAGCCAGGCGAGGATCTTCGGTTTGTTCTGATCGCTGTTATAGTCCTTGAAGTTCCATTCTCGTGGCGCTTCTTTGTCGTAGACGATCAGCCCGCCCGTGGCCGGATTGAGATTGGCCTCGTCCGCCGTGATCCAGAAATTGACGTTGACCGCTGCTGCGTCGGCATGAATATTCAGGCCGCGGCGCGTACTGTCGTGCTTGAATGCCCAGGCCT